>JALSSO010000057.1 GCA_026984215.1 Gammaproteobacteria bacterium | reverse complement strand
CTGGTGGTGGTGGACATGCACGCCGCCCACGAGCGGATCACCTATGAGCGGATGAAGCGGTCCTGGCACGCGCGCCAGCCGGCGGTCCAGCGGCTGCTCGTGCCGGTGTGCATGCGGGTCTCGGTCCACGAGGCGGACCTGGCCGAGGAGGCTCAGGTGGATCTTGCTCGGATCGGGTTGGAAATCGACCGGACCGGTCCTGCGGAATTGCGGGTGCGCGCGGTGCCCGCCGCCCTCGCCGGGGCCGACGCCGAACGGCTGGTGCGCGATGTCCTGGCCGATCTCGGCACCCATGGCACGAGTCTGCGGGTGGCGGCGGAGATCGACCGGCTGTTGGCCACCTTGGCCTGCCACGGTTCGCTCCGTGCCCACCGCCGATTGAGTTTGGAGGAGATGAACGCCCTGCTGCGTGCCATGGAGAACACCGAGCGCAGCGGCCAGTGCAACCATGGTCGGCCCACGTGGGTGCAGCTCGACCTGCAGGCGCTGGATCGGTTGTTCTTGCGTGGGCGCTGATGACGGGGTCGTCTCCGCCTCCGGCCATCCTGCTCATGGGACCCACGGCGGTGGGCAAGACGGAGCTGGCCTTGGCGCTGGTACGTAGGCTCCCGCTGGAGATCGTCAGCGTCGATTCGGCCCAGGTCTATCGCGGCATGGATATCGGCACGGCCAAGCCACCGCCCGAGGTGCTCGCCCAGGCGCCGCACCACCTGATCGACATCGTGGAACCTTCGGAGCCTTATTCGGCCGGGCGCTTCCGGAAAGACGCGCTGCGCGTGATGCGCGAGATCACCGGCCGGGGGCGGGTGCCGCTGCTGGTGGGCGGGACCATGCTGTATTTCCGGGCCTTGCGCGAAGGGCTTGCCCCCATGCCACCGGCCGATCCGGCGCTGCGCGCCTCCATCGATCGGGAGGCGGCGCGGCGTGGCTGGCCGGCGCTGCACGCCGAGCTCGGCCGGCTCGATCCGGCGGCGGCGCGGCGGATCCATCCCAACGATGCCCAGCGGATCCAGCGCGCCCTGGAGGTCGTTCGCTCCACCGGCCGGCCGCTGAGCCGCTGGCAGGCGGCCCCGGCGCGGCCTTTGCCCTATCGGACGCTGTCCATCGCCCTGGTGCCGGCTGACCGTGGGCGGCTTCACGCGCGCATCCGCGCGCGTTTCCTGCGCATGGTGGAGGCGGGATTCCTGGCTGAGGTGCGCCGCCTGCGGGCGCGGGGGGATCTGCGCGCGGTGTCGCCGTCCATGCGTTGCGTGGGTTACCGCCAGGCGTGGGCGCACCTCGAAGGCGCCCTGTCCGACACCGAGTGGGTGGAACGGGGCATCGTCGCCACCCGCCAGCTCGCCAGGCGCCAGCTCACCTGGTTGCGCGCCACATCCGCCGACGTGGTGGTCGATCCATGGGACGACCGGGCCGCACCATCGGCGATTGACCGCATCATCGAGCGGCATTTGCGCTAGAATCAACGAATACTTATAAACGGTTCGGCAGTGGGGGACGGAACGCGCTGTCGCATCGTCGTTCCGAGAACGAGGAAGCGCGGGCCGGGTGGCGAGCATGCCCCCGAGGCCGTTCCGGCCACGCCTCCATGACGACTCAGGAGACCATTCATGGCAAAAGGGCAGACACTACAAGAACCCTTCCTCAACACGCTGCGCAAGGAGCGCGTGCCGGTGTCGATCTACCTCGTCAACGGGATCAAATTGCAGGGTCAGATCGATTCCTTCGATCAGTTCGTCGTGCTCCTGCGCAACAGCGTCAACCAGATGATCTACAAGCACGCCATTTCCACCATCGTGCCTTCGCGCAACATCAAGATTCCCTATTCCGGAAGCGATTCCGGAAGCGAGGATTGATCCACCGCGGTGCCCGATCGACGGGTGCGGGTGTTTCCACGGACGAGCGCACGGCGCGCAGCCGGCCGGTTCTGCGTTCCCCGGACGCCCGGCGTGGTTCCCGGCGAGGTCTGAGCGAGGTTGTTCGAGCGTTTCGCAGGCGGTGACCGCGCGGTGCTGGTCCGGGTGACGTTCCGTCACGGGCCGGCCGCCGGTGACGCCCAGGAGTTCCGTGAGTTGGTGGCCTCCAGCGGCACCGCCGCGGTGGCCTGGGTCGAGGCGGTCCGCGAGACGCCGGATTCGCATACCTTCGTCGGCTCGGGCAAGGCCGGCGAGATCGCGCGGACGGTGCGCGAGCACCACGCCGACGTGGTCCTGTTCGATCATGCCCTGAGCCCAGCCCAGGTGCGCAACCTGGAGCGCATCTGCGCCTGCAGGGTGGTGGATCGCACGCAGCTCATCCTGGACATCTTCGCCCAACGGGCCCGTTCCCACGAGGGCAAGCTCCAGGTGGAGCTCGCCCAGTTGACCTACCTCTCGGCCCGACTGGTGCGCGGTTGGACCCATCTGGAGCGGCAGAAGGGCGGTATCGGCCTGCGTGGCCCGGGAGAGAAGCAGCTCGAATCGGACCGGCGCCTCATCGCGGGGCGCATCCAACAGATCCGGCGCCGCCTGGAGAAGGTGCGCAACCGCCGCGAGCAGGGGCGCCGGGCCCGCCGCCGCTCGCAGGTGCCCACCGTGGCCTTGGTGGGTTACACCAACGCCGGCAAGTCCACGTTGTTCAACCGCCTCACCGACGCCGGTGTGTACGTGGCCGACCAACTCTTCGCCACCCTCGACCCGACGCTCAAGCGCTTCGTGCTCCCCGGGGGCGGGTCGGTGGTGCTGGCCGATACGGTGGGCTTCGTGCGCCAACTGCCGCATGACCTGGTGGCCGCCTTTCACGCCACGCTGCAGGAGACGCGCGAGGCGGACCTCCTGTTGCACGTGGTCGATGCCAGTGATCCGCGCCACGACGAGACGGTGGATCATGTGCGTGAGGTCCTCGAGGAGATCGGCGCCGAAGGCGTGCCCCAAGTCCTGGTGTACAACAAGATCGACCGCGCGGGCTGGCCGGCTCGCCTCGAACGCGACGAGGGAGGGCGGGTGCGGGCGGCGGCGTTGTCGGCGGCCACGGGAGAGGGCGTCGAGGCGTTGCGCCGCGCCCTGGGCGAATGGTTCGAGGGCGAGATCCGGCGTTGCTGGGTCGACCTTGGCCCGGAAGAGGGTCGTCTGCGGTCGCAGTTGTTCGCCTTGGGGGCCGTGCGGCGCGACGAGCCGCGGGCCACGGGTGGCTGGCGCATGGAAGTGGAGCTGCCACGCCGTCGGTTCGATCGCCTGCTCCGGTCGCAGGATCCGTCGGCGGCCCGCTGAGTGTCGGCCCCAGCCAGCGGCTCGAGGTCCGAGGCCACGCGGATGAATTTGCCGGTGTGGACGGATACAATGCCGCGCCGGCATCCATTGAGACGTGCCCGCCGAGGCGATTGGAGTCCCTGCGGTGCAGTGGTGCCCGGTTTGCCAGTACGCCATGTGCGACGGAGAACGATATGCCGTGGAATGAACCCGGTGGTGGAAAGGATCCCTGGGGCCAGCGTCCCTCGGACCAGCAGGGCCCGCCCGATCTGGACGAGGTCCTGCGCAAGCTCACCGAACGGTTGGGGAACCTGTTCGGTGGCAAGGGAATCCGCGGCGGCGGGCGAGGGCGCGGCGGCAAGGGCGGCGCGCCGGGTCCCAGCCTGTGGCTGTTGCTGGTCGCCGCGCTACTCGTCTGGCTGGGCTCGGGGATCTACATCATCGATCCCGGCGAGGCGGGCGTCGTACTGCGTTTCGGCGCCTATGCGCGCACCGCCGGCCCCGGCCCCCACTGGCATGCCCCGTATCCCATCGAATCGGTCGAGCGGGTCAACGTCACGGAGATCCGCACCGCGCAGCACAAGGCCACCATGCTGACTCAGGACGAGAACATCGTCGAGGTCGAGGTGGCGGCGCAATATCTCATCGAGCAACCCGAGGACTACCTGTTCCAGGTCCGCCTGCCGGACGTGACCCTGCGCCAGGTGATGGAGTCGGCCCTGCGCGAAGTGGTGGGGCGCAGCAAGATGGACTACATCCTGGCCGAGGGACGCGCCGAGGTGGCGGCCAAGACCCGGGAGCTGATGCAGGCCATCCTCAAGGAGTACAAGACGGGGCTGTTGGTCACCGCGCTCAACATGCAGCAGGCCCAGCCGCCGGCCGCCGTGCAGGACGCCTTCGCCGATGCCATCAAGGCGCGTGAGGACGAGGCGCGCTTCCGCAACGAGGCACAGGCCTATGCCAATGGCATCCTGCCTCAGGCCCGCGGCGAGGCGGCGCGCCTGAAACAGGAGGCCATCGCCTATCGGGATTCCATTACGGAGAACGCTCAGGGTGAGGCCGATCGCTTCGTGAAGCTGCTGCAGGCCTACCGCCAGGCCCCGGCCGTGACCCGAGAGCGTCTGTATCTGGAAACCGTCGAGCAGGTGCTCTCCGGCTCCAACAAGGTGCTCGTGGACGTGGCGCAAGGCAACAACCTGTTCTATGTGCCGCTCGAGCAGTTGATGAAACAACCGAAGCCCCTTCACCTGCCGGAGACCGGGGCTGCGGCCTCCCCCACCGGAGGCACTTTTTCGCGGCGGGCCGCGAGCAATTCGGGTTCGGCCTCGGAACGGGTCCGCCGGCCCATGAGGCTCCGGGAGGGGCGTTGAAGATGAGCATCAAGCAGATCGGTCTGATCGTCCTCGCCCTGGTGGTGCTCCTGTCCACGCTGCTCTATGTGGTGGACCAGCGCGAGCGTGCCTTGGTCATCCGCCTGGGCGACATCAAGCAGTCGGACATCGAGCCGGGGCTCCATTTCAAGTGGCCGTACCCCATCGAACAGGTGGTCAAGTTCGACGGTCGCATCCTCACCCTGGATGCGCAGCCCGAGCCATTCCTCACCAGCGAGAAGAAGAACGTCACGGTGGACTTCTTCGTCAAATGGCGGATCGCCGACACCAAGCACTTCTACCTGAAGAACCCCGGAGGCGAACGCGACGCCCTGATCAAGCTGTCGCAGATCGTCAAGGACCGCATGCGCAGCGAGTTCGGCAAGCGCACCATTCAGGAGGTGGTCTCGGGTGAACGTGCCCAGATGATGGAGATCATCCAGCAGGAAGCCGATACCGCCGCCGCCGACCTGGGAGTGAAGGTGGTGGACGTGCGCATCAGCCGGATCGACCTGCCCGATGAGGTCAGCGACTCGGTCTACGCGCGTATGCGTGCCGAGCGCGAGCGGGTGGCCCGCGACTTCCGCGCGCGGGGCAAGGAGGCGGCCGAACGGATCCGGGCCGAGGCCGACCGCGAACGCGAGGTCATTCTCGCCAAGGCCTATGGAGAGGCCCAGCGCATCCGCGGCGACGGCGATGCCCGGGCGGCGGAGATCTACGCCCATGCCTACGGACAGGATCCGGCCTTTTTCTCCTTCGTGCGCAGCCTGCAGGGCTACCGCAAGGCATTCGGGGGCGGCAGCGGGCTGTTCGTGATCGAGCCGGATTCGGAGTTTTTCCGCTATTTCAAGCACGCGCAGGGGCGTGCGCAATCAGCCGGGCAAGAGTGAGCGCGGTTCATGGCATGGGACGACCTTTGGGCGGCGCTGGCGCTGGTCCTGGTGCTCGAAGGACTGATGCCGGCCGTGGCCCCGCGCGGCTTTCGAGAGGCGTTGGTCCGGATGGCCAGCCTTCCGGACCGGCTGCTCCGTCTGGTCGGGCTGGCCAGCATGGTTTGTGGTGCGCTGTTGTTGTACTGGGTGCGCCATAGCTGAGGACCGCTCGGGATGATCCCCACCGATCGATGGCTCCTGCCCGAGGGGGTGGAGGAGGCCCTGCCGCCCCATTCGGAACGGTTGGAACGGGCGCGCCGGCGGCTGTTGGATCTGTTTCACACCTGGGGCTACGAGCTCGTCATCCCGCCGTTCATCGAGTACCTGGAATCGCTGCTGGTGGGCACCAGCCGGGATCTGGATGTGCAGACCTTCAAGCTGGTGGACCAGCTCAACGGCCGGCAGCTCGGGGTGCGCGCGGACATGACGCCTCAGGTGGCGCGCATCGACGCGCACGTGCTGAACCGCCCGGGGCCGACGCGATTGTGCTACCTGGGCACGGTGCTGCGCGCCCGGGGGGACGGCATCGGCGGATCGCGTAGTCCGCTGCAGGTGGGCGCGGAGCTGTATGGGCATGCCGGAGTGGACAGTGACCTCGAGGTGATCCGCCTGATGCTCGAGACCCTGCGGTTCATGGGCGTGGAGGATCTGCATCTGGACCTGGGCCACGTAGGGATCTATCGGGCCCTGGCACGGCGTGCATCCTTGGGCGAGGACGACGAATATGCCCTGTTCGACGTCCTGCAGCGCAAGTCCGTGCCGGAGCTCGAGGCCATGCTTTCCTTGCTGGACTGTGGGCGGGAGATCTCGGCGGCGCTGGAGGCTCTGGTGAGTCTGCACGGGGGTGCGGAGATTTTCGTCTGGGCGCGCAAGGCGTTGGCCGCAGGCGGGTCCGCGGTAGCGGCGTGTCTCGATCATTTGGAGGCGCTGGCCGAACGCCTGGCCCGCCATGAACCCGCTGTCACCTTGCACTTCGACCTGGGTGAACTGCGGGGTTACCGCTACCACACGGGGGTGGTGTTCGCCGCCTATGCTCCCGGCGTGGGACGGGAGATCGCCCGCGGGGGGCGCTACGACGACATCGGAGCGGCCTTCGGGCGGGCACGGCCGGCCACGGGGTTCAGCACGGACCTGCGTGTGTTGTGCGAGCTCGCCCCGGAGCCGGAGACATCCGGTGGCGGAGCGATCTATGTGGGTCCCGAAGATGTGGATGCGGCCGAAGAACGGATCCAGGCCTTGCGGGCGCGGGGCGAGCGCGTGGTCTGCGGGTTGTCCGGTCAGGAAGGGGGAGCCCAGGCGCTGGGCTGTGACCGCGTGCTGGTGCGGGTGGATGGAAATTGGATCGTGAAGGAAGTCTGAAACGATGGGCAAGAACGTGGTGGTGCTCGGCACCCAGTGGGGGGACGAGGGCAAGGGTAAGATCGTCGACTTGCTCACGGAGCGGGCCGATGCGGTGGTTCGTTTCCAGGGGGGGCACAACGCCGGACATACCCTGGTCATCGGTGAGGAGAAACAGGTCCTCCATCTGATCCCGTCGGGAATCCTGCGTGAGGGCGTAGAGTGTTTTATCGGCAACGGGGTGGTGCTTGCGCCCGACGCGCTGCTGGCCGAAGTCGACGAGTTGGAATCCAAGGGCATTCCGGCCAGAGAAAGGCTCAGGATTTCAGAGGCATGCCCTCTGATCCTTCCGTATCATGTGATGTTGGATCGTGCCCGGGAACGGGCGCGCGGCAAGAAGGCCATCGGCACCACGGGCCGTGGCATCGGACCGGCCTACGAGGACAAGGTGGCCCGACGGGCCCTGCGTGTGGAGGACCTCCTGCACCGCGAGCGGTTCGCCGCCAAGCTGGGCGAGGTACTGGATTATCACAACTTCGTTCTGAAGAACTACTTCCATGCCGAGCCCGCAGATTTTCAAAGGATTCTCGATGATGCGCTGGCCATGGGGGAACGCCTGGCCCCGATGGTCACCGATGTCCCCCATCGCCTGTACCAGCTACGCCAGGCGGGTCGTAGCCTGCTGTTCGAAGGGGCGCAGGGCACGCTCCTCGACATCGACCATGGCACCTATCCGTACGTCACTTCCTCCAATACCACCGCCGGCGGGGCGTGCACGGGCAGCGGGGTGGGGCCGCACGCCTTGGATTATGTACTCGGCGTGACCAAGGCCTACACCACGCGCGTGGGGGCCGGTCCGTTCCCTACGGAATTGTTCGACGAGATGGGGGAGCATCTGGCCGCACGAGGGCACGAGTTCGGCGCCACCACGGGGCGGCCCCGTCGCTGCGGTTGGTTCGACGCGGTGGCGCTGCGCCGGGCCGTCCAAATCAACAGCGTCACGGGCTTGTGCGTCACCAAACTGGACGTGCTGGACGGTCTCGAGACCCTGCGCATCTGCGTGGGTTATCGCTGCGATGGCAGCGAGTTCCAGGTCCCGCCCGTGGGCGCGGAGTCGTTGGAGGCCTGTGAGCCGATCTACCTGGACCTGCCGGGCTGGCGCGAATCCACCGTGGGCGTACGCGACTACGAGGCGCTGCCGGCCAACGCGCGCGCCTATCTCCGGCGTATCCAGGAGGTGGTGGGCGTTCCGGTGGACATCGTCTCCACAGGGCCGGAACGCACGGAAAACATCGTGTTGCGCCATCCTTTCGGGTGAAGACGGTCGGACTGATCCCGGCGGCCGGGATGGCCAGGCGTCTGGGTCGGCTGCCGTGCAGCAAGGAGATGTTGCCGGTGCCCGGGCCCGGCGGGGTGCTGCGGCCACTGTGCGCGGATCTCCTCGGGGCCTTTGCAGCCGCCGGTATCCGGGAGGTCTTCGTGGTCGTGCGCCAGGGCAAATGGGACATCCCGGCCCTGCTTGGTGACGGGGCGGACTACGGTTTGCATCTCGCCTATCTGGTGACCGACCCGACCAACGGATCGCTGGAGACGGTGGATCGGGCTTGGCCCTTCGTTCGGGACTGCCGGGTGGCCCTGGGTTTCCCGGATCTGCGGTTCTCGCCGCGGGACGTCTTCTCCCCCTTGTTGGAGCGGGCCCGGGAGGCGGACGTGGTCCTGGGACTGTTTTCCACCGACGAGCCGGAGCGCTGCGATCTGGTGGATCTGGCTCCGGACGGGACGGTCCGCGGACTGGAGATCAAGCCCCGCAGGCCACGCCTGCGCGATACCTGGATGTTCGCTGTGTGGAATCCGGTGTTCACCGAGCTCCTGCATCGCCACGCCGGGTCCGGCGTGACCAATGCGGCCCACGATCGCCATGTGGGGGAGGCGGTGCAGGTGGCCCTGCGCGAAGGGCTGCGCGTGCGTGGGGAGCGGATCGCCGGCGGCCGGGCGCAGGACCTGGGAACGCCTCAGGCGCTGGCGCGCCACTGGTGCGGGGGCTGATCAGCCACCGGCCACCGGCGGCCATACCGCCACGCTGTCTCCGGCGTGCAGGGGTTCGGCTCGTCCAGCCGGGCTGACGAACACGCCGTTGCGGAGCACCAGGTGGCGCTGCTCCGGGGGTACGCCGAAGCGGTCCAGCAGCTCACCGATGCTCGTGCCCTGCGGGATTTCCACCTGTACGGCGTGTTCCCGCGCACCCGGAGGCAAGTGTACCCCGAGGCTCGCAAACAGTTTGAGGGTGACGGTCACGGCTCGATGAGGTTCAACCCCCGCCGGCCACGCGGGCCACATAGGCCTCGGCGATTCGACCGGGGGCCTGCTTGAGGCGGGCCTGCCACGGGCCCAGAGGGGCACCGCTCTGGATCAAGCCGCGCAGCACGCCCACGTGTCCGGGCAGGCCGACAGCGATGGCCCCAACGAGTCGCCCCTGCGGATCGAATTCTAGCCGGAGGTAACGGTGGTGTTCCGGGTCGGACTGCCGGACAGAGTCGCCCCCGGCGACCCCGGACCAGTGTCCGAAGGAAACGGTGACCAGCCCCAGTGTGTCGAGGACGTTCATGGGCAGTGCGCCGGCATACCGGGCTGGCCGGCCACACATGTTGAGGGCGGCGATCCGTCCCTGTTCCACGGCGACCGGCTGGATGGCATAGACCGCGCCCTCGCCGGTGTACCAGTCGGCGGCCTCGCACACGTCGCCCGCGGCGTAGACGTCCGGGGCCGAAGTCTGTTGTCTGGAATCCACCTGCAAGCCGCGACCGGTTCGCAGGGTGGCGCCTGAGCCGTTCCGGACCGGGTCGAGATTGGGTGCCACACCGGTGGCCACTACCAGCAGATCGGCCGGGAACACCGTCCCCTGCTCGCAGTGTACGGCCAGTGCCTCCGCGCCCATGGGCTCGACGGCCTGCACGCGTGTGTCCGTGTGGATCGCCACTCCTTTCGCCTCACACCAGGAGCGCAGCATGGCCCCGGCGGTGGCATCCAGCATCCGGGGCACCATGCGGTCCTCCGCCTCGAGTACGGTCAGGCGGACGCCGCGCAGCACCAGCGCCTCGAGGATGATGCAGCCGATGAATCCCGCGCCCATGAGGACCACGCGGCTGCCGGGCCGCGCACGCGCGGCGATGGCCCGGGCGTCGGCCAGCGTCCAGCAGTGGTGGACACCCGGCTGATCCAGACCCGGGACCGGAGGGGAGACGGGCCGGGCCCCCGTGGCGATGAGCATGCGGTCATAGGTCTCGCGCCGGCCGTCGCTCAGCACGACCGTGTGATGGTCCGGCTCCACGGTCTCGACGCGCTGGTGTACGAGGTCCACGGCGAGCGTCTCGAAGTGCCCTGGCTCGCGCAACCAGGTGCCCCGTTCGTCGATCTTGTTGGAGAGCAGGTATGGGATGGCCATGCGCGAGTACACGGGCTCCTGTTCCCCGCAGAACAAGCGGATGGTGGCGCTGTGGTCGTGGCGGCGCAGGGTTTCGGCGGCCACCACCCCGGCGGGGCCTGCCCCCGCGATGAGGTAGCGCATTTTTCTAAAGTCCCAGTCGTTGCAGGGTCTCGGCGGTGGGCACGCCGTTCTCGTCCCAGCCGCGCAGCGCGTAATACTCGGGCAGCATCTTGTCCAGCTGGTTGGTGAGGCCCTTGGCCGGCCCCTGCCGCGCCGGCTCCGACACCAGGCGCTCAGGAAGGCGGTCGTCGGCACCGGTGAAGCCCGCCCGCAGGTTGAACTGGCGCTCCAGGTTCCAGATGCGTTCCCCCACCGCCAACAGGTTCTCCAGGGACCAGTCCCCCTCGCACGCCGCGTCGATCTGTGGCTGAATGTCGTCCAGACTCCACGCGAACGTGGTGAACAGACACAGGCCGCTGGAGTCCACCACGGCGGTGGCGTCCTGAAAGGCCTTGACCAGCGCCGGCTTCCCGTCGGGCACCAGGGGATCGGTCTTTTCCGGGATCCCGAGCACCTCGCTGGCCACCGTGTAACTGCGCAAGTGGCAGGCCCCACGGTTGCTGGTGGCATAGGTGAGCCCCATGCCCTGGATGCCGCGGGGGTCGTAGGCAGGAAACTCCTGTCCTTTGACGGTCATGGACAGTTCGGGTCGGCCGTATTTCTCGCACAGGCGCCTGGAACCCAGGCCCAGGTCGCGCCCGAAGCCCTCGCCACGGGCCGTCTGTTCCACCAGGGTGGTCAGGGCCTCGGCGTTGCCGAACCGCAGGTCGATGCCGCCGGTCTCCTCCTTGCCGATGGCCCCCGATTCGTACAACTCCATGGCCGCGGCCAACGTCGCCCCGAAGGAGATGGGGTCCATGCCCTGCTCGTTGCAGATGAAATTCGCGTAGGTCATCGCCTCCAGGTCGTCGATTCCCGTGTCCGCCCCCATGGCCCAAGCGTTCTCGTATTCGAGACCGCCGGAGGCCTTCCAGTACTGAGGCTTGTTGCGCACCACGTAATGGGTCTTGTCGATCCTCGAGACCCGGCCGCAGGCGATGGTGCATCCGAAACAGGCCTGGTTGGTGATCAGGTTGGGCTTACCGTCGGTGGGGCGTGGCTCGCGCATGGCCTCTCCGGAAATGCGTGGCGCGCCTTCGAATTGCACCTCGCGGGCGTTGCGTGTGGGCAGGGCGCCGATTTCGTTGACCACGTTCATCAGCACCTGGGTGCCGTAGGTGGGCAGGCCCTGGCCCGTCACCGCGTTCTCGGCCAGGATGCGTTTTTTCTCCATCGTCACCTGCAGGAAGCGCCGGGGATCGGCGACCGACACGCCCTGGGTGCCGCGCACGGCGACGGCCTTGAGCCGCTTGGACCCCATGACCGCGCCCACGCCCGAACGACCCGCCGCCCGGTGCAGGTCGTTGACGATGCAGGCGAACAGGACCCCGTTCTCACCCGCCTGACCGATGGCGGCGATCTTCAGCATGGGGTCTTGGTGGTCGTGCTGGATGCGTTCATGGGTCTCCCAGACCGAACGCCCCCACAGGTCGCCTGCGGGCAGCAATCGGGCCTCCTCGTCCTCGATCAGCAGATAGACGGGTTCCGGGGCCCGCCCCTCGAAGACGATCATGTCCCAGCCCGCGTTTTTGAGCTCGGCGCCGAAGTAGCCTCCCGAATTGGAACAGGCGATGGCTCCGGTGAGCGCCCCTTTGGTGATGACCGAATAGCGTCCCGCGGTGGAGGCGGCGGTTCCAGTCAGGGGACCGGTGGCGAAGATCAGCTTATTGTCCGGGGACAGGGGGTCGACGGTGGGATCGACCTCCTCGACGAAATACTTGGTGGCGAGTCCACGTTGGCCCAGGTACTGCCTGGCCCAGTCCATGTTGAGTGGCTCGGGGTTGCAGGTCCCCTCGGTCAGGTTCACGCGTAGGATTCGTCTTTGCCAGCCCATGTCGTCCTCCCCTCTTGGTCAGGCTGTGGCTTGCGCTTGGGTGTCCGTGCGGGCGGCCCAAGTACGCATGCGTTCGTAGGCGGTGAGGTCGGCGTCCACGTAGGTGATGGCGCCAGTGGGGCAGTATCGGGCACAGGCCGGATCACCACCACACAGGTCACATTTGATGACCTTGCCCGTGGCTTGGTTGTAGTTCACAGTGCCGAACGGGCAGGCGATGGTGCAGACCTTGCAGCCTACGCACAGGTTGTCCAACACCTCCTTCGCCCCGGTTGCGGGGTTGACCTGGATGGCCTCCACCGGGCAGGCCGTCTGACACCAGGCCTCGGCGCACTGGGTGCAGGTGTAGGGAACGTAGCGCGCTTCGTCGTGGAAGTGGAACACGCGGATGCGAGAGCGGGCCGGGTTGAATACCCCTTCGTGTTCGTAGGAGCAGGCAAGTTCGCACTGCATGCAGCCCGTGCACTTGTCTGGAAGGATGGACAGAGCCTTGAGCATGGTGGTGGGCCCCCTTTCTGGTTCGGTGGTTGATGGCGTTTCCGGGCGCTGAGAGATCGAGGGCAAGAGACGTGCCCATTGAGAGGTGCCGAAATCCACACCATATGTCAGGGGAAAAGGGGTGGGTTCGGGTGCCGATCGGCGGAGGGGTGGACAAAATGTCCCGCTTGACCGCCAAGGTCGGACAAGCTGTCTGAACCCACCGGGGCGGAGCCGTGGCGGCCCGCCAGGCGGGGGGCGGGTTGCATTGCTTCGCTCGCGGGGAACGCACTCCCGTGGTCGGCCGAGTTTGATCCCGGTCAAGCCACCCGCGCGCGAGCTCGGGAAGGATAGACCAATGTCGAGAAAGGGGCCTTGAACCGGTGGATCCGAGCCCCTATAGACCCTGTGTGTTGGGGAGTTTCCGACCGACAACAACCAGTGAGGTGACGACCATGAAGAGACTGTTTGGCATCGCTGCAGCAGCTGCGTTGGCCGGTTCCGCCGCAATGGTGGCCACCCAGGACGCGAGTGCTTGGTGGGGTGACGACTGGGACGGCCCGTGGTGGTGGTATGGACCGTATGGACCCTATGGTTGGTATGGTCCGTGGGGCCCGTATGGCTGGTACGGCTATCCGTATTGGGGCTACCCGTATTGGGGCGTGCCTTATTGGGGTTATCCGTACGCCGTGCCCTACACCACGGCTCCGCAGACCACCACTTCGTCGTCGGCCGCGAAATAACGCCTGCGGATCGCTGCGGCGGATCAAGGAAGGGTGGCCATACGGCCACCCTTTCCCCGTTTCTGGGACGTGAGGCGGCAAGACGGTGGGTTCAGGCGGCGCGGGTCCGGGCGGCGCCGCCGGCGAATTCGCTGCGGCCGCGGCCGATCCCGTAATAGTGCAAGCCGAAACGTTCCACCAGGGCGGGGTCGTAGAGATTGCGCCCGTCGAAGATCACCGGCTGGCGCAGGGCCTTGCGGATGCGTTCGAAGTCCGGGCTGCGGAACTCGGCCCACTCGGTCAAGATCGCCAGCGCGTCGGCGCCGTCGAGGGCCGCCTCCTGGTCCGGCACCAAGTCCAGGTCCGATCGCTCTCCGTAGATGCGCCGACATTCGTCCATGGCGACCGGGTCGTAGGCGCGCACGCGCGCACCGGCCTCCCACAGCGCTTCCATGAGCACGCGGCTGGAGGCCTCACGCATGTCGTCCGTGTTGGCCTTGAAGGCCAGTCCCCACAATGCAATGGTGCGGCCTTTGAGGTCGCCGTCGAAATAATGTGCGATCTTTTCGAACACGCGGCGTTTCTGGCGGGCATTGACGGCCTCCACGGCGGCCAAGATCCGGGCTTCGTATCCGTGTTCCCGCGCGGTGCGCTCCAGCGCCTTGACGTCCTTGGGAAAACAGGAGCCTCCGTAGCCGGCGCCGGGATAGATGAAGTGGTAGCCGATGCGGGGATCCGAGCCGATGCCCACACGGACCTTCTCGATGTCGGCGCCCAGGCGCTCGGCCAGATTGGAAAGCTCGTTCATGAAACTGATCTTGGTGGCGAGCAGGGCGTTGGCCGCGTACTTGGTGAGCTCGGCGGAGCGCACGTCCATGGCGATCAGGCGGTCACGGTTGCGGTTGAAGGGGGCATAGAGCGCGCGCATGAGCTCGGTGGTGCGTGGGTCGTCGGTGCCGACCACGATGCGGTCCGGACGCATGAAGTCCTCGATGGCCGCGCCTTCCTTGAGGAATTCGGGGTTGGAGACCACATCGAACGGTACCTCGAGACCGCGCCGGCGCAGGGTGGTGTGCAGGACCTCCCGCACCCGGTCTGCGGTGCCCACGGGAACCGTGGATTTGTTGACCACGATGCGGTATTCGTCCAGGTGTTTTCCGATGGTCTCGGCCACCGCCAGTACGTGGCGCAGGTCGGCCGAGCCGTCCTCGTCCGGAGGGGTGCCGACGGCGATGAACTGGAACAGCCCGTGGGCCACCCCCTCGGCGGGGTCCAGGCTGAATCCCAGTCGGCCCGCGGCCATGTTGTCGCGGACCAGCTCCTCGAGACCGGGCTCGTAGATGGGCATCCGTCCCTCGCGCAGCATGGCGATCTTTCCCGGGTCGATGTCCACGCACAACACGTGGTTGCCCACTTGCGCCAGACAAGCTCCGGTGACGAGCCCGACGTAGCCCGATCCATAGATGGTGACGTTCATGCGTCTGTCTCCCCCTGAAAAACACGGCGGTGCGCGGGGACTACTGTCGCAGCGCAGACCCGCCAAGATTCACAAGCCATGCTACCAGTCGGGACGCGGGATGTGCATGGACGGACCGCCGGTTCGTGACGAGGGTCGCTCGCCCAATGAAGGAGGGATGCGGAGGCTCGCTGGAGGCGGTTGACATCGCTTGCGGGCTGCAGCAGAATCCCCCAGCTTTCCGGGAGGGGTTCCCGAGCGGCCAAAGGGGGCAGACTGTAAATCTGCTGGCTCAGCCTTCGGAGGTTCGAATCCTCCCCCCTCCACCAGTGAGGCATGGTCGGGCCAGTCGCGGCTGCGGCGGAACGCACCATGTCGAGGCGGTATGGAGGCTGGGCGCCGGGGGCTCTGGGTGCCGGCCGCAGTGCGGCGCGCGGCTAGGGATCGCGGTCTGCGGGTGTAGTTCAATGGTAGAACCTCAGCCTTCCAAGCTGATGATGAGGGTTCGATTCCCTTCACCCGCTCCATGGATCGGGCTTGCGCCTGTCGGGTAAGGGGGCGTGGCCCGGGATGGATTCGGCCCATATAGCTCAGTCGGTAGAGCACTTCCTTGGTAAGGAAGAGGTCACCGGTTCAAGTCCGGTTATGGGCTCCATTTCGCTTGCAGGGTGCCGGTAGCCTGCCGGCGCCTCGTATGTGTTGGTTCGCCGGTCTCCCGCCGGGCGGCGTTTTCTGGGTACGGACAAACTAACAGCGGAAACTGGAACGATGGCCAAAGAAAAGTTTGAGCGCACGAAGCCGCATGTGAATGTGGGGACGATTGGTCATGTGGACCATGGGAAGACGACGTTGACGGCGGCGTTGACGAAGGTGAGTGCGGAGAAGTTTCAGGGTGCGGATTTCAAGGCGTACGATCAGATTGACAATGCGCCGGAGGAGCGAGCGCGGGGGATCACGATTGCGACGGCGCATGTGGAGTATGAGACGCCGAAGCGTCATTATGCGCATGTGGACTGTCCGGGTCATGCGGATTATGTGAAGAACATGATCACGGGTGCGGCGCAGATGGATGGAGCGATATTGGTGGTGTCGGCGGCGGACGGTCCGATGCCGCAGACGCGGGAGCATATTTTGCTGGCGCGTCAGGTGGGTGTTCCGTATGTTGTGGTGTACATGAACAAGGCGGACATGGTGGATGATCCCGAGCTGTTGGAGCTGGTGGAGATGGAGGTTCGGGATCTATTGAACCAGTATGAGTTTCCTGGTGATGATGTTCCGATTGTGGTGGGTTCGGCGTTGAAGGCGCTGGAGGGGGACGAGTCGGAGATTGGCGTGCCGTCGATATTGAAGTTGATGGACGCGATGGACGAGTACATCCCGGAGCCGGACCGTCCGGTGGACCAGCCGTTTTTGATGCCGATTGAGGATGTGTTCAGTATTAGTGGTCGTGGCACGGTGGTGACGGGTCGGATTGAGCGGGGCAAGGTGAAGGTTGGGGATGAGGTAGAGATTGTGGGACTTCGGGAGACGACGAAGACCACGGTGACGGGTGTGGAGATGTTCCGCAAGCTGCTGGATGAGGGAGTTGCGGGTGACAATGTTGGGGTGTTGTTGAGGGGGACGAAGCGAGACGAGGTGGAGCGAGGTCAGGTGTTGGCCGAGCCGGGATCGATCACGCCGCACACGAAGTTTGAGGCGGAGGTATATATTTTGTCGAAGGAGGAGGGGGGTCGTCATACGCCGTTTTTCTCTGGGTATCGGCCGCAGTTTTATTTTCGGACGACGGATGTGACGGGATCGGTGGATTTGCCGGAGGGAGTGGAGATGGTGATGCCTGGGGACAATGTGAAGATGACGGTATCGCTGATTGCGCCGATTGCGATGGAGGAGGGATTACGGTTTGCGATCCGGGAGGGGGGTCGCACGGTCGGTGCCGGCGTGGTCACCAAGATCCTCGAATAGCATGTCCGCGGCCGGGTGCTTGGGCCCGGGGCGGTGAAGGTTTCGTCAGGCCAGTAGCTCAATTGGCAGAGCAGCGGTCTCCAAAACCGCAGGTTGGGGGTTCAAGTCCCTCCTGGCCTGCCAATCGACCCGGCTTCGGCCGGGTCCCGTTGCTTTACGGGCAGGGCTGTCGCGGAAGCCGGTTCGAAGGCTTCCGGGATGGGTGTCCCGGCGGGGTCCGCGGAGCGGATCCGGCGGCCGGTCTTTTTGTTTTTCAACACGGAAGCTCATGGCGAGTCAGGCACAGGCGGGTGGCTCTGCAATGGACACGGTGAAGCTCATCGTGTCCGCGCTGCTGATCCTGGCGGGGATCGGGGCCTATCACTATTACGGCGAATATTCCCAGCTCTACCGGGTGCTGGGTATGCTGGGCGTTACGGGCGTGGCGATCGCGATCGCCCTGACCACGGCCCAGGGGCGCGCCCTGTGGGGTTTCCTGCAAGAGGCGCGTGCCGAGGTTCGGAAGATGGTATGGCCCACCCGCACCGAAACCGTGCAGACCACGCTGGCGGTGTTCGTGGTCGTCTTGATCGTGGCCGTGTTCATGTGGCTGCTGGACATGGTACTTGCGTGGGCCGTGGGCCACGTGATCCGTTGAGCGGGAGCGATTCGTTATGGCCTTGCGCTGGTATGTGGTCCACGCCTATTCGGGCTTCGAGAACCAAGTCAAGCGTGCCCTCGAGGAGCGGATCAAGCGCTTTGGCATGGAAGACAAGTTCGGTGAGGTTCTGGTTCCCACCGAAGAAGTGATGGAAATCCGCGAGGGACAGAAGCGGCGCAGTGAGCGGAAATTCTTTCCCGGTTACGTCCTCGTGCAGATGGAGATGGACGACGATGCCTGGCACCTGGTCAAGGATACCCCGAAGGTGATGGGTTTCATCGGGGGTACGCCCGACCGCCCGGCCCCCATCTCCGACAAAGAGGCCGAGGCGATCCTCAACCGGATCCGTGAGGGTACGGAAAAGCCGCGTCCCAAGGTGCTGTTCGAGCCGGGAGAGGAGGTGCGCGTGGTCGAAGGACCGTTCAACGATTTCCTGGGCACGGTGGAGGAGGTCAACTACGACAAGAGTAAGTTGCTCGTCGCGGTCAAAATCTTTGGACGCTCCACACCCGTGGAGCTGGATTTCTCCCAAGTCGAGAAGGTGTAAGGCCATCTCGCTATCCAATTGAAATACGGGGAGTCGGAAGACGTTTGCACCCGTCCAGGAGCAATTCATGGCTAAGAAGATCGAGGCATACATCAAGCTGCAGGTCCCCGCGGGCCAGGCCAATCCCAGTCCCCCGGTAGGTCCGGCGCTGGGGCAGCACGGCGTAAACATCATGGAGTTCTGCAAGGCGTTCAATGCCAAAACGCAGGATATGGAGCAAGGCCTGCCGATTCCGGTGGTCATCACGGTCTACAGCGACCGCAGTTTCACCTTCGTCACCAAGACGCCCCCGGCATCCATCCTGCTCAAAAAGGCGGCAGGAATCCAGAAAGGCAGCGCGACTCCGAATACGGTGAAGGTGGGCAAGGTCACGCGAGAGCAGCTCGAAGAGATCGCCCGCACCAAGGAACCGGATCTCACGGCGGCGGACCTGGACGCTGCTGTACGCACCATCGCCGGCAGTGCCCGCAGCATGGGCCTCGATACGGAGGGGGTTTGAATCATGGCGAGGCTTTCCAAACGCATGCGTGCCATCCGCGAGAAGGTGCAGCCGGGCGTCGTGTTGCCCGCCGCCGAGGCATTCAAACTCCTCAAGGAGGTCGCGTCGGCGCGGTTTCCAGAATCGGTGGACGTTGCCGTGAACCTCGGCGTGGATCCCCGCAAGTCGGACCAGGTGGTGCGCGGGTCCACGGTGCTGCCGCACGGCACCGGCAAGTCGGTGCGGGTGGCGGTGTTCGCCCAGGGCGCCAATGCAGAGGCGGCGAAAGAGGCCGGGGCGGACGTGGTCGGTTTCGAGGATCTGGCCGAGCGGATCAAGGCCGGGGAGATGGACTTCGATGTGGTCATCGCCACGCCGGATGCCATGCGGATCGTGGGTCAGCTCGGCCCGATCCTGGGTCCGCGCGGCCTGATGCCGAACCCGAAAGTCGGTACCGTGACCACTGACGTGGCTCAGGCGGTGCGCAACGCCAAGGCCGGCCAGGTGCGATATCGCACGGATCGAGCGGGGATCATTCACGCGCCCATCGGCAAGGTGGACTTCCCGGAAGGCGCCCTGGAGGAGAACCTGAAGGCGTTGCTCGCGGACCTGGTCAAGGCCAAGCCCCCGGCAGCCAAGGGGCAGTACCTCAAGAAAGTCACCGTCTCCACCACCATGGGCCCGGGCATTGCCGTGGAGCACAGCGGATTGGTGGGGGGTTGATTCGGGCTGGGGTCCGGGACGAGGCCCGGTTCGCAGATCGGAACACGTGTTGGACGCCGACCCCGGCGGGTCGGGTCTGACCGCACAGAAATTCGAGGGACCGTCCCCGCTGGGGGCGGTCTTCGTCGAAGACCGCGGGTGCCGGGAAGCCCGGCTTAATCGAGGGCGACGGATCGCGCCGGCCCGCGCAGACGGTGTTACCCGAGACAGGCCGCGGCCTGCAGGGGGCGCCGTTCGGGTGGACGCCGCGGCCGTTGGCCGCGGCGTTCGATGAATGGTGCAGGGGTCTCCCCTGCGCAGTCGTCGCAAGGAGAGTCATCGTGGCCCTTACGCTGGAAGAGAAGAAGCGCGTCGTCGCGGAAGTGGCTCAGGTGGCCGCGGACGCGAATTCGGCCGTGGCGGCCGAATACTGTGGCCTCACCGTGTCGGAGATGACCGAGCTGCGCGCCAAGGCGCGCGAGACCCAGGTCTATCTGCGTGTGGTGAAGAACACGCTGGCGCGCCGGGCGGTGGAAGGCACGGAGTTCGAGTGCCTCAAGGATGTGCTGCGTGGCCCGCTGCTGCTGGCGTTCTCCATGGAGGACCCGGGAGCGGCGGCGCGGCTGGTCAAGGACTTCGCCAAGGAGCACGAGGGGCTCAAGCCCCATGCCTTGGCGGTGGGCGGGGAATGCCTTCCCGGCAGCGAAATCGACCGGCTCGCCAGTCTCCCGACCCGCGAGCAGGCGCTGGCCATGCTCATGGGAGTGATGAAGGCTCCGGTGGAGAAGCTCGTCCGCACACTGGCCGAGCCGCATGCGAAGCTGGTGCGCACCGTGGCCGCCGTCCGCGATCAGAAGCAGTCCGCAGCCTGAGGGGTGCGCGGTCCCGTGGGCCGCGCATGCCCCGTTGAAGAAACTTTTCGGGTAAACAACAGTCTCAGGAGAGCACAATCATGTCTTGTTCGAAGGAAGATATCCTCGAGTCCATCGCCAACATGTCCGTGATGGACGTGGTCGATCTCGTCTCCATGATGGAGGAGAAGTTCGGTGTGTCCGCGGCGGCGGCCGTGGCGGCCGTGCCGGTGGCCGGCGGCGGCGAAGCCGGTGCCGAGACGGCCGAGGAGAAGACCGAGTTCGACGTGGTGTTGGCGAGCTTCGGTGGCAACAAGGTGCCGGTCATCAAGGTGGTGCGCGCCATCACGGGGCTCGGTCTGAAGGAGGCCAAGGAGATGGTCGAGGGCGCCCCGTCCGTGGTCAAGGAGGGCGTGAGCAAGGACGAAGCCGAGGAGATCAAGAAGCAGCTCGAAGAGGCCGGTGCCACTGTCGAGCTGAAGTAGTATTCTACGGCGATTGCGATACGTACGAGCCTGAGGTGCGACTAGGCTGGCGGCTGGCGGGCCGCCGGCCTAGTCGTGTTTTCTTTGCAGAAAAGCCCGCTTTGTGTCCGGCGCCCGGTGGGGCCGGACGGTGAACCGAACGGGACGCCATGGCCGGGGTGGCGGTGGTAAGGCCACCGGATTGGACCGGTTCCGCCATGTCGGCCCGGCATTAGGTATCAGGTACGAGGACCCCAGATGAGCTACAGCTACACCGAGAAGAAGCGTATTCGTAAGAGCTTCGGCAAGCGGCCACAGATTTTGGACGTTCCGCCGCTGCTGGACATACAGACCTCCTCGTATCGGAAATTCCTGCAGCTGGACGTACCTGCGGACCGGCGCGAGAACGCGGGTCTGCACGGCGCATTCCAGTCGGTGTTCCCGCTCGAGAGCTATTCCGGGAACGTGGTGCTGGAGTACGTGGATTACCGGCTCGGCAAGCCGGTGTTCGACGTCAAGGAGTGCCAGCTGCGGGGCATGACCTATGCCGCCCCGCTGCACGTGAAGCTGCGGCTGGTGATCTACGACAAGGACGCCCCGGCGGGAACGAGAAAGGTCAAGGACGTCAAGGAGCAGGACGTGTACATGGGCGAGATCCCGCTCATGACCGAGCTGGGTACCTTCATCGTCAACGGCACCGAGCGGGTGATCGTCTCGCAGTTGCACCGCTCCCCCGGCGTGTTTTTCGATCACGACAAGGGCAAGACGCATTCTTCGGGCAAGTTCCTGTATTCGGCTCGTGTGATCCCGTACCGGGGTTCCTGGCTGGACTTCGAGTTCGACCCCAAGGACTTGATCTACGTGCGCATCGACCGGCATCGCAAGCTGCCGGCCACCATTCTGCTGCGCGCGCTGGGATACGAGACCGAACAGATCCTGGAGATCTTTTTCGAGACCGACCGGGTCCACGTGGAAGGCGAGGCGTTCGTACTGGAGTTGGTCCCGGAGCATCTGCGTGGGGAACTGGCTGCCTTCGACATCGTCGATGCCCAGGGCAACCGGATCGTGGAACAGGGCCGGCGCATCACCATGCGCCACGTGCGCCAGATGGCCAAGGCGGGGCTGAAGCGTCTGGAGATTCCGAGGGCGTATCTGGTCGGCAAGACACTGGCGCACGACGTGGTCGACAAGGACAGCGGTGAATTGGTGGCCGCGGCCAATGCCGAGCTCACCGAGGAGCTGCTGGACCGGCTGCGCGAGGCGGGCGTGGGCGAGTTCCGGATTCTGTACACCAACGACATCGACCGCGGACCGTACATTTCCGAGACGCTGCGCATCGACCCGACGCGCTCCCAGCTCGAGGCGCAGGTGGAGATCTACCGGATGATGCGCCCAGGCGAGCCGCCCACCAAGGAGGCGGCCCAGAACCTGTTCCATAATCTGTTCTTCAGTCCGGACCGCTACGATCTTTCGGCGGTGGGCCGGATGAAGTTCAACCGCCGCGTGGGCCGCGACAGCGAGGAAGGGCCGGGGGTGCTGTTCGACGGCAAGTATTTCGGGGCCCGCAGTGACGAGTTCTCGATGCGGCTCATGGAGCAGATGCGCGCGCAAGGGTTGGAAGACGATTCCGACATCCTGGCCGTGCTCAAGACCCTGGTGGACATCAAAAACGGCAAGGGCCAGGTGGACGACATCGACCATCTGGGCAACCGGCGTGTGCGCCGGGTGGGCGAGATGGCGGAAAACGTGTTCCGTGTCGGCCTGGTGCGCGTGGAACGCGCGGTCAAGGAACGGCTGGCCCTGGCCGAGTCCGAGGGGCTCATGCCGCAGGAGCTGATCAATGCCAAGCCGGTGGCTGCGGCGGTCAAGGAATTCTTCGGCTCCAGCCAGCTCTCCCAGTTCATGGATCAGAACAACCCCTTGTCGGAGGTCACGCACAAGCGGCGGATCTCGGCGCTCGGCCCCGGGGGGCTCACCCGCGAGCGGGCCGGTTTCGAGGTGCGCGACGTGCATCCCACCCACTACGGGCGGGTGTGCCCCATCGAGACGCCGGAGGGTCCCAACATCGGGCTGATCAACTCGCTGGCGGTCTATGCGCGCACCAACCGCTATGGGTTCCTGGAGACGCCCTACCGCAAAGTGGTCGACGGGCGGGTCACCAAGGAAATCGAGTACCTCTCGGCCATCGAGGAGAGTCAGTACGTGATCGCCCAGGCCAACGCCGCCCTGGACGAGGAAGGACGGCTGGTGGACGAGCTGGTCTCCTGCCGGCACCAGAACGAGTTCACGTTGTCCACGCCGGACAAGGTGGACTACATGGACGTCTCGCCCAAGCAGATCGTCTCGGTGGCGGCCTCGCTGATTCCCTTCCTGGAGCACGACGACGCCAACCGGGCGCTCATGGGCTCCAACATGCAACGCCAGGCCGTGCCTTCCCTGCGCGCCGAGAAGCCATTGGTGGGTACCGGCATGGAGCGCACCGTGGCCCTGCACTCGGGCGCGGCGGTGTCCGCCCGCCGCGGTGGTGTGGTGGACCGGGTCGATGCCAGCCGCATCGTGGTCCGGGTCAATGACGAGGAGACCGAACCCGGCGAGCCCGGGGTGGACATCTACAGCCTGACCAAGTACACGCGCTCCAACCAGAACACCTGCATCAACCAGCGCCCCCTGGTCAAGCCTGGGGACGTGATCCGCAAAGGCGATGCGCTGGCCGACGGGGCGTCCACGGATCTGGGCGAGCTGGCCCTGGGGCAGAACATGCTGGTGGCCTTCATGCCCTGGAACGGCTACAACTTCGAGGACTCGATCCTCATCTCCGAGCGGGTGGTGCAGGAGGACCGCTATACCTCCATCCACATCGAGGAGCTCACCTGCGTGGCCCGAGACACCAAGTTGGGGGCCGAGGAGATCTCCGCCGACATCCCCAACGTGAGTGAATCGCTGCTGGCCAAGCTCGACGAGTCGGGCATCGTTTATGTAGGCGCAGAGGTGCGCCCCGGCGACATCCTGGTGGGCAAGGTCACGCCCAAGGGGGAGACCCAGCTCACGCCGGAAGAGAAACTCCTGCGCGCCATCTTCGGAGAGAAGGCCTCGGATGTGAAAGACACCTCGCTGCGCGTGCCGTCGGGCATGGAAGGCACGGTGATCGACGTGCGTGTGTTCACCCGCGACGGTGTGGAGAAGGACAAGCGCGCCCTGGAGATCGAGGAGCAGGCCATCGCCCAGGTGCGCAAGGACCTGAACGATCAGCTGCGCATCTACGAAGGGGATATCTACGATCGTCTGCGGCGCCTGCTGATCGGCAAGGTGGCCGAAGGCGGGCCGCAGGGCCTCAAACAGGGGGCCAAGGTCACCCAGGGTTACCTGGACAAACTGGAGCGCGAGCAATGGTTCGAGATCCGCATGCGCAGCGACGAGGTCAATGCGCAGCTCGAGCAGATGCACCGCCAGCTCGAGTCCCAGCGCGAGGCCTTCGAACAGCGGTTCACCGAGCAGCGGGCCAAGATCACCCAGGGCGACGACCTCGCCCCCGGCGTGCTCAAGATGGTGAAGGTGTATCTGGCGGTGAAGCGGCGCATGCAGCCCGGTGACAAGATGGCCGGTCGCCACGGCAACAAGGGGGTGGTCTCGATGATCGTGCCCGTCGAGGACATGCCCTATATGGAGGACGGTACGCCCGTGGACATCGTATTGAATCCACTGGGTGTGCCCTCCCGTATGAACGTGGGGCAGGTGCTGGAGACGCATCTGGGCTGGGCGGCCAAGGGGCTCGGTCTCAAGATCGGGCGCATGCTGGACGAGGCCCGGCCCATGGCGGAGCTGCGCGCCTTCCTGGAGGAGGTCTACAACCGGACGGGCGGTTCGGCCGAAAAGGTGGATCTGGACGCCTTCTCGGACGACGAGCTGGTGGAACTGGCGGGTCACCTGCGGGGCGGCGTTCCGATGGCCACCCCGGTGTTCGACGGGGCCACGGAGGAGGAGATCAAGGCCATGCTGCGTCTGGCGGACCTGCCGGAAAGCGGCCAGACCCGGCTCTACGACGGGCGCACGGGTGAGCCCTTCGATCGGCCGGTGACGGTGGGCTACATGCACATGCTGAAGCTGAACCACTTGGTGGACGACAAGATGCATGCCCGTTCCACGGGGCCCTACAGCCTGGTGACCCAACAGCCGTTGGGCGGCAAGGCGCAGTTCGGCGGCCAGCGCTTCGGCGAGATGGAGGTCTGGGCCCTGGAAGCCTACGGCGCCGCCTATACCCTGCGCGAGATGCTCACGGTGAAGTCCGACGACGTGACCGGACGCAACAAGATGTACAAGAACATCGCCGATGGGAACCATCAGATGGAGGCGGGCATGCCGGAGTCGTTCAATGTGCTGATGAAGGAAATCCGCTCCCTGGGCATCAACATCGAGCTGGAGCAGGAGAAGGACTGATCCGGCTCAGGGGTGACCGGGGCGTTCCGGGCCCGGCGCCCGGGAGGAACGAAGCAACCGCTCGGTGAGACACGCGCGGCAGGAGAAGCGATGAAAGACCTACTGAATCTTTTCAAGCAGCAAAGCGGGCAGATCGAGGACTTCGATGCGATCCGTATCGGGCTGGCCTCGCCCGAGATGATCCGGTCGTGGTCCTATGGCGAGGTCAAGAAGCCGGAGACCATCAACTACCGGACCTTCAAGCCCGAGCGCGACGGCCTGTTCTGCGCCAAGATCTTCGGCCCGGTGAAGGACTACGAGTGCCTGTGCGGCAAGTACAAGCGCCTCAAGCACCGCGGCGTGGTGTGCGAGAAATGCGGCGTGGAGGTCACCCAGGCCAAGGTGCGTCGCGAGCGCATGGGGCACATCGAGCTGGCCAGTCCCGTGGCCCATATCTGGTTCCTCAAGTCGCTGCCCTCGCGTATCGGTCTGCTCCTGGACATGACCCTGCGCGACATCGAGCGCGTGCTCTACTTCGAGGCCTACGTGGTCATCGAGCCGGGCATGACCACGCTGGAACGTGGCCAGCTCCTCACCGAGGAGGAGTACCTGACGGCGGTCGAGGAGCACGGTGACGAGTTCGACGCCCGCATGGGGGCCGAGGCGGTGCGCGAGCTGCTCCAGTCCATCGATCTCAAGACCGAGGCGGCCAAGCTGCGCGCCGAGGTGGAGTCCACGGGCTCCCAGACCAAGCTCAAGCGGCTGGTCAAGCGCCTGAAACTGATCGAGTCGCTGGTCGAGTCGGGCAACCGTCCCGAGTGGATGATCCTCACCGTGCTGCCGGTGCTGCCTCCGGACCTGCGGCCTCTGGTGCCGCTGGACGGCGGCCGTTTCGCCACCTCCGATCTCAACGACCTGTATCGCCGGGTCATCAACCGCAACAACCGGCTCAAGCGGCTGCTGGAGCTCAACGCCCCTGACATCATCGTACGCAACGAGAAGCGCATGCTCCAGGAGGCGGTGGACGCCTTGCTGGACAACGGCCGGCGCGGGCGGGCCATCACCGGCACCAACAAGCGACCGCTCAAGTCGCTGGCCGACATGATCAAGGGCAAGCAGGGCCGTTTCCGGCAGAATCTGCTGGGCAAGCGCGTCGACTATTCCGGCCGTTCCGTGATCGTGGTGGGGCCCACCCTGAAGCTCCACCAGTGCGGCCTGCCCAAGAAGATGGCGCTGGAGCTGTTCAAGCCGTTCATCTTCTCGAAACTGCAGCGTCGCGGCATCACCACCACCATCAAGGCCTCCAAGAAGATGGTGGAGAAGGAGGATCCGCAGGTCTGGGACATCCTGGACGAGGTGATCCGGGAACACCCGGTGTTGCTCAACCGGGCGCCCACCCTGCACCGCCTGGGAATCCAGGCCTTCGAGTCGGTGTTGATCGAGGGCAAGGCCATCCAGCTCCATCCCTTGGTCTGCGCGGCGTTCAACGCCGACTTCGACGGCGACCAGATGGCCGTGCATGTACCGTTGTCGCTGGAGGCGCAGCTCGAGGCCCGGGCGCTCATGATGTCCTCCAACAACATCCTTTCCCCGGCCAACGGCGAGCCCATCATCGTCCCTTCCCAGGACATCGTGCTGGGGTTGTACTACATGACCCGCGAGCGGGTGGGGGCGCGGGGCGAAGGCATGGTGTTCGCCGACGTGGAGGAGGTGCACCGCGCCTACGAGTCGCGCGTGGTGGACCTGCACGCGCGGGTCAAGGTGCGGATCACCGAACGCTTGTTCGCCGACGGTGGCGACGCCGCCGAGGGCCATGACCGCCAGATGGAGACGCGGACCCGCCTGGTGGAGACCACCGTGGGGCGGGCGCTGTTGAAGGAGATCCTGCCCGACGGGCTCTCCTTCGACCTGGTCAACCAGGACCTCAACAAAAAGGCCATCTCCCGGCTGATCAACGCCTGCTATCGCACGGTGGGGCTCAAGGAGACGGTGATCTTCGCCGACCAGCTCATGTTCACGGGGTTCCGTTATGCGACCCGGGCGGGGGTGTCCTTCGGCGCCGACGACATGGTGGTGCCGCCCGAGAAGGCCGAGATCCTCAACCGCGCCGAACAGCAGGTCAAGGAGATCGAGGAACAGTACGCCTCGGGCCTGGTGACCAAGGGCGAACGGTACAACAAGGTGGTGGACATCTGGGCGCGCGCCAACGACGAGGTCGCCAAGGTGATGATGGACCGTCTCGGCACCGAGGTGGCCCGTGACGCCGAGGGCCAAGAGGTGCGCCAGAAGTCGTTCAATTCCATCTTCATGATGGCCGACTCCGGCGCCCGTGGATCGGCGGCCCAGATCCGGCAGCTGGCGGGTATGCGCGGACTCATGGCCAAACCCGACGGTTCCATCATCGAGACGCCCATCACGGCCAATTTCCGCGAAGGGCTGAACGTGCTGCAGTACTTCATCTCCACTCACGGCGCGCGCAAGGGCTTGGCCGACACCGCGCTCAAGACAGCCAACTCCGGCTATCTCACTCGCCGGCTGGTGGACGTGGCCCAAGACCTGGTCATCACCGAGGACGACTGCCACACCTCCGAGGGGTTGCTCATGAAGCCCATCATCGAGGGCGGTGACGTGGTGGAGACCCTGGGTGAGCGGGTGCTGGGCCGGGTGACCGCCGTGGACGTCTACAAGCCCGGCACGGACGAGGTGGTGGTCCCGGCCGGCACCCTGCTGACCGAGGCCCGGGTGGAGCAGCTGGAAAACAGCGGTGTGGACGAGGTGAAGGTGCGCACACCGATCACCTGCGAGACGCGCTATGGCATCTGCGCCAAGTGCTACGGGCGCGACCTGGCGCGGGGACACCTGGTCAACCGGGGCGAGGCCGTGGGCGTGATCGCCGCTCAGTCCATCGGTGAGCCGGGCACCCAGCTCACCATGCGTACCTTCCACATCGGGGGTGCGGCGAGCCGTGCCGCCGCCACGAGCAACATCACGCTCAAGAGCGCCGGGACCGTGCGCCTGCACAACGTCAAGCTGGTCCAGCAGAAGGACGGCAATCAGGTGGCCGTGTCTCGCTCGGGCGAGATCCGGCTCGTCGATGCGCACGGCCGCGAGCGGGAGCGGTACAAGATCCCCTACGGGGCGGTCATCACGGTGCGTGACGGCCAGGAAGTCGAGGCCGGCCAGGTCGTGGCCAGCTGGGACCCGCACACCCATCCGATCATCACGGAGGTGGCGGGCACGGTGCGCTTCGTGGATTTCGTCGACGGGGTGACCGTGACCGAGCAGACCGACGAGGTCACGGGCCTGAGTTCCACCGTGGTCACGGACCCCAAGAGCCGCGGAGCGGCGGGCAAGGACCTGCGCCCGGCGGTCAAGCTGGTCGACGAGCAAGGCAACGATCTCATGCTGGCGGGCACCGAGATCCCGGCGCACTACGTGCTCCCCGCCGGGGCGGTGGTCCAGCTCAGGGATGGCGCCCGGGTGGAGGTGGGTGACGTCATCGCCCGCATCCCGCAGGAGACCACCAAGACACGCGACATCACCGGTGGGCTGCCCCGTGTGGCGGATCTGTTCGAGGCACGCAAGCCGAAAGAGCCCGCCATTCTGGCGGCCAAGACCGGCACGGTCAGCTTTGGCGAGGAGACCAAGGGCAAGCAACGCCTGGTCATCACCGACGAGCACGGGGAAACCTACGAGGAGCTGATTCCCAAATGGGTGCATCTCAACGTGTTCGAAGGCGAGCACGTGGAGAAGGGCGAAATGATCGTCGATGGCGAGCCCAACCCCCACGACATCCTGCGCCTACTGGGCATCACCGCCCTGGCCGAATACCTCGTCCAGGAGATCCAGGACGTGTACCGGCTGCAGGGGGTGCGCATCAACGACAAGCACATCGAGGTCATCATCCGGCAGATGCTGCGCAAGGTGGAGATCACCGATCCCGGTGACAGCGGATACCTGGTGGGCGAGCAGGTGGAGAAGTCGCGGATTCTCGAGCTCAACAAGAAGCTCGAGGCCGAGGGCAAGGCGCCGGCCCGTTACGTTCCGGTGCTGCTCGGCATCACCAAGGCCTCGCTGGTGACCGAGTCGTTCATCTCGGCGGCCTCGTTCCAGGAGACCACGCGTGTGTTGACGGAAGCGGCGGTGCGCGGCGCCCGGGACGATCTGCGGGGGTTGAAAGAAAATGTGATCGTGGGTCGGCTCATTCCCGCCGGGACGGGGCAAGCCTATCACGACCAGCGTCGCCGCAAGCGCGCCCGGGAGGAGGAGCTCATCGAGGCCCTCGGCCAGGCGGTGGCCGAAGATCGCCAGGCGGCCGGCGAGGAAATCGCCCAGGGCGAGCCCGACGGCTCCGAATGAGGCCGTTCGGCGCGGGCGTGTCGGCTCGCGCGAGGGATGCGGTCCGGAGCGCGGGTTTTCCTTGACAAGGTCTGGGGCGGTCCATAAAATCGCGCAACCTTCGGACAGGCCGGTGTCCCCGGCCTGTCTTTCGTTTTCGGGGCGCGGGCACGGGTGAACCGGACGGCCTGCGGCTGCCCGTGGATCACGCATCGAGCCCAAAGTCGGAGGGACAGCGAGTCACATGGCGACCATCAACCAGCTGGTGCGCAAGCCGCGCAAGCGCAAGCTCGAGAAGACCAACGTGCCGGCCCTGGAGGCCTGTCCGCAGAAGCGTGGCGTGTGCACGCGCGTGTACACGAGCACGCCCAAGAAACCGAACTCGGCGCTGCGCAAGGTGGCGCGCGTGCGTCTGACCAACGGCTACGAGGTCACGAGCTACATTCCCGGCGAGGGGCACAATCTGCAGGAGCATTCCGTGGTGATGATCCGGGGCGGGCGTGTCAAGGATCTGCCGGGCGTGCGCTATCACATCATCCGCGGAACCCTGGACGCGCAAGGCGTGCAGAACCGCCGCAAGGCGCGCTCCAAGTACGGCGCCAAGCGTCCCAAGGGCTGAGGCTTCATCCAGAGGGCCGGCCTTCCCGTAACGAAACACGGGCCGGTCACACCGAGAGAGTTCGAATACGTCCATGGCCAGAAGAAGAGAGATACCGAAGCGCGAGATCCTTCCGGATCCCAAATACGGCAACGTCACGCTCGCCAAGTTCATCAACGCCCTGATGCGCGACGGCAAGAAGTCGGTGGCGGAGAAGATCGTCTACGGTGCGCTCGATCAGATCGCCGAGCGCAAGCCCGGAGCGGACAGTCTCGAGGTGTTCAGCAAGGCGCTGGAAAACGTGCGCCCGGTCGTGGAGGTGAAATCCCGGCGCGTGGGCGGCGCGACCTACCAGGTGCCCGTCGAGGTCCGCCCCCAGCGCCAGATGGCCCTGGCCATGCGCTGGATCGTGGACGCCGCGCGCAGACGCTCGGAGAAGTCCATGGTCAATAAACTCGCCGGGGAGCTGCTCGATGCCTCGGAGAACCGGGGCGCCGCAATCAAAAAGCGCGAAGATACGCTGCGCATGGCCGAGGCCAACAAGGCCTTTTCCCACTATCGTTGGTAAGCAGACTGCTATAGAGCGAGGCATCTCGTGGCACGCAAGACCCCCATTGAGCGCTACCGCAATATCGGCATCATGGCGCACATCGATGCCGGCAAGACGACGACGACCGAGCGCGTGTTGTTCTATACCGGGATCTCTCACAAGATCGGGGAGGTCCACGACGGCGCTGCCACCATGGACTGGATGGAGCAGGAGCAGGAGCGGGGCATCACGATCACCTCGGCGGCCACGACCTGCTTCTGGCGGGGCATGGACCAGCAGTTCCCGGAATACCGCATCAACATCATCGACACGCCGGGACACGTGGATTTTACCATCGAGGTGGAGCGCTCGCTGCGTGTGCTCGATGGGGCAGTGGCGGTGTTCTGCGCCGTGGGCGGGGTGGAACCGCAGTCCGAGACGGTCTGGCGTCAGGCCAACAAGTACGAGGTGCCGCGCATTGCGTTCGTGAACAAGATGGATCGCGCCGGCGCGGACTTCCTGCGCGTGGTGGAACAGATCCGCGACCGGCTCGGGTCCCAGGCCGTGCCCATTCAGCTTCCCATCGGGGCGGAGGAGGATTTCAAGGGCGTGGTGGACCTGATCCGCATGAAGGCCATCTATTGGAACGAGGCCGACATGGGCGCCACCTACCGGCTCGAGGACATTCCCTCCGACATGGCCGATGCCTGTCAGCAGTGGCACGACGCCATGGTGGAGGCGGCCGCCGAGGCCAACGAAGAGCTCATGGACAAATACCTCGAGGGTGGCGAGCTCACCGAGGAGGAGATCCGCGAGGGTCTGCGCCAGCGCACGCTGGCCGGCGAGATCGTGCCCGCGTTGTGCGGTTCGGCCTTCAAGAACAAGGGCGTGCAGGCCATGCTCGACGCGGTGATCTACTACCTGCCTTCGCCGGTGGACATTCCCGCCATCCGGGGGATCGATCCCGAGAGCGAGGCGGAGATCGAACGCAAGCCTTCCGACGACGAGCCCTTCTCCGCGCTGGCCTTCAAGATCGCCACGGACCCGTATGTGGGCACGCTGACCTTCTTCCGGGTGTATTCGGGCGTGATCACCTCGGGTGACACGGTGCTGAATTCCACCAAGGGCAAGAAGGAGCGATGCGGGCGGCTGCTGCAGATGCATGCCAACCACCGTGACGAGATCAAGGAGGTGCGGGCCGGTGACATCGCTGCGGCCGTGGGCCTCAAGGATGTGACTACGGGCGACACCCTGTGCGCCATCGACGCGCCCATCGTGCTCGAGCGCATGGAGTTTCCGGAGCCCGTGATCTCCGTGGCCGTCGAGCCCAAGACCAAGGCGGACCAGGAAAAGATGGGTATCGCCCTGCAGAAGCTGGCGCAGGAGGATCCGTCGTTCCGGGTGCGCACGGACGAGGAGTCCGGGCAGACGATCATCTCGGGCATGGGTGAATTGCACCTCGAGATCATCATCGATCGGCTGCGTCGCGAGTTCAAGGTGGAGGCCAACGTGGGTGCCCCGCAGGTGGCCTATCGGGAGACCATCCGCAAGAGCGTTGAACAGGAAGGCAAGTTCGTGCGCCAGACCGGCGGGCGAGGCCAGTATGGCCACGTCTGGTTGCGTCTCGAGCCCCTGGAGCGGGGCGGCGGGTACGAGTTCGTCAATGCCATCGTCGGCGGTGTGGTGCCCAAGGAATACATCCCCGCCGTGGACAAGGGTGTGCAAGAACAGATGGAAAACGGGGTGGTCGCGGGCTACCCGGTGGTGGATGTCAAGGTCACCCTGTTCGATGGCTCCTACCACGAGGTGGACTCTTCGGAAATGGCCTTCAAGATCGCTGGGTCCATGGCCTTCAAGGAGGGTGCGTTGAAGGCGAACCCGGTGCTTCTCGAGCCCATCATGAAGGTGGAAGTGGTCACCCCGGAGGAGTACATGGGCGATGTCATGGGCGACATCAACCGCCGTCGTGGGGTGCTGCAGGGCATGGACGACGCGCCGGCGGGCAAGGTGATCCGCGCCGAAGTGCCCCTGGCGGAGATGTTCGGCTATGCCACCGATCTGCGCTCGGCGACCCAGGGACGGGCGACCTATTCGATGGAGTTCGAGAAATACGCCGAGGCACCCGCCAACGTCGCCGAACAGGTCATCAAGCGGGCCTCTTGACCTGCTACCGTACGCAACTGAACTGCTAACAGAACCATTCTGGAGAGGAATACGCCGTGGCCAAAGAAAAGTTTGAGCGCACGAAGCCGCATGTGAATGTGGGGACGATTGGTCATGTGGACCATGGGAAGACGACGTTGACGGCGGCGTTGACGAAGGTGAGTGCGGAGAAGTTTCAGGGTGCGGATTTCAAGGCGTACGATCAGATTGACAATGCGCCGGAGGAGCGAGCGCGGGGGATCACGATTGCGACGGCGCATGTGGAGTATGAGACGCCGAAGCGTCATTATGCGCATGTGGACTGTCCGGGTCATGCGGATTATGTGAAGAACATGATCACGGGTGCGGCGCAGATGGATGGAGCGATATTGGTGGTGTCGGCGGCGGACGGTCCGATGCCGCAGACGCGGGAGCATATTTTGCTGGCGCGTCAGGTGGGTGTTCCGTATGTTGTGGTGTACATGAACAAGGCGGACATGGTGGATGATCCCGAGCTGTTGGAGCTGGTGGAGATGGAGGTTCGGGATCTATTGAACCAGTATGAGTTTCCTGGTGATGATGTTCCGATTGTGGTGGGTTCGGCGTTGAAGGCGCTGGAGGGGGACGAGTCGGAGATTGGCGTGCCGTCGATATTGAAGTTGATGGACGCGATGGACGAGTACATCCCGGAGCCGGACCGTCCGGTGGACCAGCCGTTTTTGATGCCGATTGAGGATGTGTTCAGTATTAGTGGTCGTGGCACGGTGGTGACGGGTCGGATTGAGCGGGGCAAGGTGAAGGTTGGGGATGAGGTAGAGATTGTGGGACTTCGGGAGACGACGAAGACCACGGTGACGGGTGTGGAGATGTTCCGCAAGCTGCTGGATGAGGGAGTTGCGGGTGACAATGTTGGGGTGTTGTTGAGGGGGACGAAGCGAGACGAGGTGGAGCGAGGTCAGGTGTTGGCCGAGCCGGGATCGATCACGCCGCACACGAAGTTTGAGGCGGAGGTATATATTTTGTCGAAGGAGGAGGGGGGTCGTCATACGCCGTTTTTCTCTGGGTATCGGCCGCAGTTTTATTTTCGGACGACGGATGTGACGGGATCGGTGGATTTGCCGGAGGGAGTGGAGATGGTGATGCCTGGGGACAATGTGAAGATGACGGTATCGCTGATTGCGCCGATTGCGATGGAGGAGGGATTACGGTTTGCGATCCGGGAGGGGGGTCGCACGGTCGGTGCCGGCGTGGTCACCAAGATCCTCGAATAGCATACACGCCAGCGGAAGGACGACGTGAACCCGCGGGTGTCCCGGACATCCGCGGGCCCTGTACAGAAGAGACAAGGGTTGGTACCCATGGCAGCGAGTCAACGCATCCGCATACGCCTCAAAGGCTTCGATCATCGTGTGATCGACCGCTCCGCCCAGGAGATCGTGGACACGGCGAAGAAGAGTGGGGCCTTGGTCAAGGGGCCGATTCCCCTGCCCACGCGCAAGGAGCGGTTCACGATATTGATCTCGCCCCACGTGAACAAAAACGCGCGGGATCAGTACGAGATCCGTACGCACAAACGCCTGATGGAGATCCTCGAACCCACGGACAAGACCGTGGACGCCCTGATGCGGCTGAACCTTCCCGCAGGCGTGGACGTGCAGATCAAGCTGGGTTAGGTCGCGGTCAAGGCGTCGTGAGCGGTGCGCGTGTGAGCCGTATCCAGCGTAGCGGGCGGGCCTGTTCAGGCGGGTCGGCGGGGTGGCGTGCGCTGCCCGCCGCGTCAGACGGCCTTCAAGGCGGTACCTCGACCGCCGTTTAGGTATACCCGGTGGCCGAACCCCGGCAGGGCGCCTCGCGGGCCGGGGGCGGCTCCCTGGTTCGTGTCGCAAAAAGAGAGCCGCAAAAGCTGGTTTTATGCCGCGCGGTTTTCTGTCATAATTCCGCGCTTCCCGTGGCCCGATGCAGGACCTCCTGCATCGGGCCACGAACGCTAAAAGCGCAGATTGACGAGCTGGGGGCCGGGGGTGGCGCCGGTGCCCGACTCGAGAACTCGGTAGCTACGGACGAAACGACGATGACGCTGGGATTGGTTGGAAGGAAGATCGGGATGACCCGGATTTTCGCCGAGGACGGGCGGTCCGTTCCGGTGACGGTTGTCCATGTGGAGCCCAACCGGGTCACTCAGGTGCGCACCCCGGAACGCGACGGCTATCGGGCCGTGCAGGTGACCGTGGGTGTCCGTCGGGCCATCCGCGTGACGCGGCCCTTGGCCGGCCATTTCGCCAAGGCGGGGGTGGAACCCGGGCGGGGCCTCTGGGAGTTCCGTCTGGCCGAGGGAGAGGGCGAGGAGCTCGCGCCGGGGGCCGAGCTCCGTGTGGATTTGTTCGAGGTGGGCCAGAAGGTCGACGTGACGGGGACCAGCAAGGGCAAGGGCTATCAGGGCACCATCAAGCGCCACAACTTCCGCAGCCAGGATGCCACCCACGGCAATTCGGTTTCCCATCGGGCCCCGGGTTCGGTGGGTCAATGCCAAACGCCCGGTCGCGTGTTCAAGGGCAAGAAGATGGCGGGACAGATGGGCAACCGCAGGACCACCGTGCAGAACCTGGAAGTGGTGCGCGTGGACCCGGAACGCTCCCTGTTGCTCATCAAAGGGGCGGTCCCCGGCGCCCGTATGGGGGACGTGATCGTCACCCCGAGCGTGAAGGCCGGAGGGTGAGGGCGATGGAACTCAAGACGATGGACTCCGGCGCGGCCGTGAAGCTCGCCGAAGGCGCGTTTGGCGCACCGTTCAACGAAGCGCTCGTACACCAGGCGGTGACGGCCTATCTGGCCGGCGCGCGCTCGGGGACCAAGGCCCAAAAGAGCCGTTCGGACGTGCGCGGCGGCGGGGCCAAGCCCTGGCGGCAGAAAGGGACGGGGCGGGCGCGAGCCGGCACGATCCGCAGCCCGCTGTGGCGAGGTGGTGGCGTGACCTTCGCGGCCCGGCCGCGCGATCACCGCCAGAAGCTGAACAAAAAGATGTATCGGGGCGCCATGCGCGCGATTCTATCCGAGCTGGCGCGAACGGAGCGGCTCGTCGTGGTGGAGTCTTTCACGGTAGACGCCCCGAAGACGCGGGAGCTGGCGGCGCGTCTGCGCGAACTCGGTCTGCCCTCGGTGCTGGTCGTGGTCGAGGAGGTGAACCGGGAGCTGGGGTTGGCGGCGCGCAACCTCGTGGGTGTCGATGCGGTGGAACCCCACGAGCTCAACCCGGTCAATCTGCTCACCCGTGAGAAGGTGCTGATCACGGTCGGGGCGTTGCGCAAGATCGAGGAGTGGCTGGCATGAACGAGGAGCGTCTTCTTCAGGTTCTGGTTGCTCCGCACGTCTCGGAGAAGAGTGCGCGGTTGGCCGACGCGGCGCAGCAACACGTGTTTCGGGTGGCCTCCGACGCAACCAAGCCGGAGGTGCGCAAGGCCGTCGAGCGGCTGTTCGATGTCAAGGTGAAGGCCGTGCGCATCGTGAACACGAAAGGCAAGGTCAAGCGGTTCGGGCAGCGCATGGGACGCCGGTCCAACTGGAAAAAGGCCTACGTCACGCTGATGCCGGGCTACGACATCGACCTCACGGGTACGGAAAGCTAGGAGCATCGAGCATGGCGGTGATCAAGGCAAAACCCACCAGCCCCGGGCGACGTTTCGTGGTGAAGGTGGTGCAGGAGGGCCTCCACAAGGGTGCGCCTTACCGGCCCCTCGTTTCCAAGAAGACCAAGAGCGGCGGGCGCAACCACGCCGGGAGGATCACCACGCGCCACCGGGGAGGTGGTCACAAGCAGCGTTACCGGATCGTGGATTTCCGTCGGGACAAGGACGGGGTCCCGGCCCGGGTGGAGCGGCTCGAGTACGATCCGAACCGCACGGCGAACCTGGCGTTGCTGCTCTATGCGGACGGAGAACGGCGTTACATCCTGGCGCCCAAGGGGCTGGCGGCCGGCGATGCCGTGGTCTCCGGGCGCGAGGCGCCCATCAAGCCGGGCAATACCCTGCCGCTGCGCAACATCCCGGTGGGTACGGTGGTGCACGCCATCGAGCTCAAACCGGGCAAGGGCGCGCAGTTGGCGCGCGCGGCCGGAACCAGCGCCCAGCTCGTTGCGCGTGAAGGCCGTTACGCGACGCTGCGCCTGCGCTCCGGCGAGATGCGCAAGATCTTGGCCGAATGCCGTGCGACCATCGGCGAAGTGGGCAATGCCGAGCACAATCTGGAGAAGCTAGGCAAGGCCGGTGCCTCCCGGTGGCGCGGGGTGCGGCCCACGGTGCGGGGCGTGGCCATGAATCCGGTGGATCACCCGCATGGCGGCGGCGAAGGACGCACCTCGGGCGGGCGCCACCCCGTCACGCCGTGGGGGGTGCCGACGAAGGGTCACAAGACCCGCAAGAACAAGCGCACGGACAAGTTCATCGTGCGCCGGCGTAAATCGTGATGGGATGAGAGGCTTCGAGACGTGCCCAGATCACTGAAGAAAGGCCCGTTCGTAGACGAGCATTTGATGAAGAAGGTGCGCGCGGCGGCGGCGACCAACGACCGCCGGCCCATCAAGACGTGGTCCAGGCGGTCCATGATCGTGCCGGAGATGGTGGGGCTCACCATCGCCGTGCACAACGGGCGTCAGCACGTTCCGGTGCTCGTCTCGGAAAACATGGTGGGACACAAGCTCGGCGAGTTCGCCGTCACGCGGACCTATCGGGGCCACGCGGCGGACAAGAAGGCCAAGGGCAGGCGCTGAGCGGGCGGCAGACGAGGAAGGCGACGTGATGGAAGTGTCAGCGAAACTCAGGTTCGCTCGGATCTCTCCCCAGAAATGCCGGCTGGTCGTGGACCAGATCCGCGGCTTGCCCGTGGAAAACGCGCTGCAGATCCTGAGCTACAGCCCAAAGAAGGGGGCGGGCATCGTGAAGAAGGTGTTGGAGTCCGCCATCGCCAACGCCGAGCACAACGAGGGCCTCGACGTGGACGAGCTGCGGGTCTCACGCATCTACGTGGACGAGGGCCCCACCCTCAAGCGGATCCGGCCCCGGGCCAAGGGGCGGGCCAACCGGATCCTGAAGCGGACCAGCCACATCACCGTGATGGTGGCGGACGAATAACCACTGGATCAAGAAGGAAGACTCGGCTCATGGGGCAGAAGGTACATCCGACCGGGTTTCGGCTCGGCGTTGCGGCGGACTGGAATTCCAAGTGGTACGCAGAACGGGGGGAGTACGCGCGCAATCTCCTCGCCGATCTGAGCATTCGCGACTTCATCAAGAAGAAGCTCGCGCATGCCTCCGTGAGCCGCATTCAGATCGAGCGGCCGGCCAACTCGGCGTTCATCACCATTCATACGGCACGCCCGGGCGTGGTGATCGGTAAGAAAGGGGAGGACGTGGAGGCGCTGCGCGCCGAGGTGGCGCGGCGCATGGGCCTGCCCGTAAAGGAAGTCCGGGTCGGTATCGAAGAGGTGCGCAAGCCGGAGTTGGAGGCGCAGCTCGTTGCCGAGGGGATCGCCCAGCAGCTCGAGCGCCGCATCATGTTCCGGCGTGCCATGAAGCGTGCCGTCGGCAACGCGATGCGCCTGGGGGCCCTGGGCGTGAAGGTGCAGGTGTCAGGGCGCTTGGGCGGTGCCGAGATCGCCCGCAGTGAATGGTACCGCGAGGGGCGTGTGCCGCTGCACACCCTGCGCGCGGACATCGACTACGGCTTCGCAGAGGCCAACACCACGTACGGGGTCATCGGGGTGAAGGTGTGGATCTTCAAGGGCGAGGTGTTCGATCTCGACACCAAGCGTGGCGAAGCCGGCACGTCGAAGAAGGCACAGCCGGCCAAACACTGAGCGCGGGTGGGACCGATTTCGAGGGGCACTGACGAGCCATGTTGCAACCGAAGAGAACCAAGTTCAGGAAACAGCAGAAGGGCCGCAACCGGGGGCTGGCTCTGTCGGCCAATCGCGTCAGCTTCGGCGAGTATGGGCTCAAGAGCATCGGGCGCGCCCGCATCACGGCGCGTCAGATCGAGGCGGCCCGCCGCGCCATCACGCGCCACGTCCGGCGCGGTGGCAAGTTGTGGATCCGCATCTTCCCGGACGTTCCGGTGACCAAGAAACCCCTCGAGGTCCGAATGGGCAAAGGCAAGGGCAACGTGGAGTACTGGGTCGCGAAGGTGCAGCCCGGCCGTATGCTCTATGAGATCGAGGGGGTGCCGGAGAGCGTGGCGCGCGAAGCGTTCCGAAGGGCCTCCGCCAAGTTGCCGGTGAAGACGGTGTTCGTCTCGCGGCAGCCCATGTGACGACGAACGAAGACACGGACTTGGAAGGATGAAAGCGAGCGAATTGCGCAAGATGTCGGACGAGGAGCTGCACAAAGAGCTCCTGGCCAAGCGCCGCGAACAGTTCAACCTGCGCATGCAGCGCGGTGCGGGGCAGTTCCCCCGGCCAGACCAGTTCGGCAAGGCACGCAGGGACATTGCGCGGATCAAGACCATCCTCAACGAACGGCGTGCCCGGAGTGAGACGCGATGAGTGAGAAGCAGAAGATCCAGCGCACGGTCGTGGGCCGGGTCGTGAGCGACAAGATGGACAAGACCATCACCGTGTTGGTGGAGCGGCACGTACGCCACCCGCTCTACGGCAAGTACATCCGTCGTTCGACCAAGTTGCACGTCCACGACGAGGACAATACCTGCCGTGCGGGTGATGTGGTGCGCATCCGTGAGTGCCGGCCGCTGTCCAAGACCAAGGCCTGGACCTTGGTGGAAGTGGTGGAACGGTCCGGCGGCTGACGGCGGCGACGCGACGGGGGCACGACGATGATTCAGATGCAGACGGTTCTGGACGTGGCGGACAACAGCGGTGCGCGCACCGTGCAGTGCATCAAGGTGCTGGGCGGATCCAAGCGCCGCTATGCCGGCATCGGGGACCTGATCAAGGTCAGCGTCAAGGACGCCGCCCCGCGCGGGCGGGTCAAGAAAGGGGACGTCTACAACGCGGTGGTGGTACGTACGGCCAAGGGCGTGCGGCGCCCGGACGGGTCGGTGATCCGCTTCGACGGCAATGCGGCGGTATTGCTGAACAACCAGCTCCAGCCCATCGGGACGCGTATTTTCGGGCCGGTGACCCGGGAGCTGCGCACCGAGCGGTTCATGAAGATCATTTCGCTCGCCCCCGAGGTGCTGTGACGGGGCTGGCGCACAGTGGAGGAGCGACGGGCATGAGGCGTATCAGGAAGGGCGACGACGTGATCGCCATCGCCGGCAAGGACAAGGGCCGGCGCGGCACCGTGCTGCGCGTGCTCGACGATGATCGCGTGGTGGTCGAAGGCCTCAACATGGCCAAGAAGCACGTCAAGGCCAACCCGCATACCGGCAGCGCGGGCGGGATCGTGGAGAAGGAGATGCCGATCCACGTCTCCAACGTACAGTTGTTCAATCCCGCCACCGGCAAGGGCGACCGCGTGGGCTTCAAGGTCATCGAAGGCCGCAAGGTCCGGTATTTCAAATCCAACGGCGAAGTGGTGGACGCGTGATGGGCGACCTACAGGCACAGTACCGCGACCAGGTACGCAAGGACCTGATGGTCCGTTTCGGCTACAAGAGCGTCATGCAGGTGCCGCGGATCGAGAAGATCACGTTGAACATGGGATTGGGCGAGGCCGTGGGCAACAAGAAGGTCATCGAGCATGCCATGGACGACATGGCCCGCATCGCCGGACAAAAGCCGGTGGTCACCCGGGCGCGCAAATCCGTGGCGGGCTTCGGTATTCGGGAGGGCTGGCCGATCGGCTGCAAGGTGACCTTGCGCGGCCGGCGCATGTACGACTTCCTGGAACGCCTGATCAACGTGGCCATCCCGAGAATCCGGGACTTTCGCGGGCTCAGCCCCAAGGCCTTCGACGGGCGGGGCAATTACAGCATGGGGATCCGAGAGCAGATCGTGTTCCCCGAGATCGACTACGACAAGATCGATGCGCTGCGTGGCATGGACATCACCATCACCACCACGGCGCGCACCGACGAGGAAGCGCGGGCGCTGCTGGCGGCGTTCAACTTCCCATTCAAACATTGAGGAGCGACTGGAACCATGGCGAAGGTGTCAATGGTCGAGCGTGAAAGGCGGCGCGAGCGGCTCGTGCGCAAGCATGCGGCCAAACGGGCGGCATTGAAGGCGATCATCGCCGATCCCCAGGTGTCCTACGAGGAACGTATGGCCGCGGTGGTGAAGCTGCAGAAACTGCCGCGCGATTCCAGCCCGGTGCGGCTGCGTAACCGCTGCAAGATCACGGGCCGGCCCAAGGGCTACTATCGCAAGTTCGCTCTGGGTCGCAACAAATTGCGCGAGGCCGCCATGCGGGGCGACATCCCCGGTCTCGTGAAGGCGAGTTGGTGAGCCGGCGGACACAGGGGAAGACGTCATGAGCATGAGTGACCCCATCGCGGACATGCTGACCCGGATCCGCAACGGGCAGCGCGCGGAAAAGAAGGAAGTGGCGATGTCCTCCTCGAAGCTGAAGGAGGCCATCGCGAAAGTCCTCAAGGAGGAGGGATACATCCAGGACTACCGGGTAGAGGCCGATGGTGTGAAAAAAACGCTCGTGGTCGAGCTCAAATATCACCGGGGCAGCCCGGTGATCGAGCGGATCGAACGGGTGAGCCGCCCGGGGCTGCGCATCTATCGCGGCAAGGAGGACCTGCCCCGCGTGCTGGGCGGCTACGGGATTGCCGTGGTCAGCACGTCCAAGGGGGTCATGACGGACCGCCGGGCGCGCGCCGAGGGTGTCGGCGGCGAAGTGCTCTGTGTGGTCGCCTGAGGAGGGACTGGGGTATGTCCAGGATCGCAAGAAATCCAGTGTCGATTCCCACCGGCGTGCAGGTCGCGATCACCGACGGGTCCATCATGGTCAAGGGGCCCAAGGGGAGCCTGGAGGTCCCTTTACACCCCGCCGTCGAGGTGCGAGTGGAGGACGGGCGGGTGACCTTCGAGCCCCAGGGAACTTCCAGCGCCATGGCCGGCACGCTGCGCGCCTTGGTGAACAACGCCGTGACGGGCGTGAGCCAGGGTTTCGAGCGGCGCCTCCAGCTGGTGGGCGTGGGGTATCGCGCCCAGGTGCAGGGCAAGGTGCTCAATCTGACCCTGGGTTTTTCGCACCCGGTGGACTATCCCATCCCCGAAGGTGTCCAGATCGAGACACCGAGCCAGACCGAGGTGGTGGTCAAGGGCATCGACAAGCAGCAGGTGGGTCAGACGGCGGCGGAGATTCGCGCCTTCCGGCCGCCCGAACCGTACAAGGGCAAGGGCGTGCGGTATGCGGACGAGCACATCGTCCGTAAGGAAGCCAAGAAGAAGTAAGCGGCCAGCGGAGATTCAGACCATGGACAAGAAGACCTCCCGACTGCGCAGGGCGCGCAAGGCGCGAGCGAAGATCCGTGAGCTCGGAGCCTATCGGTTGAGCGTGCATCGGACGCCCCGGCACATCTATGCGCAGGTCATCGCGCCGGATGCGGCGCATGTGGTGGTGGCGGCCTCGACCCTGGAGAAGGACATCCGCGAGGGGCTGGATTCCACGGGCAACCGCGAGGCGGCGGCCCGCGTCGGACAGGTGGTCGCCGAGCGGGCCAAGGAGAAGGGCATCACGAAGGTGGCCTTCGACCGCAGTGGATTCAAGTACCACGGCCGGGTGAAGGCGCTGGCGGAAGCGGCGCGCGAGGCCGGGTTACAGTTCTAGAGGGTGAGGAACAGTCATGGCAACGGGTGGTGACAACGCGAGAATCGCCGACGGCCTGAACGAAAAGCTGATCGCCGTCAACCGGGTGGCCAAGGTGGTCAAGGGCGGGCGGCAGTTCGGTTTCACGGCGCTGACCGTGGTCGGCGATGGCGAAGGCCGTATCGGTGTGGGCTATGGCAAGGCCCGCGAGGTGCCGCTGGCCATCCGCAAGGCCATGGAGAAGGCCCGCAAGGAGCAGGTGCAGATCCCGCTCAACGAGGGGACGCTGCACTACGCGGTGGTGGGGCGGCACGGGGCCGCGAAGGTCTACATGCAGCCGGCCTCCGAGGGTACCGGAATCATCGCCGGCGGGGCCATGCGCGCCGTGTTCGAGGTCATGGGCGTGCGCAACGTGCTGGCCAAGTGTATCGGCTCGCGCAATCCGGTCAACGTGGTCAAGGCGACGCTGAACGGCCTGCAGCAGCTCAAGGCGCCGGAGGAGATCGCCGCAAAGCGCGGCAAGCGCGTCGAAGAGATCGTGGGGTGAGTACGATGAGTCGGCAGATCAAGGTGACCCTGGTCCGCAGCCTCAACGGGCGGCTGAAGAATCACAAGGCCTGTGCGCGTGGTCTGGGTTTGCGGCGCATGCATCACAGTGTGGTCGTGGCCGATACGCCGCAGAACCGGGGCATGATCGACAAGATCGCCTATCTGCTGCGGGTCGAGGAGGTGTGAAATGGTGAAGCTCAATACCCTGCGACCGGCGGCGGGCAGCCGGCCGCACGCCAAGCGCGTGGGGCGCGGGATCGGCTCGGGGCTGGGCAAGACCGGCGGGCGGGGCCACAAGGGTCAGAAATCACGTTCCGGTGGTTTCCACAAGGTGGGTTTCGAGGGCGGGCAGATGCCGCTACAGCGCCGCCTGCCGAAAATCGGCTTTCGTTCGCGCAAGGCGCGGCTCGCCGACGAGATCCGTCTGCACGAATTGGGCGTGGTGGATGCCGAGGTGATCGATATGGACGCACTGCGCAAGGCCGGCCTGATCAACTCGCGTGTGAAGCGGGTGAAGGTGATCCTGTCGGGCAAGCTCGACAAGGCGGTCACGGTGCGGGGCCTGGCCGTGACAAGGGGAGCGCGTGCGGCCATCGAGGCGGCGGGCGGCCAGGTTCTGGAAGACTGAGGCGGGCGTAGCAGGGCATGGCCGCAGCGGGCAGCACCACCTCCGGCATCGGCGCAGGGATCGGCGGGCTCACGAAGATCACGGAGCTGCGTAGGCGACTGGCCTTCTTGGCCATTGCGCTGGTCGTGTACCGGATCGGGACCTTCATCCCGGTCCCGGGGATCGACCCGGAGGCCATGGCCCGCTTCTTCGACCAGCAATCCGGCACCATCCTCGGCATGTTCAACATGTTCTCGGGTGGCGCGCTCGAGCGCTTGAGCCTGTTTGCGCTGGGGATCATGCCGTACATCTCGGCCTCGATCATTCTGCAATTGATGACTGCGGTGATTCCCACGCTCAAGGAACTGAAGAAAGAGGGCGAATCCGGCCGGCGCAAGATCACCCAGTACACCCGATATGCCACGGTGGGCCTGGCCACCTTTCAGGCCATCGGTGTGTCCATCGCCCTGCAGAATCAGGGCGTGGCGCTGACCACGGGCCCCGGGTTCGTGTTCACGGCGACGGTGACACTGGTCACCGGAACCATGTTCCTCATGTGGTTGGGCGAGCAGATCACCGAGCGTGGCATCGGCAACGGAATCTCCATGATCATCTTCGCCGGCATCGTGGCGGGGCTGCCTTCGGCGATCGGAGGCACGTTGGAGCTGGCCAGCACCGGGGAGCTTTCGCCGGCGCTCGTGATCCTGCTGTTCGCCCTGGCCGTGGTGGTCACCGGTTTCGTGGTGTTCGTGGAGCGCGGTCAGCGGCGGATCACGGTCAACTACGCCAAGCGGCAGCAGGGCCGCAGACTCTATGCGGCGCAGTCCACCCATCTACCGCTGAAGTTGAACATGGCGGGCGTGATTCCGCCGATCTTCGCCTCCAGCATCATTCTGTTTCCTTCGACGCTGGGGCAGTGGCTCGGGCATGGGGAAGGGATGCGCTGGTTGCAGGACATCGCGGGCATGCTCTCCCCGGGACAACCGTTGTACGTCTTGCTGTACGCGATCGCGATCGTGTTCTTCTGTTTTTTCTATACCGCGATCGTGTTCGACTCTCGGGAGACGGCGGACAATCTCAAGCGTTCGGGCGCGTTCATCCCGGGCATTCGTCCGGGCGAGCAGACGGCGCGTTACCTGGACAAGGTGCTGACCCGGCTGACGGCAGTGGGGGCGATCTACATCACGGCGGTGTGCCTGCTGCCCGAGTTCCTGATCCTGGCGTGGAACGTGCCGTTCTATTTCGGGGGAACCTCGCTGTTGATCATCGTGGTGGTGGTGATGGACTTCATGGCGCAGGTGCAGGCGCACTTGATGTCCCATCAGTATGAAGGGCTGATGAAGAAGGCGAATCTGAAGAGTTATGGTCGCGGCGGTGTGGTGCGGTGATGGCGGGCCGCCGCCGGGAACGAGCGAGAGGAAGCAAAGATGAAGGTGCGTGCATCGGTGAAGAAGATCTGCCGCGATTGCAAGATCATCCGGCGTCACGGGGTGGTCCGCGTGATCTGCAAGGATCCGCGCCACAAACAGCGCCAGGGCTGACGGAACGAACATGAACGCAGGAGTACGCTGAGATGGCACGTATCGCCGGAATCAACGTCCCCGACCGCAAGCAGACCTGGATCGCGCTGCAGTCGATCTATGGCATCGGGCGCACGCGGTCGCGGAAGATTTGCGAGGAGGCGGGCGTCCCCATGGATGCGCGCGTACGGGATCTCACCGAGGATCAGGTGGACCGTCTGCGCGCCGCCACCAGCAAATACACGGTGGAGGGGGATCTGCGCCGCGAGGTCAACATGAACATCAAGCGCTTGATGGATCTGGGCTGTTACCGGGGGATCCGTCATCGGCGCGGATTGCCCGTTCGCGGGCAGCGGACACGGACCAACGCCCGTACCCGCAAGGGTCCGCGACGCCCGATCCGCAAGTAACGAACGACAGGAATACGGTAAGACGGTAAGGTTCTATGGCTAAGGCACCAGCACGATCCCGAAAGAAGGTCAGGAAGACGGTGACCGATGGCGTGGCCCATATCCACGCCTCGTTCAACAACACCATCGTCACGATCACCGACCGGCAGGGCAATACCCTGTGTTGGGCGACCGCCGGCGGATCGGGCTTTCGCGGGTCACGCAAAAGCACACCGTTCGCGGCGCAGGTGGCCGCCGAGCGGGCCGGGACGGCCGCGCTCGAGTACGGCATGAAGACCCTCGAGGTGAACGTGAAGGGGCCAGGGCCGGGCCGTGAATCGGCCATCCGCGCGCTCAACGCCGTGGGTTTCCAGATCACGGCCATCAACGATGTGACCCCCATCCCGCACAACGGATGCCGGCCGCCCAAGCGCCGGCGCGTCTGAGGCGACCGAGAGAACAGACCCATGGCCAGATATCTGGGACCGAAATGCAAGCTGAGCCGTCGCGAGGGCACGGACCTGATGCTCAAGAGCCCGGTGCGCGCACTGGACTCCAAGTGCAAGATGGATCGACCGCCTGGGCAGCACGGAGACCGCCGCGCCCGAGTGACGGACTACGGGTTGCAGTTGCGCGAGAAGCAGAAGTTGCGCCGTATGTACGGCGTGTTGGAGCGCCAGTTCCGTAACTATTTCAAGGAAGCCTCGCGGCGCAAGGGTTCGACGGGCGAGAACCTGCTGCAATTGCTGGAGACCCGCCTCGACAACGTGGTGTATCGGATGGGTTTTGCCGTCACCCGCGCCGAGGCGCGCCAGTTGGTCAGCCACAAGGCGGTACTGGTCAACGGGCGTGTGGTGAACATTCCCTCCTATCAGGTCAAGCCGGGCGACGAGATCGAGATCCGCGACAAGGCCAAGAAACAGCTCCGGATTCAGGACGCCATGCGGATTCGGGAACAGTTCGGCTTCGACGAGTGGCTCGAAGTGGATCCGAAGGCCCTCAAGGGGGTGTTCAAGAGCGTGCCCGAGCGCAGCGATCTGCCCGCCGAGATCAACGAATCGCTGGTGGTCGAGCTGTACTCCAAGTAACTAACGCGCCCGCCGTCGGGCGGCCCGCGTGCGGGAACTTTTCCCGGCGCGCCCGGGTCCACCGGAGACCGGCCCCGCGGGCCGGCACAGATGCAATGGAGATGAACACGAGACATGGGCACGTTGAATGAATTGCTGAGGCCGACGGTCATCGATGTGCAGAGCAAGGCGCCCACGGAGGCCCGGATCGTCCTGGAGCCGTTGGAACGCGGCTATGGGTATACGCTGGGCAATGCCTTGCGCCGCATCCTGCTCTCGTCCATCCCGGGGGCTGCCGTGGTGGAAGCCGAGATCGAGGGCGTTCTCCATGAGTACACCGCCATCGAAGGTGTCAAGGAGGACGTGGTGGAGATCCTCCTCAACCTCAAGGGTCTGGCCATCCGGATGAACGACAAGGCCGAGGGTTTCCTGCAGATCAACAAACAGGGTCCGGGCGTGGTGACCGCCGCCGACATCCAGGCCGAGGCCGATATCGAGATCGTCAATCCCGAGCATCACATCGCCACGCTCACCGAGGGCGCCCAACTCAACATGCGGATGAAGGTCGAGATGGGCCGGGGCTACCAGCCGGCCTCGGTGCGCCGCCAGCAGGAGTACCGCAACATCGGAAGCCTCGTCCTGGATGCGAGCTTCAGCCCCATCCGGCGCGTGGCCTACGCGGTGGAGAGTGCCCGGGTGGAACAGCGTACGGATCTTGACCGGTTGATCCTCACCCTGGAGACCAATGGGACCGTGGACCCGGAGGAGACCGTGCGGGAGGCGGCGCGCATCCTGCAGCAGCAGCTCTCCGTGCTGGTGGAGCTGGAAGGCGAGGAACATGAAAAGCCGAAAGGCAAGCCGGCCGAAGTCGATCCGATCCTGTTGCGTCCCGTGGACGACTTGGAACTCACCGTGCGATCGGCCAACTGCCTCAAGGCGGAGAACATCCACTATATCGGCGATTTGATCCAGAAGACCGAGGTGGAGTTGTTGAAGACGCCGAACCTGGGCAAGAAATCGCTCACGGAGATCAAGGACGTGCTCGGGCAGCACGGCCTTTCGCTGGGCATGAAGCTGGAGAACTGGCCGCCGCCGGAGCTGAAGTCGGGCTGAGCCACCACCAGACCCAGAACACGCCGCTTTCAGGAGATCTGAGTCATGCGTCATCGTTACGCAGGAAGGAAGCTGAACCGCACGACGAAGCATCGCGAGGCGATGTTCCGCAACATGGCGGTGTCCTTGTTCCGCGAGGAGCTGATCAAGACCACACTGCCCAAGGCCAAGGAGTTGCGCCGCGTGGCCGAGCCGCTGATCACGCTGGCCAAGGAGGACAGCGTGGCCAAGCGCCGACTGGCCTTTGCGCGGCTGCGCGACAAGGAGGCGGTGGGCAAGCTGTTCTCCGAGCTGGGGCCGCGTTACCGGGACCGTCCGGGTGGATATCTTCGGATCCTCAAGTGTGGCTACCGTCGTGGCGACAACGCGCCCATGGCCTATGTGGAGCTCGTCGATCGTCCGCTGGAGGCCACGGGGAACGAGTGAGCGGGGACGGCGGGTGCGCCCCCGTGTCGTGGTTGGGAAGGGCCGGTCGTCGCCGGCCCTTCGCCTTTATGCGGGGTTCGACGCCGCGGCATGATCGCGCTGTTCACGGACTTCGGGCTCGAGGGGCCGTATCTTGGGCAGGTGGAAGCGGTGCTTCACCATCGGGCACCGGGCGTAGCCGTGGTCAACCTCATGGCGGACTTGGCTCCCTTCGCGGTGGAACCGGCCGCCTATCTGCTGCCCGCGTTCACGGACCCGCTGCCCGACGGCACGGTGGTGCTTGCGGTGGTGGATCCGGGGGTGGGGACGGACCGGCCGGGCGTCGTGGTCCGCACGGAGCGGTTCTGGTTCGTGGGGCCGGGCAATGGGTTGTTCGATGTGGTGTGCAGTCGCGCCCGAAAGTTGCGGGTCTGGCGCCTTCCGGATGCGGAGGCGGGGGTATCGGCGAGTTTCCACGGGCGTGATGTGTTCGCGCCCGTGGCGGCGCGAATCGCATGCGGCAGCGAGCCGGAAGGGGAACCGGTGGGTATCGACCCCGTGCGGTTGGCGGCGGTGGAACCGGACTATGCGGCCGTGGCGTACATCGACCGCTACGGCAACGCCATGACCGGGATGCGCGCGGCTTCCCTGCCTTCCGGCGCGGTGGTGGAGGTGGCCGGGCGGCGGCTCAGGCGGGCCCGTACGTTCGGGTCGGTGGCGGTAGGGCAGCCCTTCTGGTACGAGAACTCCAGCGGGCTGGTGGAAATCGCGGTGCGGGAAGGCAGCGCCGCCTGGATGCTGGGTCTGCGGGTGGGCAGGCCGGTGCGCGTCATCGGGGACGGACCCGGATGAGCGACAGGCTCCGGTTGTGGGCCGTGGTGCCTGCGGCGGGTGTGGGGCGTCGGATGCGGGCGGCCCGCCCCAAGCAGTATCTGCCGCTGGCCGGGGCCACGGTGATCGAGCACACGTTACAGCGGTTGCTGGGGTTCCCCGGTATCCTCGGCGTGGTGGTGGCCCTGAGCGAGCCGGACCTGTACTGGTCGCGGCTTCCGGTGGCTGCCGTGGGGCGGATCCGCCGTGCCCCTGGCGGGTCCGAACGGCGCCACTCGGTGCTGAATGCCCTGGAGGTGGTGGCGGAAACGGCGGATCCGGAGGACTGGGTGCTCGTCCACGATGCCGCCCGTCCCTGTGTGCGTCATGGGGACATCGCCCGGCTGGTCGAGGCGGCGGTCCGGTCGGTGTCGGGCGGGATCCTGGCGGTTCCGGTGCGGGACACGCTCAAGCGCGCCGACGCGGGCGGCGCCATCGCGGCGACGGTGGACCGCTCGGCCTTGTGGCACGCGCTGACGCCCCAGATGTTTCGCCTGGGCCCTTTGCGGGAGGCGCTGCGCCAGGCCGTGGAGCAGGGGGTGGCGGTGACCGACGAGGCCTCGGCCATGGAACTCGCCGGTCACCGGCCGCTTCTGGTGGAGGGCCGCGCCGACAACATCAAGATCACGCGGCCGGAGGATCTGGATCTGGCGGAATTCTTCCTCCACCGCCAGCAAAGGGAACGGGAGTGATGGATCTGCGCATCGGGCATGGGTTCGACGTGCACCGTTTCGGCGACGGGGACCACGTGGTGCTCGGCGGCGTGTCCATACCCCATGACCGCGGCCTGATCGCCCACTCCGACGGCGACGTGCTGATCCATGCCCTTTGCGACGCGCTGCTGGGCGCGGCGGCCCTCGGGGACATCGGCAGCCATTTCCCGGACACGGACGATCGGTATGCGGGCGCCGACAGCCGTGAACTCCTGCGCAGTGTGGTGTCGCTGTTACGGGACCGTGCGGGTCTCGCCGTGCACAACGTCGACTGCACGGTGATTGCCCAGCGCCCGAAACTCCGTCCGTACATCGACACCATGCGTGCCAATCTGGCCGCGGATCTGCGTGTCGGGCCGGAACGGGTGGGGGTCAAGGCCACCACCACCGAAGGGCTGGGCTATGCGGGCCGGGCGGAGGGAATCGCGGCACACGCAGTCTGCCTATTGACCGGAGGCTGAGGCCCGCCGGGCGGGTGCCCCCGGCGGGCCGTGTGGTCAGCGGCCGGCCTTGCCGCCCGGCATGGGCCGCATGGGATCGGTGCGCTTGTAACCCTGGGGGATCTGGAAAAACTTGGGATCCACCGGGGCCGTGTCCACCTTTTTGAGCTCCATGACGTCGCCGCTGGGATCGCGGGTGCGCACGGGGAGTCCGGCCACGTTTTCGAAACCCTGCGCGGAGCCGGATTTCGCGCCGCTGAAGGCCTGGGCCATGTCTCCCATGAACGCGAACATGTCCTTCATGGCCTGATAGTCCTTGTCGGACAGACCCAGACTGCGGGCAGCGGCGATGCAGGCCTCGCTCATGGGCCGGCCGTCGATGTAGGACTGGTAGTACTCGCAGCGGATGCCATTGACCACATCGGTCTTGCCGGTCTTTCGCACCTCCACCTTGGGGCCCGCGCCCTGTCGGCCCTTTTCGAACTGCGCCATCTGTTGCTCGAGCATCTTGCGCTGTTCCTCGGGCATGTCCTTCATCCGCTCGCGCATCTGGGCCATCATCTGTTGCTGCATGGCCCGGAGCCGCTTGGCCTGTTCGCTCACCGTGGCCTTGTCCATGACGAGATAGCTGCGCTTGGCATCGTCCAGCACGATGAAGCGGTCTTTGTGACCGTCGTAGATGGACACGGCCTGGCCGCCACCCTGGGGCTGTTGCGTGGCCATGCGCACCATCCCATCGTGGATCATCACGACGTTTTTGCCGGTGCGCTTGGACTGGTAAGTGAGCGTGGCGTCGGCCTGTGCCGATGTGGTGGCTGCGAGCAGGAGCAGGGCGCCGCCCAGGGCGGCCGTCTTCGTAGGCATCGGAGTCCTCCGTTGGTTGGTGACTGCATGCGGCGCGCAGGGCACCGAAGGTTTGCGCAGCGCCCATCGTAACCGCTTTGCAGTCGATTTCCAGTCCTCTCTACCGGTTTTCCGCGTTTGTCTCATACAGGCGGGGCAGCGCCCGTCGGGCGAGTGCATCGGGCGGGTGCTGCGCGCTGTCCAGCTCCGCCACGAACGCGATCTCGTCCGGGCCGGGCGGCGCCATTCGCCCGAGCTGGGTTTCCAGTACCCGCACGTCCGCATCGGAGGGATCGGCGCCGCCCCGGGCGCGCTCCTGCACACGCCGACGCAGGACCTGGGGATCGGCGCGCAGCCAGAGGATCCGGAAGGGGACGGACAGGTGGCCCGCCAGTTCCCGGAACGCGGCGCGCTGTTCCGGCTCCAGGAACGTGGCATCCACGATCGCGGGAAACCCCGCCTGCAACACCCGGGCGGCCAGGTCCGCGAGGACCGCGTAGGTGCGTCGCCCGGCTTGCGGCGTGTAGATTCCGTGATCGGGCGGAGCCGATGCGCGCTCCAGCGGCGCGAGTCCGAACAGGCGCTTGCGTTCCACGTCCGAACGCAGCCACACGGCGCCGGTTCGGCGCGAGAGTCGGTCGGCCAGCGCCGACTTGCCGGTGCCGGAGACGCCTGCGGTGATGGCCAGGAAACGGCGTTGCGCTCGGGTGTAACGGTGCGCCAGGGCCACGTAGCGGCCGCAACGGTCCCGATGTTCCGAGCGCTCCGCCTCGCCTAAACCCGGCTGGCTCGACCGGATGGCCTCCACCTTGGCCCGCACCATGGCGCGGTAGGCCTGGTAGAAGCGCAACAACGCAAGCCCCGCGTAATCGCCCGTGGCCTGCAGCCAGCTGTTGAGCACGATCGCACCGGCCTGCTCGGCGTTGCGGTCGTCCAGGTCCATGAGCAGGAAGGCCAATTCGGACTGGATGTCGATCCAGCGGAAGGCCGGATTGAATTCGATGCCGTCGAAGATGGCGGGTTCTCCATCGAGCAGCGCGATGTTGCCCAGGTGCATGTCGCCGTGGCATTCCCGGATGTAGCCCTCCCGGCGGCGCGTCTCCAACAGGGGTTTGAGTTCCCTGTGGCGGTCCACCGTCCAGGTCTCGACCGAGGCCAGCTCCGGCGGCTCGGGATGCGGGCCCAGGAACCGGCGCACCGCATGGAAGTTGTCGGTCATGGCCTGGTAGACGGCCTGCGGTGCGCCCCAGGGATCGTCCGCGGGCGCGCGGTCGATGGTCTCGTGGAACCGAGCGATACGGCGGGCGAGCCGCCTCCAGAATGCGTCGTCCAACGTGCCGCGGGCGAGATGCTCGGGCAGCAGATCGCGCTGGTCGAATTCGCGCATCTTCACGGCGTACTCCAACGGCGTCCCCGCGCCTTCCATGCGGGGAGCCGCCTCGGAGCCCGTCACCGGCACCACGTCCAGATAGAGCTGCGGCGCCAGGCGGCGGTTGAGCCGTAGCTCCTCCTCGCAGTAGCGTCGCCGCGCCTCCAGCGTGCGGTAGTCGAGAAAACCCAGTTCCACGGGTTTTTTCACCTTGTAGGCGTGGACGCCGGTCAGGAAGACGTAGGAGATATGGGTCTCGATGAGGCGTACGGCGTGGACCGCATGGGGGTAGGCCTCTGGGCGCAGGAGTCCTTGGATCAGGGGGGGATGGGGCATGGACCGGCTTCTCCGTGGCGTGCGAAACGGTGAGGGACTGTAGAATGAGCGCTTTTCCCTGGCAAGCCGTGTCCAGCAAGCGTTCCAGCCCTACGAGCCGCAGACGCCGCCCAGCCCGCCCGCGCCGCCGTCGCCCTGCCAGGCGGGCCCTGTGGAGGCGGCTGCGCGCACCGCTGGCCGCGGCGTTCGTCGTGATCGTGGGAGCGGGGCTGACCTGGCTCGTGTGGCTGGACGTGCAGATCCGGGACCGCTTCGAAGGGCAGCGCTGGGCGGTGCCGGCCAGGGTGTTCGCCCGACCGCTGGTGGTGGAGCCGGGCGCGGCGCTGCGCCCGGCCGAGCTCGTCGAGACCCTGGAATTGCTGCGTTACCGTAAGGTACCGAGGGTCCGGGAACCCGGTCAGTACCGGCGGGCGGGCGACACCGTGTATTTCTACACGCGGGGCTTTCCGTTTCCGGCCGCCGCATCCCCCGAGGTATTGGTGCGCGCGGACTTCGACGGTGGGCGCGTGGGACGTTTGCGCGAGGCCCTGTCCGGACGGACCCTGGAGCTGGTGCGCCTGGAGCCGGTGCCCATCGCGAGCATCTATCCCGCTTCGCGGGAGGACCGCATCCTGGTACGCCTGCGGGACGTCCCCGCGCTGCTGGTGCGCACGCTGCTGGCGGTGGAGGACCGCCATTTCTACGCGCATCACGGGCTGGATCCATTGGCGGTGCTGCGCGCCGCCTGGGCCAATCTGCGCGCGGGCCGCACGGTCCAGGGCGGCAGCACGCTGACCCAGCAGCTTGTCAAGAACTACTTCCTGAGCAATGAACGCACCCTGCGGCGCAAGCTCAACGAGGCCGCCATGGCCCTGCTGCTCGAGCTCCACTACGACAAGGACGAAATCCTGGAGGCCTATCTGAACGAGGTGTACCTGGGTCAGGACGGTCGGCGCGCCATTCACGGGTTCGCGCTGGGGGCCCAGTTCTATTTCGCCAAGCGCCTTGGGCAGCTGCATCCGGAGGAGATCGCCTTGCTGGTGGGCATGATCAAGGGCCCTTCCTACTACAACCCCCGCAGGAATCCCCGGCGCGCGAAGGCACGCCGGGATCTGGTGCTCACATTGCTGGAGCGGGAAGGGATCCTGAGCAGGGAAGAGGCCGCGGCCGCCCGCGCCCGGCCGCTCGGGGTCACGAAACAAGCGCCGACCGGCTCCACGCCCTATCCGGCTTTCATCCAACTCGTGCGCGAGCAGTTGCATCGCGACTACCGCGAGGAGGATCTGAGGGCCGAGGGCTTGATGATCTTCACCACCCTCGACCCGCTGGTGCAGCGTCGCGCCGAGCGGGCCGTGGCCCGCCGGCTGCGGCGCCTGGAGAAGTCTCGCGGGTTGGCCCCAGGCACCCTGGAGGCGGCCGTGGTGGTGATGCGGCCCGGCAGCGGGGACGTGGTCGCCCTGGTGGGCGGACGCCGGCCGGGGTATGCGGGTTTCAACCGGGCGCTGCAGGCGCGCCGGCCGGTGGGTTCCCTGCTCAAGCCGGCCGTGTTTCTCACCGCGCTGGAGGACCCCGAGCGATATACGCTTGCCACGTTGCTGGACGATAGCCCGTTTACGGTGAAACTCGGTGGCGGGCGGCGCTGGACGCCGCGCAACTACGATCGCAAGGGGCATGGGCGGGTCCTGTTGATCGATGCGTTGGCCCATTCTTACAACGTGGCCACGGCACGTCTGGGAATGGCGCTGGGCCTGCGGCGCGTCGTGCGCACCCTGCAGCGGTTGGGCGCGGATCGCGCGCTCGATCCCTTCCCCTCGCTGCTATTGGGGGCCGTGGACTTCACCCCCATGGAAGTGGCCCGCCTGTATCAGCCGCTGGCCAGCGGTGGACTCGCCCCGCAACCGCGTGCGGTGCTTGCGGTGGCCGGGCCCGACGGCCGGCTCGACCGGCGTTACGCCCTGAAAGTGCGCCGCGCGGCCGAACCCGTTCCGGTGTTCCTGGTCGGCGAAGCCCTGCGCGAGGTGGTGCGCAGCGGCACGGCGCGGGGGCTGCGGCGGTTGTGGCCGGGCCACCCGCCCGTGGCTGGCAAGACCGGCACCACCAACGGCTTGCGCGACAGCTGGTTCGCGGGATTCACCGGCGACTATCTGGCCGTGGTCTGGGTGGGGCGTGACGACAACGGCAAGGCCGGCTTCACCGGCGCCTCCGGCGCGCTCCCGGTCTGGGCGGACGTGCTGCGCCCCGTGGCCCGGCGTGGTGTGGAGACCGCGCCACCGGCGGGTGTGGAATGGGCTTGGATCGATCCCGCCAGCGGCTTGCTGGCCGGGTCCGGTTGCCCCGAGCGCCGGCGTCTGCCGTTCGCCCGTGGCAGCGCGCCGCGCGGACATGCGCCCTGTGCCGGGGTATGGGGGGCGTCCGCCCCCGAGGGTGGGCGGGTGGAGCGGCGGCCCGAGCCCGCTTCCCGTCGCAAGTCGTACGAGCGCAGCATCTGGGAGTTGTTCGAGGGCTACGATTGATGGATGCCATGGCCCGTCTGCTGTCCGACGACGGACCGTTCGCGCGTCGCCTGCCCGGGTTCCATGCCCGCCCGCAGCAGCAGGCCATGGCGTGCGCCGTGGCCGAGGCCCTGGCGCGGCGCGCAACCCTGGTGGTCGAGGCCGGAACCGGGGTCGGCAAGACCTTCGCGTATCTGGCGCCGGCACTGGCCGGAGGAGGCAAGGTGCTCGTCTCCACGGGCACGCGCCACCTCCAGGACCAGCTCTATCACAAGGATCTGCCGGTGGTGCGGGAGGCGCTCGGCTGGGGCGGGCGGGCCGCCCTGCTCAAGGGGCGCGCCAACTACCTCTGCCTGCACCGGCTGGAGGCGGCCGGGCGTGACGAAGATGTGAACCCCGGGCTCGTTGCGGCGCTTCGGCGCTGGGCGCGGCGTACCCGGACCGGGGACATCGCCGAATTCGATCCGATTCCCGAAAGGCACCCGGTATGGCCCCGGGTCACCTCTACGCCGGAGAACTGCCTGGGCCAGGCGTGCGCGCACTTCAGCGCCTGCTGGGTGGTCCGCGCCCGTCGGGCGGCGCAGGAGGCCGATCTCGTGGTGGTCAATCACCATCTGTTCCTCGCGGATCTGGCCTTGCGCGAGGGCGGTTTCGAGGACTTCCTGCCCAGTTTCGACGCTTTCGTGCTCGACGAGGCCCATCAGCTCCCGGAAATCGCGCCGGCCTTTTTCGGCGGCAGCTTGTCGAGCCGGCAGTTGCAGGACCTCGTCCGGGACGTCAAGACCGAACAGCTTCAGTGGGCACCGGACGTTCCGGATCTGCGCGTTCGGGCCGACCGGCTCAAGACCGCCGTGCTGACCCTGCGCGAGGGGCTGGGGGCGGCCGCGCGGCGTGGCGGGTGGAACGAGGGGCCCGGAGCGCTTCCCGAACCCCTGGATGCGGTGGAGGAGGCGCTTCGGGAGCTGGAGGCCGGGCTGCGGAGTCAGCGAGGGCGTGCTCCGGGGTTGGACGCCTGTGCCGAGCGGACGGCGGAGTTCCGGTGTCGTCTCGAGTTGCTCCGCGCCCCGCAGGACGAGGCGGTGCACTGGTTCGAGACCGCCCCGCACGGCTTCGTCCTGCACCGCACCCCCGTCGAGGTGGCGGACCCGTTCGCCGGCCACCGCGCCCGGTTCCGGGCCGCATGGGTCTTCACATCGGCCACGCTCTCGGTGGATGGCCGCTTCGATCATTTCGCGACGGCGCTGGGCCTGGGGGAGGCGCGGGGGCTGCAACTGGACAGCCCGTTCGATTATGCGCGCAATGCCCTGCTGTATCTGCCGACCGGCATGCCCGATCCCAACGACCGGCGACACACCGACGCGGTGGTGGAGGTGGCGCTTCCGTTGATCCGCGCCTGGGGCGGGCGCACGTTTCTGCTGTTCACCAGCCATCGGGCGCTGGAACGGGCGGCCGACCGCCTGCGCGGGTACGGTGAGATGCCGCTGCTGGTGCAGGGGGCGGCGCCGCGCCGGGAGCTGCTGGAACGCTTCCGGGAGTCGAGCGGGGCGGTGTTGCTGGGCACCAGCAGCTTCTGGGAAGGGGTGGACGTGCCGGGTGCGGCCCTGAGCTGCGTGATCATCGATCGTCTGCCCTTCGGCCCGCCTGGAGACCCCGTCACCCGGGCCCGGATCGAGGCCCTGCGCCGACGCGGTGGCAATCCATTCCGCGAATTGCAAATCCCCCAGGCGGTGATCCAGCTCAAGCAGGGCGTGGGGCGGTTGATCCGGGGAGAGCGTGACCGCGGCGTGTTGGTCATTTGTGACCCGCGGTTGAGCACGCGGCCCTATGGTCGCGTGTTCCTGCGCAGCCTGCCGCCCATGCCCGTGACCCGCTCCCTGGAGGCGGTGCTCGCGTTCATCGGCCCGGGGCCGGAACAAGGATAGCACCGGATCGCGGATACACCGGCTCGTCCTCCCGGATTGCGGGGTAGTAGGATAATAAGGGTGGGTCATGTGCGCCGCCCGGGAACGCTCCCCGGCGCGGACGCCATTTTCGTCTTCGCCGTGTCATAGGAACCCCTCATGCAGTCGACCGCAGCGCTTCGCCAGGAATCCCCCCAGGGCGAGATCGACCTCGATGCGCCGCAGTGGTACCTGAACCGGGAACTCACCTGGCTCGAGTTCAACCGGCGCGTCCTGCACGAGGGACAGGACGAGCGCACCCCGCTGCTGGAGCGGGTGAAGTTCCTGGCCATCGTCAGCGCCAACCTGGACGAGTTCTTCATGAAGCGCATCGGGGGCCTGAAGCAGCAGGTGGGTGCCGGTGTGACCCAGCTCTCCGTGGACGGGCGCACGCCGCGCCAGCAGATCGAGGAATGCCTGGAGGTGGTCCGTCGGATCAACGCGGACCAGTACGCGCTCTACCAGGAGCTCGTGGAACGCCTGGCCGAGGCGGACATCCGGCTGGTGGACCATGGCGAGCTCACCATCGAGCAGCAGGCCCGCCTGCGCTCCTACTTCATGGAGAACATCTATCCCCTCATCACGCCGTTGTCCATCGACGCGGCCCGCCCGTTTCCGTTCATCTCCAACCTGTCCCTCAACCTGCTGCTCGAGGTGCGCGAGCCCGGCACGGAGAACGCGAAGCTGGTGCGCATCAAGGTGCCGGTGGGCGGAGACCGGCCGCGCTTCATCCGGGTGGGGGACCGCGATCTGTTCGTGCCCCTGGAGCAGGTGATCGCCAACAACCTGGACCTGCTGTTTCCCGGGGCGAGCATCGAGAGCTGCGCCCTGTTCCGTGTGACGCGCAACGCCATCGTGGAACATGCCGAGGAGCAGGCCAACGACCTGCTGGAGATGATCGAGGCCGAGCTGCGCGACCGGAAGTTCGCGCCCATCGTGCGCCTGGAGGTGAGCACCGAGATGCCCGCCGTTCAGCGGGGCATGCTCGCGGCGGAGCTGGGTCTGGACGAGAACGAGGAAGTCATCGAGGTGCCGGGACTCATGGCCAAGCGCGACCTGTTCGAGATCGCGGGCCTGCCGCGCCCGGACTTGCACGATCCGCCCCATCATCCGCTGGACCATCCGGACCTCGTCGACGCCCCCAACATCTTCCATGCGATCCGGTCGGAAGGCCCGTTCCTGCTGGAGCACCCCTACCTGTCGTTCGTGACCACGGTGGAACGCTTTCTGCGCGAGGCCAGCCGGGATCCCAAGGTGTTGGCCATCAAGATGACCCTGTACCGCACGGCCTCGCGCTCCAAGATCATCGACTACCTGGTGGAGGCGGCGCAAAACGGCAAGCAAGTGGCCGTGTTGGTGGAACTCAAGGCCCGCTTCGACGAGCGCGCCAACATCCGCTGGGCCAACTATCTGGAAGAGGCCGGCATCCACGTCTCCTATGGCGTGGTGGGGCTCAAGACCCACAGCAAGACCATCTATGTGCTGCGGCGCGACTACGACGGCCTGCGCCGCTACGCCCATATCGGCACAGGCAACTATCACGCGGGCACGGCCCGGTTGTATTGCGACCTGGGCATCCTCACCAGCGATCCGGCCATCGGCGCCGATCTCACCGAGCTGTTCAACTTCCTGACCACCGGCCTGGTGCCCGGGCGTCATTACCGAAAACTGCTGCCGGCGCCCACCGTGCTCAAGCAGGCGCTGCTCGAAAAGATCGCCCGCGAGATCGAACATCAGGAGGCCGGGCGCGGCGGGCTCATCCAGCTCAAGATGAATGCGCTGGAGGACAAGGACATCACCAAGGCCTTGTATCAGGCCTCCATGGCCGGGGTACAGGTGGATCTGATCGTACGCGACACCTGCCGGCTACGACCGGGGATCCCCGGTGTCTCCGACCACGTTCGGGTCGTGAGCATCGTGGGGCGCTTCCTGGAACACGCCCGTGTTTTCTACTTCCGCAACGGGGGCGAGGAGGAGTATTTCATCGGTTCGGCCGACTGCATGCGCCGCAATCTGGAACGACGCGTAGAGGTGGTGGCCCCGGTAGAGGCCCCGGAGCTACGCAAAGCATTGCGGACTTACCTGGACGTGCAGCTCCACGACCGGCGCAGCGCGTGGGACATGCAGCCCGACGGCAGTTATGTCCAGCGCCGGCCGGCCGAGGGGGACGACCCGCGGGGCACGCACGAGATCCTCATCGAGCTGACCGCCGAGCGGGTGCGTGCCCGTCGGCGCGCCCGTCGCAAGAAGGCCCTGGCCGCGCCCCGCGAGTTCTGAGCGCCCCAAACGGGCCCCGCCGTCGCGGGGTTTACGTCCGCACCGGACCGGAACCCGGAGGTGAATAATTCACATCCCTCCGGTTTCCGGTTTCTTAGAATCCATGCTATCCGGCCGGTTGTGCCGCCCCGAGTGGCGAGGTGGGGTGGCATTGCCTTCACAGGGAACGAGGGATCGTGGTGGTGTCCATGCGCAGAGCACAGTCCGAGCGGTCGGCACCGGGGATGTTGGATGCCTGGGTCGAGCGCGATCCCAGGATCCTGGAGCGCCAGCACGCGCACCTGCGGGCGCACGGCTTCATCTACCCGATGACCTCCCTGTTCCTCGCCGTCGTGTTCACGTTCATCGTCCGATCCGAGGCCCGGAGCGGCTTGCTCGGACTGTGGCTGGGCGGGATGGTGGCGCTCACAGCCGTGCGTTGGTCGCTGCTCCTGTGGCGACCCAGCCGGGTGGAGACGACGCGGACTTGGATCCGGATCTTCCTCTGCCTCACGGTGCTGTCCGGGTTGCTCTGGGGCCTGGCCGTCTGGGTGCTGCCGCGGCCCGCGCTCCAATGGCAGATTCTGGCCGCATCCTGCGCGGCGCTCGTGGTCATGGGCGCCGTGCCCGGACTGGGGATGGTGCGCGGTGCGCATACGGTGCTCGCACTGAGCGCCCTGGTCCCGACCATTGCGTATTTTCTCGTGGGACTGGAGCCGGAGCGACTGCTGATCGGGATGTTGTTGGGAGGTTTCCTGCTCAACACGGTCTATGCCGGTCGGTTGGTCACCGCCACGATGTTGCAGAACCTTCGCGACCGGCTGAGCGATCAGCAGCTCGCCCACCAGGATCCGCTCACCGGGCTGGCCAATCGGCGCCAGTTCGAGTTGGCCCTCGAACAGGAGTGGCGCAATGCGCTGCGCACCGAGCGCCCGCTGTCGCTGCTCATGATGGACCTGGATGCCTTCAAGGACTACAACGACCGCTATGGCCATCTGCGCGGGGATGAATGTCTGCGCACCGTGGCCCAGGTGCTGCGCCAGGCCATGCGCCGCGAGACCGACTTGGTGGCGCGCTGGGGGGGCGAGGAGTTCGCCTGTCTGCTGCCCGCCACCGACGCGAAGGGGGCGTATCGTATCGCCGAAGCGATTCGCACGGCGGTACAGGGGGCGGGCATTCTGCATCCCGGCGCGCCTGCGGGGGGGGTGCTGAGCATCAGCATCGGGGGGGCGACCCTGCAGCCGCGTCCCGGCCAGATCCGCTTCATGCTCGTGGAGGCCGCGGACCAGGCCCTGTACGAGGCCAAGCGGCAGGGTCGCAACCGCGTGGTGTGGCTGGACCTGGAGCACCCGCATGGCCGTTATCTGACCCTGGTCAGCTTGGAGATGGACTGACCCGGCCCGCGGCACGGTCCTCAGGGCGCGCTATCCTTCGTCCCCATGGCGGGTACCGGAGCGTCCGTTTTCCATGCATCGACCTTCCCGACAGGCACTGGCCTGGGCCCTGTACGACTGGGGGAACTCGGCCTTCGCCACGGTGGTGATCGCCGGATTCTTCCCCATCTTCTTCCGCGACTTCTGGAACGCGGGGCAGCCCAGTGCGGACATCACGCTGCGGCTGGGACTGGCCAATTCGCTCTCGAGCCTCGTCATCGTGCTGCTGGCGCCGGCGTTGGGGTCCATCGCCGATGTGGCGGGGGCACGCAAGCGTTTTCTGGCCGCTTTTGCCTTCGCGGGGATGCTCGCCACCGCGCTGCTGCCGTGGGTGGAACGAGGGGCCTGGCCCGTGGCGGCGTTGCTGTACTTTGTGGGTACGGTGGGCTTCATGGGGGCCAATGTCTTTTACGACGCCCTGCTCGTGGGAGTGGCGCCCCGCTCGGAGCTGGACCGGGTCTCGGCGCTCGGTTTTGCGCTGGGGTACTTGGGCGGTGGTCTGCTCTTCGCCGTGTGCGTGGTGTTCACGCTGAGACCCGGGTGGGTCGGGCTGGCCGATGCCGCCGGTGCCGTACGGCTGGCTTTCTGGCTGGTGGCCGTGTGGTGGCTGGTGTTCACCCTGCCGTTGCTGCGCTGGGTCCGAGAACCGCCCGCGGCGAATGGTCCATGCCGGAGCTGGCGGGCCGTGGCCGATGGGTTCCGGCAACTGGTCGATACGCTCGGCGAGATCCGACGCTACCGCCGGGTGGTGCTGTTCCTGCTTGCCTACTGGTTGTACATCGACGGAGTGGACACGATCGTGCGGATGGCGGTGGACTATGGTCGCGCACTGGGTTTCGGGGCGCAGGGGCTGGTGCTCGCGCTGCTGGTGACGCAGTTCGTGGGCTTTCCGGCGTCCTTGGTCTTCGGCAGGCTGGCGGAGCGCATCGGTGCGCGGCGCGGTATCCTCGTCGCCTTGAGTGGATACGGTCTCATCACTATCTGGGCGGTCTTCCTCCGGGCCCCCTGGGAGTTCTACGGGATCGCCGTGGCGATCGGCCTGTTCCAGGGTGGGATTCAGGCACTGAGTCGTTCGTACTATGCACGCATGGTTCCGCCCGAACGATCGGCCGAATTCTTCGGTTTCTACAACATGTTGGGCAAGTTCGCCGCAGTGGCGGGCCCGGTGGCGGTGGGGCTGGTGGGGAGCTGGAGCGGGGAAGCGCGCGTGGGGATCGCCTCGTTGCTGGCGTTTTTCGTGCTCGGAGGGCTGGTCCTGGCGAGGTTGCCGGACCTGGAAGAGCCCGTTCGGGCGGGCGCCGCTCGAGGGTGATGGGGCCTCGTGGAACGCCGGACGGGCCATGGGAGGGGGCCGTTCTGCGCCACGTCCGGATGCGCGCCGACCCATCCCTCCTCGGGAGACACGCAACGAACCGTGTGCCGATCGTTCCCCGCCGCCGATCCGGTGTGCATTTCCCGTGTGGTGTCGTGGGTCGGGGAAACTGGCTACAATCGCAGTAGTGTTTCATTCGGCTACCCCTGGAGTGGGGGTCCATGAACGAGCGAGGACCCGGATTTCTCGACACGCTGAAAAGCGCT
>JALSSO010000056.1 GCA_026984215.1 Gammaproteobacteria bacterium | reverse complement strand
CCGCCCTCGGAGGTCGTTCCCGCGGGGGGTTCGCCTGCTTCGGCGCCGGCCTCCCCCTTTTTCTGCCCGCCCGACGTGGAACAGGCCTGCAGCAGGAGCAGGGCGGTCAACAATGCGATCGGTATCAGGAAACGGCGGGCGTCGGGCATCTCGGATCTCCTCTCGGTTGGCGGATTCAGTCTCGGCGGTAGGGTCCCCAGGCCGGCTCACGCACGTCCTCGTCGGGCGTGCTGAGACGCACCTGGATGCGACCGTCCCGGCTCACCGCGGCCAGGACGCCACGCCCTCGGTGCTGGGTGGCGTACAGAATCAGACGGCCGTTGGGCGCGAAGCTCGGTGACTCGTCCAGGCGCCCCTGGGTGAGCACCTGGACGCTGGCATGCGCCAGATCGAACGTTGCGATCCGATAGCTCCCGTCGCCCAGGTGCACGAGTGCCAGCTCGCGTCCATCGGGCGCCACGTCGGCCGAGGCGTTGTAACGCCCTTCGAAGGTGACGCGCCGGGCCGTCCCCCCCGAGGCCGGAATCCGGTAGATCTGGGGGCCACGTCCGCGGTCGGACGTGAAGTAGATCTCGCTTCCGTCCGCCGACCAGGACGGCTCGGTGTCGATGGCGCGGTGGTGGGTGAGCCGCGACAGGCGGCCGCTGGCGAGTTCCAGCACGTGAATGTCGAAATTGCCGTTCACCGAGATGGCCATGGCCAGGCGCCGCCCGTCGGGGGACCAGGCGGGCGCGCTGTGCGCGCCCTGGCCGCCGGAGACCTGTCGGCGCTTGCCGGTGGCCAGTTCCTGTACGTAGACCGCGGCGCGTCCCGATTCGAAGGACACGTAAGCGATGCGCCGTCCATCGGGAGACCAGGTCGGCGACATCAGCGGTTGGGGCGAGTCGTAGACCGTTTGCGCCCCGTGACCGTCCGAATCGGCGATCTGCAGCAGGAAGCGTCGCGCGCCGTCCGGCCGCTGGCGGACCGCCACATAGGCGATGCGCGTATCGAACGCGCCGCGTTCCCCGGTGAGCTCCTCGTAGATCCGGTCGGCGATCTGGTGGCCGGCCCGGCGCAGGCTGCCGGCGGCGGCACGCACCGAAAGGTCGCGCACCGGCTGGGCGCTGAGGACATTCCAGAGCTCCGCGCGGACGCGGTAGTGGTCCGGGCCGTCGGGCTCCACCGCTCCGGTGACCAGGTAGTCCACGCCGGTGGCGCGCCAGGCCGACAGGTCCGGTCCTCCGGGTGCGGCCGCATCCGCCGGAAAACGCGTCGGCGGCAGCGTGTCGAACAGGCCGGAGTTGTGCAGGTCCGACTCGATCACGCCGTCCACCCGCTCGGATACCGCCCCGCTTCCCTGGAACTGGGCGATGGCGATGGGAATGGCGCCCTCGACGCCCTGGGTGATCTCGACCTCCAGGACGGCGTGGGCGCGCGGCAGGAGCAGGGCAAGGCACAGGCTCAGCGCGATTCGCAGCGGGTTCGGTATGTTCATTGGACTATGAATTCGAACTGGATGATCCGGTCGAACACTGCGGGATCCGGAGCCGTGGGCAGCGGGTCGGCGCGCCATACGGCGTCCTCGACGGAGCGGCGGAACGCCTCGTCACCGGAGCAGCGCAGAGTCCGCACGTCGGTGACACGTCCTTCCGGGGTCTGGCGGACTTCCACCAAGCATTGATCGGACGATTGTACCCCGGGCGGCCGCCGCCATGCGCGCTCCACGTGCGCCCGGATGCTGGCCACATAACGTTGCTGCAGGGTGGCGAGCCGGCGGGCGCGCTGCTCTGCCTCGGCCTTGCGGCGTGCCTCCTCGGCGGCGCGGCGCTTGCG
>JALSSO010000055.1 GCA_026984215.1 Gammaproteobacteria bacterium | reverse complement strand
GCCTCCTCGGCGGCGCGGCGCTTGCGTTCCTCGGCCTCGCGCAGCGCGCCGGCGTCGACCACCGTGGCATGGACCGGCTCCGGGCTCGAGGGGGCGGGCTCGTGACTCCTGCGGACTTCGAGCCCCACAAAGAGCAGAATCAGCGCCACCGCATTGACGAGCACCGCCGCGACGATCGATGAACGCAAGTAAGGGTTGCGCCGGTTCATTCCTCTGGCGGAGAAGGCGGCTCGGTGATCAGACCCACGTCACCGACTCCGGCCTCCTTGAGCAGCACCAGCGCTTGGACCACGCGCGCGTAGGCGACCGTCCGGTCGCCTTCGACGTAGACGGGCCGCCGTGGGTCGGCTGCGCGTTCGCGGCGCACCGCAGCCGCGAGCGCGGTCTCGGGGATCGGGACGCGCACGGGTTTGAGATAGAAACGCCCGTCGGCGCCCACCTGTACCACGATGGGCTCCACCCGTTTGGTCTCCTGCAGGGGACGGGACGGGGCCTGGGGCAGTTGGATCTCCACGCCCTGCTGCAGCATGGGTGCCGTGACCATGAAGATCACCAGCAACACCAGCATCACGTCGATGTAGGGCACGACGTTGATCTGGGCCATGGGGCGGTGGCGACGGGCGCGGTGGGCCATGGTGCACTCAGCCGGCGTGGATGCGGCGCTGAAGCAGGGCGGTGAACTCCTCGACGAAGTTGTCGTACTGGTTCACCAGCCGATCCACATCCGCCGAGAAACGGTTGTAGGCGATGACCGCGGGGATGGCGGCGAACAGGCCGACCGCCGTGGCGACCAGCGCCTCGGCGATGCCCGGTGCCACCGAGGACAGTGTCGCCTGCTGGACGTGTGCCAGGGCCTGGAATGCGTTCATGATGCCCCAGACGGTGCCGAACAGGCCCACGTACGGGCTGGTGGAGCCCACCGTGGCCAGGAAGGAGAGCGCGCCGTCGAGCACGTCCACCTCGCGGGACAAGGCGACGCGCATGGAGCGGTGGGCATTTTCCACGGCGGTGCGGGCCGCGTCGGGGTCGCGCCGGTTCATGCGGGCATACTCTTTGAACCCGGTGACGAAGATGTGCTCGAGCCCGACCAGATTGCGCCGGTGCCGGAGCTGTTCGAAGAGCTGGGTCAGGTCTCCGCCCGACCAGAAGCGCGCCTCGAAGGCTTCTGCGTGACCACGGGCGTGGCGCAGCATCCGCCACTTGCTGAAGATGACCGTCCAGGAGGCCACGCTGGCGGCCAGCAGGAGCAGCATGACGAGCTGCACCACCAGGCTCGCTCCAGTGACGAGCCGGAACAGGCTCAGGTCGACGTCCATTGGTGGATGGCCTCCCGGATCGGTGGGGGCATGCGCTGCGGGACGAAACGCCGGGCGTCCAGGCAGGCGACCTCCACCCGGGCCTCGAAAAGCGACGTGTGTGGTTCGTCGGCGTGGGTCACGCGCTGGAAGAAGGCCATGCGCACGCGGGTGCAACGCGCCACGTGCAACACGACGCACAGGGCGTCGTCCAGCCGAGCGGGCCGCTGGAACCATGCATCGACCCGGTGCACGGCGAACACCACGCCGAAGGCCTCACGCAGCCGCCGCTGTTCGAAGCCCAGTGCCCGTAGCCACTCGGTGCGCGCTCGCTCGATGAATTTCAGATAGTTCGCGTAATAGACCACGCCGCCGGCGTCCGTGTCCTCGTAATAGACACGGACCGGCAGAACGAAGGCGGGTTCCGCCGGTGTCGCCATGCGGTTTCAGGCTTTTTTATAGAGCGCGCCGCCGCCGGCCTGAAATTCCCTGGCCTTCTCGCTCATGCCGGCCTCGACGGCCCGGTCCACCTGCTCGATACCGCGGCTGCGCGCGTAGTCGCGCACCTCCTGGGTGATCTGCATGGAACAGAACTTGGGGCCGCACATGGAGCAGAAGTGAGCGACCTTGTGCGCCTCCTTGGGCAGGGTTTCGTCGTGATACGCGCGGGCCCGCTCGGGATCGAGGCTCAGGTTGAACTGGTCCTCCCAGCGGAATTCGAAGCGCGCCTTGGACAGGGCGTTGTCGCGCAACTGGGCCGCTGGATGGCCCTTGGCCAGATCCGCGGCATGAGCGGCGATGCGATAGGTGACGATGCCGGTGCGCACGTCCTCCTTGTTGGGCAGGCCGAGATGTTCCTTGGGCGTGACATAGCACAGCATGGCCGTGCCGTACCAGCCGATCTGCGCCGCTCCGATGGCCGAGGTGATGTGGTCGTAGGCCGGGGCGATGTCGGTCACCAGCGGCCCCAGGGTGTAGAACGGGGCCTCCAGGCAATCGTCCAGCTCGCGCTCCATGTTCTCGGCGATGCGCTGCATGGGCACGTGTCCGGGACCCTCGATCATCACCTGCACGTCGTGCTGCCAGGCGATGCGGGTCAGCTCGCCCAGCGTGCGCAGCTCGGCGAACTGGGCCGCGTCGTTGGCATCGGCGATGGAACCGGGCCGCAGCCCGTCGCCCAGGGAGAAGGCCACGTCATAGGCCTTCATGATCTCGCAGATCTCCTCGAAGTGCGTGTAGAGGAAACTCTCCTTGTGGTGGGCCAGGCACCACTTGGCCATGATCGAGCCGCCGCGCGATACGATGCCCGTGACCCGTTCGGCCGTCAGCGGCACATAGGCCAGGCGTACCCCGGCGTGGATGGTGAAGTAGTCCACGCCCTGCTCGGCCTGCTCGATCAGCGTGTCGCGGAACAGCTCCCAGGTGAGCTCCTCGGGCCGGCCGTCCACCTTCTCCAGCGCCTGGTAGATGGGGACCGTGCCGATGGGTACCGGCGAGTTGCGGATGATCCACTCGCGGGTCTCGTGGATGTTGCGCCCGGTGGAAAGGTCCATCAACGTGTCGCCACCCCAGCGACAGGACCAGACCAGCTTCTCCACCTCTTCGGCAATACCGGAGGTGACGGCCGAGTTGCCGATGTTGGTGTTGATCTTCACCCGGAAGTTGCGCCCGATGATCATGGGCTCGAGCTCGGGATGATTGATGTTGGCCGGGATGATGGCGCGGCCGGCGGCCACTTCCTGGCGCACGAATTCGGGGGTGACCTCGTCGGGGAGGCGGGCGCCGAAGGGCTGGCCGGCGTGTCGGCGCAGCAGGCCGGCATAGCGTGGGTCCTCGCGCAGCGTCTGGAGACGGCAGTTCTCGCGGATCGCCACGTATTCCATCTCGGGGGTGACGATCCCCCGCCGGGCGTAGTGCATCTGTGTCACATTGGCCCCCGCTTTGGCCCGACGCGGGGCGCGCACGTGGGCGAAGCGCAGGTGAGCCAGGGCGGGGTCGGCCTGACGCGCCCGGGCGAATTCGGAACTGGGTCCCGGTAGTCGCTCGGTATCGCCGCGTTCCTCGATCCAGCGCGTCCGCAAGGGAGGCAGTCCGCGCGTCAAATCGATTTCGCAGTCCGGATCGGTGTACGGGCCCGAAGTGTCGTAGACCGGGATCGGTGGGTTGGGTTCGCTCCCCTGCACGGTGCGGGTGGGAGACTGGAGGATCTCCCGCATACCCACCCGCAGGTCCTCGCGCGAGCCCTGGACATAGATCTTGCGCGAGTTGGGGAAAGGGCGTGTGACCGTCTCGGACAACCGGCAGGCGGTGCCGATCACATCCTCCGGGATCGCATTCATCCGTAGACCTCGTCAATGTGGTCGGACGGCGGGCGTCCGATGGCTGCGGCGCAGGGTGTGCCGGCACCGCCCGGGCGGGAGGCGCCTTCGGCCCTTTGGGCCCGCGTGGCGGGCAATTATATACCTACCGACTCGGGAAGGATGCGGTGTCCAGGACGCCAACGCGACCCATGCTGTCCGGGTGCCCGCCACGCCATGGGTGTGTGCCGCATACCCAGCCCGGGGCGCGGCGGACGGTTCGGTGTCCACTCAGGTGAAGGCCTGCCCCGGGCGGACCCCGAGACGCTTGAGGATCATGGCCAGAGGGCAGAAGCCCGTGAACGCCGACTGGAGCAGGTTGGCGCCCACGAACACGGTGAGCCACAGCCAGCGCAGATCCACGTAATAGGCCAGGGCCACGCTGGCCAGGACGACCGTCCCGGCGAAGGCGAGAACGATGCGGTCGATGGTCATGGGTTTTATCCTCCGTCGATCTGCGTTATACGCATTTGAATATACTCTAAATATAGTGTCCGTGCGGCGGGCGACGCCGTTGCTCGGGCTCAGGTGTGGTTCTCGCACACCTTGGGCCTGCCGCCCTCGTCGTTGCGACGCTGGTCGATGGGCACGTAGTCGCGCCGGTCGTAACCCACGTACAGCTGGCGCGGGCGGCCGATGCGGGCGTTGGGATCGGCCATCATCTCCATCCAGTGCGCGAGCCAGCCCACTGTGCGCGCCAGCGCGAACAGCACGGTGAACATGTTCAGCGGAATCCCCAGTGCGCGGAAGATGATGCCGGAGTAGAAGTCCACGTTCGGGTACAGCTTGCGCTCGATGAAGTAGGGGTCTTCCAGTGCGATCCGTTCCAACTCCATGGCCGTGTCGAACAGGGCCTGGTTGGGATCGTCCGGGCCGAGCCCAGAGAGCACCTCGTGGCACATGCGCCGGATGATGACGGCCCGCGGATCGTAGTTCTTGTAGACCCGGTGGCCAAACCCCATGAGCCGAAATCGGTCGTTCTTGTCCTTCGCGCGGTCGATGTAGTATTGCAGCGGCCTGCCGGATTCGACGATGTCCTGGAGCATGCGGATGACCGCCTCGTTGGCTCCTCCGTGGGCGGGGCCCCAGAGCGTGCCGATGCCCGCCGAAAGGGCCGCGAACGGACTGGCCTCGGAGCTGCCGGTGAGCCGCACGGTGGAGGTCGATGCGTTCTGCTCGTGGTCGGCGTGCAGGATGAGAATGAGGTCCATGGCCCGCACGGCGGTGGGGTCCGGGTGGTACTCGCCGGTGGGCAGGGCGTACATCATGTGGAGGAAGTTCTCGGTGTAGCCCAGGTCGTTGCGGGGGTACATGAAGGGCTGGCCCACCGAATACTTGTAGCTCCAGGCGGCGATGGTCGGCATCTTGGCGATGAGCCGGTGGGCGGCGATCTCCCGGTCCAGCGGGTTGTGCACATCCATGGACTGATGGTAGAAGGCCGCCAGCGCCCCCACCACGGCCACCATGATCGCCATCGGGTGGGCATCGTGCCGGAAGCCCGTGTAGAAGCGGCGGATCGCCTCGTCGAGCAGCGTGTGGTTCTTGATACTGCGTTCGAAGCATTCCAACTGCTCGCGCGTGGGCAACTCACCGTAGAGCAGTAGATAACAGACCTCGGGATAGGTGCTCTGCTCGGCCAGCTGCTCGATGGGGTAGCCCCGGTAACGGAGCTCGCCCTTCTCACCGTCGATGAAGGTGATGGTGCTGGCGCAACTCGCCGTGGAGAGATACCCCGGATCGAAGGTGAAGTAGCCCATCTCGCGGTACAGGCTGCGGATGTCGATGGCGGCGGGGCCGGCTGTACCGTGGAGGACGGGAAGTTCGATCCGGCGACCGGTCTGGTTGTCGATCAGGGTGACGGTGTGGTCCTTCATGGGTACTCCCTCGTTGGTTCCGGGCGTTGGGATTGGACCGCCAGCACCGCCCCGCACCCGGTTTTGTTATCCACGGACCTGCGCTTCAGGGCCGCATTCTATCATCGCCTGGGGGCGCGCTCAGGGCGCGTTCGGCGCCACCAGGTGGGCCCCATCGTGCGCGCACCCGGCCCCGGTGGTGGCGGAGATGGGCGATGAAGGGATGGCGGCGGACCTGCGTGTTGCGGATGGCGCAGGGGAGGACGGGGCGCATCGTTGGACCAAGTTGTGTCGCGCGAACCGGGACGCTCGGCTCAGTATAGCTCCCTCTCAGCAGGCCTGCTCATCCTCCAGGCGGCGTTCGGCCCGTTCTCGGTCCGAGGGGGTATTGATGTTGAAAAAATCCCCGGCCCGGTCGCTGAAGTCGGCGGTCGCCACGGTATGCAGCGCATACCAGCGATCGATCTTCCGGCCGCCCGCTTGCAGGAAGTCACGCAGATCGGGGAGCAGTTTGCGCGGGAGCAGGCAGTGGACCGGCTGCATCCGGATTCCGTCATGGACCACGGCGAGCTCGGCGTGGGAACGCAACCGGGCCGCCCAGAGGCGCTCCACCAGATCCGGCGGCAGGAAGGGGCCGTCGCAAGGCACCACCACCAGCCACGGGGTGGTGGCCTGCGCGAGCAGCGCGGCCATGCCCGCCAGCGGTCCCTGGAAATCCGGATCCGCGTCCCGCACCACCGGGTACCCCAGGGCGCGATAGGCCTCCAGGTTGCGATTGGCATTGACCAGGATCGGGCCCACCTGGGGGGTGAGGCGCGTGACGATATGGGCCACCAGCGGCCGTCCCGCGAGTTCGATCAGGCCCTTGTCGGTGCCGCCCAGCCGACGGCCGCGCCCGCCGGCCAGGACGCCTGCGGTGATCTCGTGTCGCGGGATGCCTGGTTGCGCCAGCATGCCCCGGCGGGCTCAAGGGTTGGCGTACTGGCGCAGGTACGCCTTTTCATAGAAGACCTTGGCCCAGTGGAACGGCTTGCCCGGGAGCTGGAAATTACGCCTGGGGTCGCGGTAGACGAGCACCCCGCTGTCCACCGAGTCGATGATGCAGATCAACTCGGTCTTGAAGCGATGCTCCGCAGGCCGGCCCTGCATGGCGGCCAGCATGTTCCGCACCGCCGTCTCCGCCTGCAGGTCGGCCATGTGGGCCTGTTTGGGTCTCCATTCTGGGCCCGGAAAGCTGCCCGCATCGCCGGCGATATACACGTTTTTGGCCCCGGGGGAGCGGCAGGTCTCGTCGGCCTGGAAAAATCCGCCTTCCGACAACGGCAAGCCGCTTTCGGCGGCGAAATCCGGCCCCGTCATGCCGGGAATGAAGGCGATGAGATCGGCGGGTACCTCCCCGCCCTCGGTCACCACCCGGTCCGGTTCGAAGCGCTTGAGCCTATGGCCCAGGTGGGTCTCGATGCCGAGCTTGTTCATCCGCCCCAGCAGCCGTTGCACCGCCTTCTCACCCAGGCGCGCACCGGGTTTGGGTGCCGGGCTGAAGAAGGTGATTTGGAAGTGGTCGCGCCGTCCCTGCTTGCGCAGCAGCGTGTCCACGCCGAACAGGAACTCGAAGATCGGCCCTCCCCGCATGGCGGCCGGCTCCTTGGGGTTGCTGGCGAAGCCGAAGGCGAGATGGCCGGACTCCAGTCCGTGCAGCCGGTCGCTGAAGCGCTTCACGGTCTCCCAGCCCTCGCAGACGATGTGGGCATGCTCGATACCGGGCAGTTTGCGGAGGTAACGTCCGCCGCTGGCCACCAGCAGCCAGTCGTAGACGATCTCACCCCGATCCGTGAGGAGGACGTTGTCGGCGGGCCGTAGGCCGGTGGCGCGGGCGGCATGGTGCGCCACCCGCTGCCGTTCCAGAAAAGCCGTCAGGTCGATGCGCAGGTCCTGTTCCGTACGGCATCCGCACGGAACCCAGATCAGGCTGGGAAAGTAGAAGAACTCGGGCCGGGGCGAGACCAGCGTGATCTGCCCGGCGAAGCCCGCCTTGCGCAGCTTGCGTATGGCCGTGCAGCCTGCGAAACCCGAGCCGACGATGACCACGTGTGTCATGGGTGCGCACTCCCCGATGCGGAAAGCTGGAACGATCCGGATCAGTATACCCGTGCCAGGCGCGGCGCCGGGAAAGGCCGCGAGGGCAACCCGGATATTGCGCCCGGGCACCGGCGCGGGAGACCGAAACCGGGTTCAGGACAGGGATCGGCAAGCGGCGTTGTGGGCGGGCGCCTTGGTGATGCCATCGTGCGCAATCCGTGACATTGGATCCGGCTCGATCGGGATTGCTCAATCGCAGCGCTCGGCGGCCCGGTCCAGCCACACATCCAGCCCCGTGTGGCTGCGGATGCGTGCCACCGGCAGGTCGGCACCGTCCCGCCAACGCCTCAGCGCCGGGCACTTGCCGCGACCCGTCACCAGAACGTAAGCCTCGTGGGCCGCGCTCAGCGCGCGCACGCTCAGGGTCACCCGGTCCGGAGGTGGTTTGGGCGCCCCATGCACGGCGTGCACCCATTCGGCGGGGTCGTGCTCGTGTCCCGGGAACAAGCTCGCCGTGTGGCCGTCTTCCCCCATGCCGAGCAGCACCAGGTCGAAGGGCACGGCGTTCTCGACCACGGTCGCGTAACGGCGCGCGGCCTGTTCGGGGCCCAGTTCGGCCGGGATGGCATGGATGTGGGCAGGGGGGATCGGCACGCGCTCGAGCCAGGCCTCGGCGGCCATGCGACTGTTGCGCTGCGGGTGGGAGGGAGGCAGGCAGCGCTCGTCCCCGAAGTAGATCGCCCAGCGCGACCAGTCGGCGTCGGCCCGCGCCAGCACCTCGTAGGTGCGGCGCGGCGTGCTCCCCCCGGCCAGCACCAGCCGAAACAGGCCGCGCTCGGTCTGGGCCCGGTGCGCGGCGGCGAGGATTTTCTCGGCCACTGTTCGGGCCACCGATGCGGCGTCTTCGAGTACATGCCAGCGCACCCACGCGATGCTCATGGGCTCGTCTTTCCTGCGCGGGGTCCGAGGTGCCCAGTATACCGGCCGCGCCGGGACTTTCCTCTGGCGTCGGGATATTGAGGGTGTACTCTATGGCTTACATGAGTTACGGCAGGTCTGTGGAGGAAGGGATGATGCGGACGCTTCGGGCATCCGGCGGACGGCCGTGGGTGGCGGTCGCGGCCGTGCTGGTGCTCGGCCTCTACGGCTGCTCGGAGAGAGGGATCCGGGAGGATCTCCGGGAGGAGGGACGCCCGCCGGCCTACATCGACGGTTACATCGACGGGTGTCGGACGGGCCTGTTCCGCACCGGCGATGCGCGCTACGGCTACATCAGAGACGCGGCGCGTTATCGCGTGGAAATTCCCTACCGGCAGGGATGGGACCGGGGCGCGGACGAGTGCGCCAAAGGGCAGCGGCGGCTGCAGGAGTACATGGACGAGGTGGGATATTGAACCCAGCGGAGGGCCGCATGCCCGCGGAGGCGGGCATGCGGCCTTCTCACGACACGAAGGGCATGACCAGGGCGGCGGCGATCGCCAAGCCGGCCACCGCCAGCGCCAGATAGACCCGTTTCTGCAGCCCTTCGGCCCGCGCGCGAACCGCCCCGAGTTCCCGCTCCAGGGTTTTGAGCCGGTCGTCCGCCTGACTGTCCCCGTGGGTCTGCCGCTGGTCCTCCAGATGCGCCTCGACCACCCGCTGGGCTTCGCTCTGACTGGTGGAGCGGGCCGTCTCGCGGGCGATCTCCTCACTCAGGGCGCGCAGGTCGGCCTCCAGCTCCTCACTGATGGTCGATGCCGGCCCGGGTTCGTGCTCGCGGATGGCCTGCCGGGCGGCATCCAGGGCGGCGGCCTCGGCCACGGCCCGCACCCGCTCCAGCTCGGAATCGCTGAGCACGACGGGGGGCGCGGGCACCTGCGAGACCGCACGCTGGACCAGGGCCTCGATTTCGGTGCTCAGATTCGAGTCCAGTTCGCCCAGTTTGTGCTCCATAAGTTCGAGCCGCTCGGCCAGCCCCGCTTCGATGCGGGCTGCGGCCTCCTCGGCCAGCGAGCCCACGTCCACCGGCGGGCCGCTCTCGCCCACGGCCGCTTCCAGGGCGGTCTCCATGTCCTTGATCCGGGCTTCGATCTGGCCGAAGCGGCGGGCCACTTGTTCTCCCGCCTTCCGGGCCGCCTGCTCGGCGATCTCGGCGACATCCAGTGCCGGCGTGGACAGCTCGTCGGTGAGCGCGGCCAGGCGTGCCTCCAGCTCTTCCTCCATGGTGCGCAGCATGCCCTGCACCGAGTGGGAGACCTCGGTGATCTGGCGGTCGATGTGTTCGGGGGTGGGAACGCGTTCCTCGATCCGGGTGATGCGTTCGAGGATCTCGTGGATCTCGGCGGCCGGTTCCGGCGCCTCGCGCGCCGCTTCGGCCCCGGCTTGTTCGGGGACGGCGGTTTCGGAGAGCAGTTTGTCCAGATCCTCCAGGACCGGTGGCTTGGTGAGCACACCCACGGCGCCGTTGGCCACGGCCATGTCGCGAAAGGCGGATTCGTCCTGCCCCGTGCACATGATGACCGGCACGTTCCGCGTCTTGGGATCGCTCTTGATGAGCTTCATGGCCTGGATTCCGTCCATGCTCGGCATCTGGTGGTCCATGAAGATCACGTTGGGCGGGTCTTTGCGGGCGCGTTCGATCGCTTCCTCGCCGGATTCGGCCGTGTCGACCTCGAGGCCGCGTTCCTTGAGCAGCTTGCCCAGTTTGACCCGGGCGAGTTTGGAATCGTCGACGACCAGTGCTTTCATCACGGGTTTGGTCCTCTGCTGGTCCCCACAAAAGGCGTTTCCGCGTCATTCTGGTGAAAAAACCGACCGATTGGCACCGATCCGGCGGCCGATTCCGCCGAACGGTCGATTTCGGTGAACGGGAAGGGAACCGTCCCGGAACGAGCCGCTCCCGCGGGGCCGTGCCGCGAAGGGGGGAGGCGGGTATACCATATGCGCTCGCCGGGCCCGACCCGGGCTTTTTTCGTCGCCTCTCGAGCCAGCGCACACAGTGAGACCATGAGCGATCCGACCAACAGCCACGGCCACGATCCCCTTCTCGGCCCTGCGAGTCGGGCCGGCCGGTGAGTCGGGGGTCGCGAAAGCATCGCGGGCGCTGGCTGGGCCTTTTCGTCCTGGCCGGCGGCGTGGCCCTGACCGCCTACCTGGTGGCCACGCGCCCCGAACAGCCGACGGCCCCGCCGGGCGAGCGGATCTGGCGCGTGGAGGCGGCTGCCGTCGCGCCGGGCCCGGTAGCCCCGGAACTGCTGCTCTATGGGCAGGTCAAGGCCCGCGAAGACGCCGATCTCGCCGCTCCGGGAGCCGCGCAGGTATTGCGGGTCGCAGTGCGTGGCGGGGAGGCGGTGTCGGCGGGGGATGTGCTCGTGGTTCTCGATCCGCGGGATTTCGAGCCGGCGGTGCGGCGGGCCGCCGCCGAGGTGGACGATTTGGAGGCGCAGATCGAGCGCCAGCGGATCAAGCACGAGGCCGATCTGCGCACGCTGGACACCGCACG
>JALSSO010000054.1 GCA_026984215.1 Gammaproteobacteria bacterium | reverse complement strand
GCCTGCGCCTGCCGGACGTACCGGATGCGGTGGCCCTCCCGGCTTCGGCGCTCTACGGGGGGGATACGGTGTACCGGGTCCGGGACGGTCGCCTGGAGCGCGTCGTGGTGGAGGTCGTCGGCCACCGGCGGGGTCCATCGGGCCGCACGCAGACGATCGTGCGTTCGAGGCGGCTGCATCCCGCGGACCGGATCGCGATCACGCATCTGCCTCAGGCGGTGGATGGCCTGCGTGTGGAAGTGGTGCCGGCTCAGGACACCGACGCCGCCGCTGGAGGTGGCGCCTCGTGACCGGCCCGTACACACACCGCGGGGATCTGCTCGGCCTGTTCGCCCATCACCGTGTGGCGGCCAATCTGCTCATGCTCATCATGCTGCTGGCCGGTGCGGTGGCCCTGCAGCGGCTAAACGTGCAGTTTTTCCCTGATTTCGCGCTGGACGTGATCAACGTGCGCGTGGTTTGGAGCGGGGCGTCGCCCGAAGACGTGGAGACCGGAATCACCACACCGCTCGAGCAGGAACTGAAGACCGTGGACGGGCTGGATGAGCTCACCTCCACCTCGGCACTGGGGGTGGCGGCCATCAGCCTCCGATTCAAGGAAGGGACGGACATCATCCTGGCCCTGGATGAGGTCAAACAACGGGTGGACGCCTTCCGCAACCTGCCCGAGGATGCCGAGCGCCCGGAGGTTTCGCGGGTGGTGCGCTACGAGCCGGTGGCGCGCCTGCTGCTCACGGGGGATTTGACACCGCGCGAGCTGCGAGCCCTGGCGCGGCGCTTCGAGCGCGAACTGCTGGCCGCGGGCGTGGATCGGGTCACCTTCACCGGTCTGCCCGACGAGGAAATGGCGGTACAGGTCTCCACTGCTTCGCAGATCCGCCTGGGGGTGGATCTGCCGGAGATCGCCGAGCGGGTGGCGGCCCAGAGCCGCGACCTTCCCGCCGGCGAGGTCGGGCAACGGGAAGCCGCGCGGGAACTGCGCCTGGTCGATCAACGTCGCACCCGCGAGGCGTTCGCGGCGCTTCCCGTGCAGGAAGGGCCGGAGGAACACATCACCCTCGGTGATGTGGCGCAGATCGGGCGCCGGCCGTTGCCCCGCAGCGCCACGGCCTCCGCGCACGGCCGCCCCGCGGTGGAGCTGCGCATCTGGCGATCGGAGCACGGGCATTCGCTGGAGGCGGCGCGCCGGCTCAGCCAGTGGGTCGCGCAGGCGCGCCGCCAACTGCCCTCCACCGTGGAGCTGCGTCTCTATGACGAGACCTGGCAGTTGATCCGCGAGCGGATCCTGCTCCTGGTCAAGAACGGGGCCGGCGGGCTCGTGCTGGTGGTCGCGATCCTGTATCTGTTCCTCAACGGACGGGTGGCCTTCTGGGTGGCCGTGGGTATCCCCACTTCGTTCGCGGCTACGCTCGCACTGCTCTATCTGGCCGGCGGCAGCATCAACATGGTCTCCCTGTTCGCGTTGATCATGGCGCTCGGCATCATCGTCGACGATGCCATCGTGGTGGGCGAGGACGCCTATGCGCACTACCAGGCCGGGGAGCCGGCGCTCACCTCCGCCGAGGGTGGGGCGCGCCGCATGCTGGCGCCGGTGCTGGCCTCGTCGTTGACCACCGTGGCGGCCTTCCTGCCCCTGATGCTGATCGGCGGACCCATCGGCAACATTCTGTTCGACATCCCCTTCGTGGTGACGGCGGTGATCGTGGCCTCGTTGCTGGAGTCTTTCCTGGTCTTGCCGGGGCATCTGCGCGAGGCGTTCATTCACATCGACGCCAACGCGGTGTCCGGGCTGCGGCGGCGGCTGGACGAGGGCTTTGCGCGGTTTCGCGACGGGCCGTTCCGTTCTTTCGTTCGCGCCTGCCTGCGCAACCGGGCGACGGTGGTTGCCGTGGCCGCCGCCCTGCTGCTGGTGAGTGTGGGGCTGCTCAAGGGAGGGCGGTTGTCGTTCACTTTCTTTCCCACACCCGAGGGTCAGGTGATCTATGCCAACGTGGGGATGGTGGCCGGCACGCCCCGGGAACGTACCGAGGACTTCGTGCGCAGGCTGGAGGCGGCCCTGGCGGCCACGGACGAGGCCCTGGGCGGGGGGCTCGTTCAGACGGCGGTGGCGGTGGTCGGGACCAATTTCCAGGAGGGGACCGTGGGCGGTCAGCGGGGCGACCAACTCGCCGGGCTGATCGTGGAGCTTACCCCGCCGGACCACCGGGCGGTGCGTAACCGCCGCTTCATCGAGGCGTGGCGGGAACGGGTCCGTCTGCCGGCGGGCGTGGAGAACTTTTCCATCACCGAGCGTCGGGCCGGGCCGCCGGGGCGTGATGTGAGCATCCGGCTGACCGGCACGGACACCGGTCGGGTCAAGGAGGCCGCCCTGGCTCTGGCGGCGGCGCTGGAGGCCATGCCGGGGGTCTCCGACGTGGAGGACGACCTGCCGTACGGGCGCGAGCAGATGGTCGTGCATCTCACGCCGCAGGCGCGGGCCGCGGGTCTGACCGCGGCCGCCCTGGGTGCCCAGTTGCGGGCGGCCTTCGACGGCCAGCGCGCCGAGATCTTCCAGGACGGGGCCGATGAGGTGGAGGTCCGGGTGATGCTCCCCGATGCCGAGCGGGAGTACCTGGCCGGACTGCTGGACGGGCAGCTGCGCACGCCCGAGGGGCGCTTCATCCCCGCGGCCACGCTCATGCGCGTCGAGTCGCGCCAGGGATTCGAGGTCATCCGCCACGCCGATGCCCAGCTCGCCGTGGAGGTGGGGGCCGATGTGGACGAGCGGGTGAACAACGCCAACCGCATCCTGGAGACCTTGGAGCGGGATACGTTGCCCCGGCTTGCCGGCCGTTACGGCGTCCAGTACAAGTACACCGGCCGCGCGGAGGATCAGCAGGAGACGCTGGCCGACATGAAGACCGGGTTGGTCTTGGGTCTGGCCCTCATCTATCTGGTGCTGGCCTGGGTGTTCGGCTCCTACGGCTGGCCCTTGGTGGTCATGTCGATCATACCGTTCGGCCTGGTGGGTGCGCTGTTCGGTCACTTGGTGATGGGGCTGGACCTCACCATCCTGTCACTGTTCGGGCTGTTCGGGTTGTCGGGCATCGTGGTCAACGATTCGATCATTCTGGTGAGTTTCTACAAGGATCTGCGCGCGCGCGGTATGCCCCTGGAACGGGCCGTGGAGGAGGCCTCGTGCCAGCGATTGCGGGCGGTGCTGCTCACCTCGCTGACCACCATCGCGGGACTCACGCCGCTGTTGTTCGAACGCTCGCTCCAGGCCCAGTTTCTGATACCCATGGCGACCTCCATCGCCTTCGGGCTGATGGCCTCGACCCTGCTGGTGCTGATCGTGGTTCCGGTGCTGCTCCATTATTACGAGAGCATGGCGGGCCGGTTCGGCTGGGAGCAGGCCGCAGGGGTGGCGCGCGGCGTGGAGGCCCCGCGCGAGTCCTGATTCTCCGACGTCGCAGGGGCGGTGTTCGACCCGAACGGTCACCGTCGCGCCCGCGCGGGGATGGGCGCAGCGAGCGGAAAATCGACGAACCAGGGGAGACGGATGAAACTGGAGGGGAACCTCGGCTGTTTCCGCACCGGGCGCGTGCCGCGCGGGCGAGCCGCCGTTACCGGCTGGTTGCTGGTATGGCTGGTATTCGTGCCGATGCTCGCCCCGCCGGCCTTCGGCGGCGGCCTGCCGGAGACCGCGCGACGGGCGCTGGCCAGGGGCAAGATCCCGGTCTCGGCGGTGAGCGTGTTCGTGCAGGCGGCCGACAGCACGAAGCCCCTGCTGACCC
>JALSSO010000053.1 GCA_026984215.1 Gammaproteobacteria bacterium | reverse complement strand
AACTGCGCCTGGACGTCCACGGGCTCGTCACCGCCGCAGCGCAGCACATAGTGTGGGCATTGGGGACGCACCGCCAGTGAAGCCCGCACAAAGCTCACGAGCTCGTCCACGGAACCACCGCAGCCCAGAATCAACGCGCCACAGGGCCGGTCCTTGCGCAAGGCGCCGGCCAGCTCGCCCCGACCCATCCCCATGGTCTCGTAGCCGAGGAACTCCAGAATGGAACAGACCGAGCGAAGCCGGTCGGCGTCGTCGTCGACCACCACGATGGGCGCGCCCGCCTCGGGCAGGCCCGCGAATGCACCGGTACGCGTGAAGCGCGAGACAGCGTCCTGTGATGCCACGGTCGGCCCTCTGGAGTCGGTAACGACACAACCACCGCGATGGGACTAGGCGGCAGCAGCCGGCCCGGATCCGCCTTGAACCCGAGCGCGCCCGCGGCACAGACCCGCCCAGAGGACCGGTCCACGGCGCGGGCCGCCCCGCCGACGTAGGGTAGCATGCATCAAAGGAGGAGCCGTCACCTTGCCTCAGGTCACGATTCGGAACATCGCCGGGCACCCGAACGCCCCTGCCGGTTCCCCACGCCTCCCGCCACCGCCGACCAGGCTGCGCGGTCCCGGTGGCCACGGAGCACGCCTCGGCGCCCGGGCCGCCGGTATCCGCCGGCGCTGCGCCGATCCTTCTTCATCTTGACATCGGAGGGATCACACGCGCAATCCGGGTTTTCCCGGTCGTGCACGGCGACCCGCGGCGTTTCAGAGCGGCACGGCGGGAGCGCCGGCGCAGTGACCATAGGCCGTCCGTGCGCGGCGCCCCCGATCGAACCGCACGATGGCCGCCGAGCTTTGCTCGCGGCCGGCCTGGACCAGGGTGAGCAGCTCACGGTCGAGTTCCAGCACGCCACGGATCCCGTTGGAGACCCACTCGGCTTCGTGATCCGCCACGGGCTCCTCGAAGAACGCCTCTACGCGTGACCGACGCAGACGCGCCACCTCGGTGACACGCTCCCAGCGGCCGGCACGTGCCGCCTCCAGCATCTGCCTCGACAGGCCGACGATTTCCTCCCAGCGGTCGGGCCGTTGCGGATCCACGACCCGGAGGTTTGGATGTGCATGGTTCATGCTTTAGGTACCCCCGCTCAGGCGGCGCCGGGCGCGGCGGCGTAGCGCTCGTGGTATTCGACCGGAATCTGCGCCCAGGCATCCCGGATCTCCCTGAGCAGACCGGCCACTTCGTCCAGTACTGCCGGATCGTTGTTGACATTCGCCTCGAGCAGCCGGCGTGACATGTATTCGTACAAGGCTTCCAGGTTGGCGCTGATCTCACCGCCCCGCTCCATGTCCAGATCACGGCGCAGTCCATTGACGATCGCCACGGCGCGGGCGATGTGGGCGCCCTTCTGGGCGATGTCGCCGCGGCTCATGCATCCTTTTGCCTGGGCGATACGGTCCAGTGCACCGTCCATCAGCATCTGCACCAGTTGGTGTGGCGTCGCCTCCAGCACGGCGCTGCGCAGTGCAACGTTCTCATAGGACTTCAATGCGTCCATGACTCTTGCGTCCATGTTCTCTTCCTCCATTCAGACCGATGATTCAGGATCGTTTTCCGGACAGCCCGGAGAGCTGGTCGAGCTGCCGCGTGAGAAAGTTTCCGGTCACCTGGAGCTCGCTCATGAGCGTGTCCAGCATGGTGAACTGGGCCCGGTACCGCTGCTCCACCAGATCCAGGCGCCGCTGCATGGACTCGATCCGGTCGTCCACGCGGTCGATCCGGTCGTTGATCCCCTGTTCCCGTAGTTCGAGCAGGCCGTCTCCACTGCGCACGAGCCGGTCCAGCGTCTGCTCGAAACGCACCGCGTATCCGTCGGTGCCGCCGAACAAGCGTGCAACCGCTTCGTAATCGGCGCTCAGGGCGTCGTCGAGCGCCGCCCCGTCCCCGGACAACGACATGACACCGTTCTTGTCGATGCTGACACCCACCTCCGACAGATACCGGAACGGCTCGCTTCCGGCCCCAGACGGGGGAGTGTTGATCACCGAACGCAGCGCGGACTCGATGCCCAACAGGGTGTTGTCGCCGGACAGGCGCGAGCCCCGCAGTTCCTTCACCAGATCCTGCAGCGCGTTGTAGGCGTCCACGAAGGCCTGCACGTTGTCTTTCACCGCGGCGCGGTCGCGGCCGACGGTCAACGTGACGGCATTGCCTGGATCGGCCTTCAACAGGTCCAGAGTCACCCCCTGGATGGCGTCCGAAATCGTGTTCGAACCGCGGGTGACCGTGTATGTGCCATCCACCAGCAGTTCGGCATCCTGAGCCGCCACGATGGTGGAAAAGCCGAACGGGTCACTGATGCCGTTGCCGCCGCTGTCGGAGAAACCCAGTGAGATGGCGTTGGCGGTACCCGTCTCTGCGGAAGTGAGCGTGAGGTAATAAGTGCTGTCATCGGCCTTGACGATACTGGCCGTGACACCGACGTTGTCAGCCGCATCGTTGATGGCGTCGCGGATCTGATTGAGCGTCTTGCCCCCGTAGTCGACCTCGAAGGCATTCCCGTCCACGGTGATCCGGATGCGGTCCCCGGCGTTGCCCACCACGGTCTGGTCGGCATCCGTGTAGGCCGTGGAGCCCAGTTTGTGCGCCTGCGCGAGCTGCAGCACTTCGACGGTGTAGTTGCCCGTGCCCGCGCTGCTCCCTGCGGTGGCGCGAAGCACGTCCTCGGCGCTGTTGTCCACGGTGAATACGTCGAAAGCCTCCGGCGTCGCAAGCGCCTCGGCCGCCGAGCGAAGCTCGCTCAGAGCGCTCTTGAGCCGACCGTAGTCGCTGAGCTGGGCCTCCAGCGTGCTGCGGTTGCGCTGCAGCACCCGCAGGGGCTCGCTCTCCACTTCCATGAGCTGCGAGACGATGGAGTTGACGTCCAGTCCCGAACCTACGCCGGCGGAGCTGATGGTAGGCATGGATGCACCTCGTTCCGATCCAAGACGACGTTCCCGCACGCGCCCCGTCCCCCGGGGCCTTCCTCGCGGCAGGATATGCAAGAGCGATACCGACTCACGCCCGCTCCTTGATCAGCAGGCCATCGGTGAGTGCCCGCAGACGGCGGGAGACCTCCAGGATTTCCTCGGGTGGGATCTGACGGATGACCTCGTTGGTCTCCCGGTCCACCACCCGTACGATGGTCTGCCCGCTTTCCCGGTCGATCTGGAACTGCAGCTCGCGGCGCACGGTCTGGACGAAATCCTCGATCCGGGTGACCGCCTCGCTGACCCTTTGCTGTTCGTCGGTCTGCGGTGCGCCGCCCTCGCCGGGCCGGCCACTCCTTGCCGCCGGGAGGGCGTCTCCGGCAACGGAAATCCGGTTCGAAGTGCCCCAAGCCGTCGAGCGCGTGTCGCCCGCCTGCTCGGCTGCCGCGGTGGACCGCACCAGGTTCAGGTGTGATTCGATGGCCATGGCGATCTCTCCAGCCGTTGATTGGCCTCACGGCGCCGCCTCTCCCGAGAAACGGCGGGCGGCGCCGCCTGCCCTGATCACTGCAGGAGGGCCAGCGCGCCCTGCGGGAGCGAGTTGGCCTGGCTGACCATCGCCACACCGGCCTGCTGCAGGATCTGTGCGCGGGTCAAACGGGCGGTCTCGGCAGCGAAGTCGGTGTCCTGGATCCGGCTGCGGGCCGCCGTCAGATTCTCCGCATAGTTCTGCAGGTTCGCGATCACCGCTTCGAAGCGGTTCTGCACGGCGCCGAAGCTGGCACGGCTGGATGCCACCGTGGTGATGTCGGAGTCGATGTCGCTCAGAGCCGCCGAGGCCGCCGCCGAGGTGGACACGTCGATGGTCCCCACGCCGGTGAGATCACTGTTGTATGCGTTGATTCCGGTGAGGTTGGCGCCGGTGAACGTGACCTGATTGTCGGCCTGGCCGTCCATACCCACCTGGAAGGTCAGCGAAGTGGACCCACTCAGCAGCTTCTGGCCGTTGAACTCGGTGGTCTGCACGATGCGCGAGATCTCCTGGGTCAGTTCGTTGACCTCCTTCTGCAGACCCGTACGGTCCTCCACCGTGGAGTTGGCCGCCTGCACGGCGATCTCACGGATACGCTGCAGGTTGTTGCCGATCTGGGCCAGCGCGCCCTCGGCGGTCTGCGCCAAGGAGATCCCGTCGGCGGCATTGCGGCTGGCCTGGTTCAAGCCCCGGATGTCGGCCGTCATCTGCTCGACGGCGTACATGCCCGCCGCATCGTCCTTGGCGCTGTTGATCCGCAGGCCGGAAGACAGCCGCTGCACGGACAGGGCCAGGTCGTTCTGCGTCTTGGAGAGATTGCGCTGGGCATTCAGCGACATGATGTTGGTGTTGATGACCATTGCCATGGTTGGGTTCCTCCGTTGCTCGGCTCTCAAACTTCGCGGTGGTGCCGGTCCTTGCGTCGTCTCCATGGACTCCACCGCCTGCACCCAGCTTATCGGCCGCCGGGGCGGGAGCTTTAGGGGAGGAACGAGTACCGTTCATCGCGCGCGCCGCCGCGCTCGTCCCCCCGCAGGGGAGGAGGATCGGGTCGCGAGGCGCGGCGGATACGGCCAAGGGTCACGGCCGCAGGCAGGGGGGTGGAGGCCGGCCTACGGCCTACCCACCCCGGCGGCCGGAGGATCTCAGGAACCGGCGGCCACGCGCAGCGGCCGCTGCTCGGGCGCTGCCGTCAGGACCCGGGCCCAGGCTTCCACGTGGTCCTCGAGCATCCAGTGCTCGAGCACCCACCGCCGCAGTCGCGCGCCCTCGGCGCGTGCGGCGTCCGGGTCGTGCACCCGCTCGCGGATGGCCTCGATCCAGCGGGCGGGATCGTTGGGGACCCGTGTGACGGGACCCTGTTGGTAGGGGAGGATGTCGGTACAGACCACCGGCCAGCCGAAGAAACCGTATTCCAGGATGCGCAGATTGCTCTTGGCCTCGTTGAACGGATTGATCTCCAGGGGGGCGACGGCCAGATCCAGGTCCAATCGCGCCAGACCGGCCACGTAGTCTTCGAAGCCGATGCGGAATTCGTGGACCTCGGCCGCGTAGGGCTCCAGGGCCTCGGGGCACATGCCGAAGAACACCCAGTCCACCTCGCCGGCCGTGGCCTGGACCACGGGCAGCATGAGCTCCAGGTCCCCTTGATGTTGCTGGGCCCCCGCCCAGCCCACGCGGGCGCGCCCACGCTCCCTGCGCAGGGGCGTGAACTTTTCCCACACGCTGCGCTCGAGGTAGTTGGGCACCACGCGCACGTCGTCGATCATCTCGCCGCAAAGCCGGGCCAGCGGTTCCGTGGTGACCACCGCCCGGTGGCAGGCCCTCAGGGCCGTTCGCAGCCTCCTGCGGGCGTCCCGGAAGCAGCCGGTGAACCGTTTGTATGCGCTGCTCTTCTCCGGCACCGCCGTGACCAGGTCGTCGAGACCGTAGACCAGCTCCATGTCCAGCGATGAGCGAACCCGCTCCAACAGTTCGAGCTCGTGGTCGGCCAGCGCCGCGTGGACGAGCAGCGTGTCGGGAGCGGAGCGCACCAGCTCGGCCAGGGTGGGTATGCGGGTATGCAGGTACCGTTTCGGTTGGACCACGTCCGTCTGCGCCAGACCGGCGCGGCTCACGGCCCTCAACGGCTGGATCACCCGGTACTCCCCGCTGCCGCCGCCCGACACGACGCCCAACACCCGGGGACGATCGTGGAAGTTCACATCCCAGTTGACGACCACCTCGGATTCCACCACTCCCCGTGGGTCCGATAGAGAGAGGTGTGGGTTGTAGGCGGGGTCTCCAGCAATATACGCTCCCCACCGTTCCAGTAGCGCGGTGTCCTCCCGCTCCGTTCGGCGTTGGTGTTCCGCCACCACCACGGGATCCTCCAACGCCGGCCGCAGGCTGGCACTGCCGTGATGCACCACGGTGGCGTCGGGCGTCCAGACCACCCGTGCCCCCTGCTCTGAGATCCTGAGGCACAGGTCCACATCGTTGTAGAGGACTCCGAAGCGGGTCTCGTCCATTCCACCCACCCGTTCATACAACGCCTTGCGCACCAGCAGGCAGGCGCCGGTAACCGCCGAATAGTTCTGGACCGCCTGGGCGCGTCCCAGATAGCCTGGGTCCTCCAGGCCCAACACCCCGGCGTAGGGGTGTCCGGCCAGGCGCGGCGCGCCCATCCCGAGGATACAGCCGGCATGCTGGATGCGCCCGGTTTCGGGAAACACCAGGCGCGCGCCCACCACCCCCACCTCGGGGCGCTGTGCGTGGATCATCATCTCGTCCAGCCATTCGGGCTGCACGATCTGGGTGTCGTTGTTCAGAAACAGCAGATATTCGCCCTGGGCATGCGCGGCGGCGAGGTTGCTCTGCGCGGCGTAGTTGAAAGGATGGGGATAGCGCAGCACGCGGATGCGTCCTTGGGGCCTGCGCGCGAGCCGCTCCAGATACGCCAGCGTGTCGGGGTCCTCACTCTGATTGTCCACCACGATGACCTCGAAGGCCGCATAGCGGGTCTTCTCCAGCAACGACTCCACGCAGGGCTCCAGAAACTCCAGCTTGTCCCGCGTATGGATGACGATGCTCACCAGGGGGGTGCGGGCGTGTCGGTAACGGACACGGTGCACGCCGGGCAGCCTCCCCGGCTCCAAATCGGCCGCCACCCCGCTCCGGGCGAGGTGGGACGCCAGCAGCGGACGGCTCAGCGCGCCGTCCGGCAGCGCCGGGCCGTCGGCAGGCTCGTGATAGAGAACGTCGGCGATGTGACCCACAGCCTGCGGGCCGAAGGTCTCCTGGATGCGAAAGGCCAGCGCATAGGCCTGGAGCGCCGGGTCGGCGCCGGCCTCGAGATCGAAGCCCCCACAACCCAGCAGCGCCTCACCCTGGATCAGGCACAGCGGCCCCAGGTAAGGCATGGAGCGCAACAGATCGGGGTTGAAGTCCGGCCGGAAGCGCGGATCGTGCCGGCGACCCGCCGGATCCAGCCGGTCCGAGTCGGTATATATGGCCCGCCATCCGGGCCGGATCTGGGTATAGTCCCCGCACTTGATCAGCAGTTCCGGAGCCAGGCGGATTCCCGCGGGCAGCCAGGCCACCCAGTCGGCCCCGGTCTGCGCCACGGTGAGGTTGGCGACGGCCACGGGATCGGCCTGCGGTTCGAGCTGAATCCATTCGAGATTGGGCAGCTCCTCGAAGTGGGCCTGGGGACAGGGCCGCCGGGAGAGCACGCTCAGCCCCCAGTGCGGATAGAGCTGCGCGGCGAGGCTGTCGAGGGTGTCGGCGAGCCGGGACTCCTCGCCTGCTTCCAGGTAGACCAGCAGATGAAAGGAGGGCCGGCTGCGCCACTTGAGCATCATGCGTTCGGCGAACACCTCCCCCTCGATCACCTCCAGTGAATGCTTCTCGCACCACAGCGCGTACTCTTCCTCGATCACCGGCTGCAAGGCCCCATGCAACGCCTCCGGGTCGGCGCGGCCCGCGCCGGCGCAGGCCACGGCCTGCGCCCAAGGGATGGAGCGCCAGGTCCCTCCCTTCAACGGCCGCCATCGCAGCTCGTGCTCCGCGCCCTGGGGATCGAACAGTCCCAGGGCCGCGGCCCGCTCCCGCAATCGGCGCCACGAAGAACCCACCTCGGCCATCACCTCGGGGTCCCGCTGGCGCTGTGCCCGGTGGACCCGGAAGCTGCTGAGCGGCTCGGCCAGGTATACGCAATCCCCCTGGCCGAGCAGGCGCACCCACAGCCCCAGGTCGCCGATGCCGGGCAGGGGCTCCCCTTCCAGGCTGAAGGGCAGCTCGTGCAACGCCCGGACATCGCTCCTGCGGAAAAGTGTCGTCGTCGGCTCGCCCACCAGGTTCTGGCCCAGCGCGAGCAGCATCTGGGCCAGGGAACGCCCCTCGACCACCGCGTCCCCGGGCAGTTCCAAGCCCCCCTTTTCCTGCTCGCGCCCCTGCGCATCGATGACGCGGCGGGTGGAGGACACCAACCGCGCGTCCGGTTGCGCCAGCACGGCGTCCACCAGGCGCCGCACACAGTCGGGATGGAGCAGATCGTCGTCGTTCAGGAATTTCAGCCAGGCCCCCCGCGCGAGTTCCACGCACCGGCGGTAGGTGGCCCGCCCGCCCAGGTGTCCGGGGTTGCGCTCGTAGCGTACCCGGGGATCGCCGATGGATTCGGTGATCCGCGCGATGGCCTCGTCGGGACTGTCGTCGCACACCACGATCTCCAGCGGCTCGTAGGTCTGGGCGCAGGCACTGCGCAGGCATTCCTCGAACCAAGTGGCCTTGTAGGCGGGGATGAGCAGGCTCACCAGAGGGGGCGCGAAGGCGTCCACGGCCGGCCGTCGGCGGCCCGCCACCCACAGCCCCTCGGCCGCATCGGGGGACAGGGCCTGAGAGGGCGGCGACGCCGGTCCGCCGTCAACGGGGGGGCGCTCCAGCCCGGCCAGTTCCACCGCCCGTTCGAGCTCCGCCCGGGTGAAAAACCAGGCCCAATCGCCTTCGAACGCCAGGCGGTTGGCGACTTCGAGTACCGCCTCGGCGGAAGGTTCGCGCGGCAGGTCCGGCCGGGGCACGCGGATCCAGACGAGGCCGCCGGGCCTCAGGACCCGCCGGCACTCCCGCAGCAACCGCAGCCCGTCGGGCCTGCCGACCACGTGCAGGCAGTCGTACAGGATGATCTCCTCCACCGTCCCATCGCCCCATGGCAACGCGGCGAGCCGCGCCCGACGTTTCTCCGGGTCGGTGCCCAACCGATAAGGGACGTAGCCCGGCGATACGACCTGATCCAGCGTGATGCTAATGCGTGGTCGAGACATGGGAGGTCGCTCCTGAAGCGGTGGTGGCGGCAAGGGTCCGGGGGGAGCCACGCAATCGATTGCGCACGGCCTCGGCGTGGCGGTGCGCCAGGTGGAACACTTCGGCGATTCGTGAAATGGCGGCTTCGTCCACCGTGGCGCCGTTGGGGAGCACGAGGACGCGGCGGACCAGCCGTTCGGTGCGGGGCAGCAACAGATGGGCGTGGGGGAAATACGAGCGGTACGGTTCCATCCGATGCACACCCGGATAGAAGTACCGGCGCGCGCGGATGTTTTCGGCCCTCAATACGCAAAGCAGCTCATCGCGCTCCAGCCCGTAACGGTCGCCCGAGACCTCCACCACGATGTAGTGGTAGTTGCCCCGTTCATCCCGGGGATGTTCCAGAAAACGGATCCCGGGCACGGACCGCAGCCGTTCGCGATAGGCGCGATAACGACGGCGGTTCCCCTCGACGAACCGGTCGAAACTCTCCAGCGACGTGAGCCCCATCGCCGCCGACATCTCGCTCATCTTTCCGTTGGTGCCTTCGTGCACCACCCGGTCCTCGCCGGCGAAGCCGAAGTTCTGCATCAGCCGCACCTTCTCCGCCAGGCCGTCGTCGTTGGTGAGTACCGCCCCGCCCTCGAACGCATTGAGCACCTTCGTGGCGTGAAAACTGAACACCTCGGCATCGCCGAACCCGCCCACCGGGATCCCCCGACGCGTGCAGCCGAAGGCATGGGCGGCATCGAACACCAGGCGCAGCCCGTGTCGGCGCGCAACCGCCTGCATCCCTTCCACGTCGCAGGCCTGTCCCCACAGATGGACACCCACGATCCCGGTGGTCCGGGGTGTCACCAGGGCCTCGGCGCACGCCGGGTCGATGGTGTGGGTGCGCGGGTCCACGTCGCAGAAGACCGGAGTGATGCGCTGCCATTGCAGGGCATGTGCCGTGGCCACGAAGGTCATGGCTGGAACGATGACCTCCCCACGCATGCCCAGTGCCCGCGTGACGATCTCCAGCGCCACCGTGGCGTTGCACATGGCGATGCAGTGGCGTACTCCGGCGTATTCGGCGATGCGCCGTTCGAAGTCGCGCACCAGGGGGCCACGGTTGGTCAGGCGTCTGGAGTCCAGGATTCCGTCCAACCGCTCCAGCAACCGACGCCGGTCACCCACATGGGGATAGCCCACGTGCAAGGGCTCGGCGAAGGCGGGCTCCCCACCGAACACGGCCAAATCCCCGACGCTTCGCTTCTCCACCCTCACCGGCGTTCCCGCTGTCGACCCTGTCTTCGAACAAGCAGGACATGTGCCAACAATGGACGTCCTGTTTCCGGGGCCGGGGCCGCCGCCTGGACGGAAACCGTCAGAGCACGACAGTCGTTTGTTTTTTCAAGGGTTATTCGTTGTGGCGTACTGCTCCAACGCCACCTCCATCCTGCGCCGGGTCGCCATGTCCAAGCGCCAATGGTTCGCGCATGGCAACCGTGGCGGCAACGCTTCGCCACGGTCCGGGCGCGGGCCGTCAAATCCCTGGCGTCGCAGGCGCTCCCAGAGCGCACGCGTTAGCTGCTGCGTATCGGCGCAGAAGTCCTCGTATTGAATCGTCAGTCGGCGCTGTTCGGCGACCTGCGCCAAGCCCCGTTCCACCGCCGAGCGCGTCGCGCACACCTGGGCGACCACCTGCTCCACCGGGTCGAGCCGGCGCAACCGTTCATACTCGGGGGGGCGAAACGAATACCAGTGGCGACGGTCCCCGTAGTAGCGCTCGCGGGCCTGCAACAACGACTGGGCGCTGAACAAAGGGTCACGCCGGATGTACAGGAACAGCGCCTGGGGAAACAGGCCGTCCAAGAAGGGAATGTTCCAATCGGCGATCACCGCCTTGAGGGCGAACGGACGCTCGAACGCCCGCTCCAGCAGGGCCAGCTCGGCCACGAAGCGCGCCGGTGGCTCCAGGCCGGCGCTACCCGCTCCGGCCCGCCAGTCTGCTCCCGCCTCGGGAAAGAACCGGCGCCAGAAGTACCAGAACTCGTTGGGAGCCAGCACACCGCGGGTCTTGCCCAGGTCGGAGGACAGTTCCGGATCCGTGGTGCATCGCAATGTGTCCAATTCATCGCGAAAGGCATAGCGCGGATCGGTGAGCATCTGCTGAATGCGCGCCCCCACGTAAGGGGCCCGGAAGAAACGCGCCAGGAGGTTGCTCGGGTAAGAGACCAACCCGCTGGCCGCCAGCCATTGCATGACCAACGTGGTGCCGCTGCGGGGCACGCCCACCACGAAGACCACGGGCCAGCGGGGGCTCCCGGCCGAATCGCACAATGGATCTTCGGCCCGCGCGAGCACCGCGTTCAGTTCCTCCAGGAGCGTCTCCAGGAGGGGGTTCCTCCGGTAAGGGGGGGTCCGGCCGACACCCGCGACCGCCGTGCCGCTCACGCTCCCTCCCCCCGGCGGTAGGCAGGGAAAAACGGGGTCTCGCCGGCCGGGGCACGGCCGCAAAGCATCCGGTAGCGCCTGCGGTCCAGGATGCGACCGCAAAGAAACACCGGTCGTGTCTGCGTGGCCCAGCCCTGCTTGAAGTACGCCAGCCCGTCGTCCGGGCGGGGATGGATCCCCGCACCGGCACCCAGATCGGCCCACCGGACCCCCAGCGAACCGAGAAACCGTAGGGCCTCCCAGGTCATGGCGTAGGCGGCCAACCTGCGGTATCCCTCGGCGTCCGAGGCGCTCAGATGGTAGTAGGCGCGCGGGCCGTCGCGGAGCCAAAGCTGCATGCCCACCACGCGTCCCTCGGCCCGGGCATGGACCATGTACATTCCGGGCACTTGGAGCTGACGGGCCAGCGCCTGGCGTGAAAACCGTGCAGGACCCCGGATCCCCCGGTGCACGATCAGCCCTTCGTACAGCCGCACCCAGTCCCGGAGCCGCTCCGGTCCGGCCGGCTCTATCTCCACCTCCACCTTCCGGCCGGCCCGGCGCACGTTCCGACGGTGATTGGCGCAGAGACTGTCCTCGCCGAACCGCGCCAACTCCACCACGTAATGCGCTTTGTAGCGCAGCACATGGTCCGGAAACAGGTCCCGCAGCGCCTGTTCGTCCAAGGAAGCGAAGGGATCGGTAACCAGCACCAGGCTCACCAGGTGTCCCTGCAGGTCTCGCAGATCCCGCGACAGTCCCTCCCAGTCCTGGCAGCAGAAGCGGGGGTACGGTCCCATCGCGTCCTGGTGCGGGGTACCGGGAATGGAGCGTTCCAGGATCCAACCTCCGGCATGCCGGAGTTCCCTGGGCCGCCCCAGGTGCGGGAGCGCGTGAGCGTACTCCGCGGACCCGTAACCGGCCCGGCCCGGTTCAAGCTGCAGCGCCGGCAAGGTCATGGCTCGATTTCGGGACATGGGTCTGGATGGCACGTACGGTACGTTCCCAGATCGCTCTGCGCCGGCGTTCGGCCGGTGCCAGACGAAGGAACTGGGGTTTTTCGTGCGGCTCCAGTTCGGTCAGGTGCGCCTCCAATGCCGCCAGATCCGCATCCGGCACGGAATCGGCCCGATAGCCGAACCGGCGCATCAATCCGCCACACAACCCCTCCACGTATCGGCTTTCCTCCCCGGAAAGCACTTCGCGATAGCCCCCGGTATTCGCCCGTAGCAGCGGGCTGGACAGGTTCTTCCAGTTGTCCGCGCGGCCGGCCAGGGTGCGCGTGAGCGGATGCCGGTGGAATTCCAACATGTTCGGGTGGAATCCAGACCCCAGGAAGCGGCATAGCGCCTCCAACGTCTCCTCCGGTCGATCGAGCAACTCCTCATAACGGAGCTGGTGGAATCGCCCCGTCTCCCCCAGCCAGGCCTGCAGGCGCCAGGCCGCGGCCTGCTCGTCTCGCCAGCGCCGGGCCGCCCTGACCACCGCTCCCCGGTGCGTCGGCGAGCGCTTCCAGGAGGCCGCCACGTCCCGGGGATCCCGAACCAGGTGGATGAAACGGGCCTCGGGAAAATGCGCGAGCAGGTAGGCCACGAAGTCGTGCAGGGCGATTTCTTTGACCACCACCACGTCCTTGCCCTGCGCCGAAGCCTCCGCGGCGTATAGGGTGCGAAGTAGGGCGGCCAGGGTGCGGGGACGGACCGAGCGCAACGCCTTCAACGAGGGCTGGATTTTCCAAACCCCGATCTTGGTCCTCCACAGCGCCATGACGTGCGCCGTGAGCGCTCGCCAGGCCTGGTCGTCGTCCAGCGGACCGTACGCCGGCAACCGCGGGGCGAGGATCCGAAACGCGTGCACCGGCGACGGACCGCAGAAACGCGGGTGGGCGTCGAGCATTCGGACCAGCAGATTGCTGCCGGAACGCTCGCTCGCTATGAGGAAGACCCACTGAATGAGGCAATCGCCTTGCACTGTCATCGGTCCGGCTCTCCGATTCAGAGGTAGCTGAACAGGGTCAGGCCCTGGACACGGCCGAAGGTCTTCTGGGCGGCCTCCAGGCCCACCATCTGGCGATTCAGGCGCGCCACGGCCTCGGCATAGTCCAGGTCCTCGACGTCCGAAAGCGTCTGCCGGAGCTGCAGTTCGAGCGCTGCGTTGAACTCGCGCTGTGTGTCCACGGCGCGGAGCCGGTTACCCGTCTCCGCGCGCAGGCCCGTGACGTGTTCCACACCGAGCGCCAGTTGATCGATCACCCGCCCCATCTCCGCCTGGAAACCCGGGTCCGAAGGGGTCTCCAGCGCGTCGGCGAGCGCGCCCAACGTGGCGAACAGGCTCTCCGTGCCTCCGCCCGTCGCCGGCACGTCCATGAAGGCCCGGCCGCCCGGATGATTCACCGGAACGCGGCTTCCCGGTGCCACCTCCACCCGGCGCTCTCCGTCGTCTCCCTCGTAGACCACGCCCCCGGCGCCGGCCGCGAATGCCGGACTGCGCGTGCGGTGACCCGCGAACAGGTATTCACCGTCGGCGGTGCGGGTATTGGCCAGACGCAGCAGCTCTTCGCCCAGCGAGCGAACCTCCCCGGCCAGCGCCACCCGGTCCTGTGCCGAGAGGGTATCGTTGCGCCCGCGGATGGCCAGCTCACGCGCCCGCTGGAGCACGTCGCCCACCCCGACCAGGGTGGTCTCCTCCAGTTGCAACCAGGACTCGGCCTGTCCGGCGGCCCGTTGGTACTGCGCGGTCCCGGCGAGCGCTTCGCGCAACCGCAGCGCATGGCCGGCGGCTGTGGGGTCGTCGGACGGACGTAGGATGCGACGGCCGCTGGCGAGCTGCTCCTGCGTGTCGGCCAGCCGCGCCTGCTGGCGGAGCATCACGGAAACGGTGCGTTGATAGAACTGCAGGGTCGAGACACGCATGCTTCACCCTCCAAAGGCCGAAATCAGGGTCTGGAACATCCGATTGGCCGCCGCGATCACCTGGGCCGAGGCCTCGTAGGCCTGCTGGAACCGCAGCAGGTCGGCGGCCTCCTCGTCGAGATTGACACCGGAGGTGGCGTCACGCGCCTCTTGGGCCCGGCGCAACAGGGTCTCCTGCGCCTCCAGGGCCAGCCCGGCGGATTCCGTCTTCGCGCCGAGGCCGGAGACGAGACGTCCATAGGCCTCGCCCGGCGTGGCCGTTCCACCGTTGAACAAGGGACTGTTTCTCAGCGCGGCCAGGGCCAGGGCGTTGCGGTTGTCGCCGGTGGCCCCGGCATTGTCCGCGATCACCAGCCGGTCGCCAGCGGCCGGTGTGCCCTGCAGGGTCAAGTTCACCTGACCGAACCCGGGCAGACTCAGGGCCAGCGGCTGACCGGCATCGGTGGCCGGGTCGTAGGCGAGCGTCCCCCCGGGCGGGTTGCTCACGATGAACGCCGCAGCACCGGCGTCGTAAGTGAGGGTCACGGGCGCGGACAGAGGCACGCCGCTGAGCTGTTCGGCGGACACCGCATCGACCAGCAGGTCACCGGTGTTGGACGGGTCGGATTCCACGCGCACGGGAATCGCCGCCGCGAAGGATTCCGGATCCCGTAACAGCACGCGCATCTCGCGGGCCGCGGCCGCCGTCGGTCGGATCAGGAAGCTGTCCCCCGCGGCGGGGGCGCCGGATTCCAGTTCGATGGTGAACCCTTCGGAAGCGACCGTGTGGGGAAAACCGGCGAACGTGTCCACCACGGTCTCGTCGCCGGTCCGGGTCAAGGTGTACTGAGCGCCGTCGTACGAAAGGCGATAGTCACTCGTACCGAGCGCCCCGGGATCGTCCACGAAGAGTCCTAACACCGCGTTGCCCGTGTTGTGCTCGTTGGCCGCCACCCGAGACTCGCGCAACGCGGGATCGTTGAATGCCGTGAACAACGCCCCGCCGATCGCCCCGGTGAGGTCCATCCCCTGGGCGTGGAGGCGGTTGACCGCCATGCCCACGCCCAAGGCCAGGCCGCCCAGCCCGGCCTCCGTCTCGGCCAGCAGACCGCGATCGAACTCCAGCAGGCCGGTGAGCGTGCCTCCACGCAGCTCGTCGGTGATCGGGACCGCGCCTCCCGGATACGACATGCTGATTTCCACCCGTTGCGGATCGGCCGGACTCGGGGAGACCTCCAAGGGGATCGCCCGTGTCCCCAGAACCAGATTCTGTCCAGAACCGACGAATACGTTCACCGTTCCATCGCCCTGGTCCACCGTGGTGACGGCGACCAGCCCGGAAAGCCGTTCGATCAACACATCCCTGCGGTCCAACAGATCGTTGGGATCACCCTGCCCGAGCTGGCGGCTGACGATCTCGCGATTGAGCTCGGCGATGGAACCGGTCAGGGAGTTGATCTCGGCCACCCGGTCCCCGATCCGGCGCTGGACGTCTCCGCGCATCTCCTTCAACCGCGCGTCCATGGCCTGGAACCGCTCCGCCAGGGCCTCGGCGCGTCCCAGGAGCACCTGCCGCGCGCCGATGGATGCGGGATCGGCGGCCACCTCGGACAATGCGTCGTAGAACTCCTGCAGTGGCCGGGCCACACCGGTGGCCTCGCCTCCGAACAGGTCTTCCAGCCGCCCGGCCAATTCGCGGTAGGTCCGCAGCTGGCCCGTCGTGGCCGTGTCGGCGCGCAGTTGCTCCACCTGGAAGCGGTCGTAGATCCGGCGCACGCCGGTCACCTGAACCCCGGAGCCGAAAAAGCCGTCACCCCGCCACATCTCCGGGTACGTGCCCAACTCCACTTGCTGGCGGCTGTAGCCCGGCGTGTTCACATTGGCGATGTTGTGGCCGGCCACCCGCAGCGCCTTCTGGTTGGCGTTCAGGCCGGTCACACCGATGTTGAGCAGACTGGCTATGGACATGGACCCCTCTCTTCAGAATGGCGCGGCACAGACCGGCTGGGTCCGCCCCGCGGCCCCTTACCGCTCACACCAGCTTATCGGCCGGCGCGGCCCGATCTTGAGCGACCCACCGCTGCACCTGCGGCATGCGATAGATGGCCAAGACCTTGTCGGCATAACGCGGATCCGTGGCGTAACCGGCCTCCTGCAGGCCTCGCACGAACGCTTCGGGGTCGCCGGCGCGACGCAGCGCGTCCGCATAGCGGGGGTTGCCGCGCAGGAAACGGACATAGTCCTCGAAGCTCTCACCCGGACTCCGATACACGCGAAACTCGGCCCGGCGCGGGACCATGGCTCCCCCTTCGAACTCCAGCGAGGCGACCGGAGCGGTGGGACCCCGCCAGCCGCCATGGGCCTTGATGCCGAACAGGTTGTGGCTCGCGCGGCCGTCCGTGGTACGCGGCATTGCGCGGCCCCAACCGGTCTCGAGGGCCGCCTGGGCGACCAGGATGCCTGGATCCACACCGAGGCGGGCGGCGGCCCGGCGCGCATGGGGCCACAACCGCCGCACGAAGCCCTCCGGCCCTTCGGTCGGTCCCGAATCGCGAGCGGGTTCGATGCGCCTGGCCGACGGTGTGGCCTGCGCAGGCCCATTGGCCTGCCGCGGGTGGCCGGCGGGGGGACGGGGCGCGGATGCCGCGGGCGCCGGCCCGGACAACCCCGGCGCCACCTGCCGCTCGATCATGCGCGCCACGCCGAAGGCGCCCGTGCGAGCCAGCGTGATCGCGAGCTGCTGATGGTACATCTCGCGATAGAACCCGCTCTGTTCGCCGTCGAGGAGACCGCCCCCCATACCTGCCTGGCGGGCCGCTTTCAGCAACTGCTGGATGAAATAGGCCTCGAACTGGCGGGCCGCCTCGGTGAGGGCCTTGCGGGGATCGTGTCCGGCCCGGGCCCGCAGCGCGGCCAGGCCCACGAAGTCGGTGTACACCGCGGCGGTCGAAGGGGTCGCGTCGAACATGTTGCCTCCTCAGATGACCACCAGCTCGGCGCGCAACGCCCCGGCCTGCTTGAGCGCCTCGAGAATGGCCACCAGATCGCCCGGCGCCGCGCCCACTCGATTGACCGCCTCGACGATGTCTTCCAACGTGACCCCCGGCTGAAACAGAAACATGCGGCTGTCCTCCTGCGTCACGTCCACCTGGCTCTGGGGCACCACTTCGGTGGCACCGTTGGAAAAGGGCGCCGGCTGGCTCACCCGCGCGTTCTCCGAGATGGTGACCACCAGATTGCCGTGGCTGACGGCCGCGGCCGTGACCCGCACGTGCTTGCCGATGACCACGGTGCCGGTGCGGGCGTTGATCACCACCCGCGCCGGGGCCTCCCCGGGCTCGATCGTGAGGTTCTCGAGCTCGGCCACGAAGGCCACACGCGCGCTCCTGCTCACCGGTGGACGGACGCGCACCGAAGCCGCGTCGCGCGCCTCGGCCACGCCGGGACCGAAGCGGTCGTTGATGGCCTGGACCAGGCGCTGGGCGGTGGTGAAATCGGCGGTGTGCAGGTTGAGCACGATTTCGTTCGACCGACCGAAGCCTGTGGGGACGCTGCGTTCGACCAAAGCCCCGTTGGGGATCCGCCCGGCGCTGGGAACGTTGATGGTGATGCGGGAGCCGTCGGCTCCGCTGGCGTCCAGCCCGCCGACCACCAGATTGCCCTGGGCCACCGCGTAGACACGGCCGTCGATGCCTTTGAGCGGGGTCATGATCAGAGTGCCGCCACGCAGGCTCTTGGCATTGCCGAGCGAGGAGACGGTCACGTCGATGTACTGCCCGGGCTTGGCGAACGGTGGCAGCTCGGCGCTGACCATCACCGCCGCGACGTTCTTGGACTTGGCCTTCACCCCGGGGGGGACGGAGATACCCAGGCGATCGAGCAGGCTGTGCAGGCTCTGATCCGTGAACGGCGTGTTGCTGCTGTCTCCCGTCCCATTGAGCCCCACCACCAAGCCGTAGCCGACCAAGTGGTTGCTCCGCACGCCGAACACGCTGGCGATGTCCTTGACCCGTTCGGCCCAGGCTCCCGACCAAGCCACCAGGAGCGCCACCCCCAGCAACCAGCGGATTCCACGCCCGTCCCACATGCTCATGATTCCGATCCTCTCCATCCGGTAGTCAGAACGGCCATATGGGGCTCAGGAAGAAACGGGTGAGCCAACCCGGACTGTTGCTGTCGGCGAGCACGCCCCTGCCTCCATAGCTGATGCGCGCGTTGGCCACCCGGGTCGAAGGGATCGTGTTGTCGCTGCTGATGTCTTCGGGCCGTACGATGCCCGAGAGCTGGACGTATTCCTTGCCCTGGTTGAGCGCGATCCACTTCTCGCCCTGGATCACCAGGTTGCCGTTGGGCAGCACATCGGACACCACCACCGCGATGCTGCCCTGCAGGCTGTTGCTCTGCTTGCTCTCGCCCTTGCCCTTCGCCTCGCGCTGGGCCTCGAGCTTGAAATGGAGATCGCGGCCCGCCAGATCCGCCGGGTTGCCGAGCAGCACGGGATTGTTGAACTCGGTGTTCAGATCCTTGGACACGCTGGTGTCGGCCTTCTTGCGGGCGTCGGTCTTCTCCACCAGCAGGACAGTGAGAATGTCGCCCACGCGGCGCGCCTTGACGTCCTCGAACAACCGCAGATCGCCCCCGGCGGTGAAGAGACTGCCGTTGGGTGCCGCATCTGGCCGGGGAAGCGGCCGCACCGGTGCATAACGGGGCTGATCGGGCGTGGGAGCCGTGGCGCAGCCACCGAGCTGCACCACGATCCCCAGCAACGCGAGCCACGTCCTCATCGAGCGGTCCATCGGATTACACCCGAACGAGCGGCGCTCACAGGGTCTGGTTCACGTACTGGAGCATGGCATCGGCCACACCGATGGCCTTGGAGTTCATCTCGTAGGCACGCTGGACCTGGATCATGTTCACCATCTCCTCCACCACGTTGACGTTGGAACTCTCCAACGATCCCTGGACCAGACTGCCCAGCCCGTCGAGACCGGGTGTCCCGGTCTGGGGCGTACCGCTGGCGGCCGTCTCCACGAACAAGTTGTCGCCGATGGCCTGCAACCCCGCGGGATTGACGAAATCGGCCAGTTCGATGGTTCCAATCTCGGTGGGTGCGGTCTCGCCGGCCACCAGTGCGGAAACGGTCCCATCGGATCCGATGGTGAGCGTCAGGGTGCCGTCGGGAATGGTGATGGCCGGCTCCAGGGGATAGCCGTTGGCGGTGACGATCTGCCCGTCGGAGTTGCGCTGCAGGGAACCGTCCCGTGTGTATCCGATGTTGCCGTCGGGCAGCAGGACCTGGAGGAAACCCCGCCCCTTGATCGCCACATCGAGCTGGTTCTGCGTCTGGACGATGTTGCCGGGCGTGAAGAGTTTCTCCGTGGCCACGGCGCGCACGCCGGTCCCCAGGACGAGCCCGGAGGGGAGCTGGGTCTCCTGGGAGCTCTGGGCGCCGGCCTGCCGGAGATTCTGATACATGAGGTCCTGGAACACCGCCCGGCTGCGCTTGAACCCGGTGGTGTTCACATTGGCCAGGTTGTTGGAGATGACCCCGAGGTTGAGCTGCTGGGCCTCGAGGCCCGTCTTGCTGATCCACAATGCCGGTAACATGATGGTTCTCCCTGTAGACTTCGATAAGTGTCGGCCGTTTGGCGGCCGCGGCCTCTCATGGAGATCCACGCAAGCCTCGTGCCAGATCTGTTTTCCGCCTGGGCCGCCCTGCTGCCCCTACTTCGCTGTTCAACCGAGCCGGAGCAGTTGCTGGGTGGCCGCGTCGTTCTCCTCCGCGGTCTTCATCAGTCGCACCTGGATCTCGAAGTTGCGGGCCATACCGATGAGCTCGGCCATGGCGCCGACGGTGCTCACGTTGCTCGATTCCAGAGCCTGCGGCTTGAGCCTTACTGCGGCGTCCGGCTTGGCCTGCCCCGGTATCCGAGCGCGGAACAGGCCGTCGAGGCTCTTTTGCAACACGTCATCCGGGGCGCTGACCAGACGGATCCGGTCCAGCACCACCAGTCCCGTGGCGCCCTCCCCCACCAGGCGGGCGGAAATCGTCCCGTCCGGCGCGATTTCCAGCGATTCGGCCGGCGGCACCGCGATGGGTCCGTTCTCGCCCAAGACGGGGTGTCCGGCCCCCGTGGTCAGAAGCCCGGCGCTGTTGACCCGCAAGTCTCCCGCCCGCGTATAGGCTTCGCCTCCGTCCGGAGCCTGGACCGCGATCCACCCGCGCCCGTCGATGGCCACGTCCAGCGGGCGGCCGGTGGCCTGGACCGTGCCGGGTGCCAGATCCGCGCCCACCGGCTCGGCCTGTGGAACGACCCGCGCCGGCTGGCCCGGGCCGTACAGCGGCAGACTGCGGATGCGCGTCAGATCCGCCCTGAAGCCCGGCACCGTCGCGTTGGCCAGGTTATTGGTGATCCGGGCCTGGGCCAGGGTCGCGTCCCGCGCCCCGGCCATACCCACATAAACGAGCCGGTCCATCACGCCCTCCCTTCAGCGCGTTCAGCGGATGTTGATGATGGTCTGGGTGACGGCGTCGGCCGTTCGGATGGTCTGGGCGTTGGCCTGGAAGTTGCGCTGGGCCGTGATCAGCTTGACCATCTCTTGGGTCAGTTCCACGTTCGATTCCTCCAATGCTCCGGACTGGACCACGCCCAGCCTTCCCGACCCCGGTGCACCCACCAGTGGTTGACCCGAGGAATAGGTCTCGGCCCAGGCCGTGTCGCCCAGGGGCTGCAACCCCCCCGGATTGGGGAAGTTGGCCAGGGCCACCTGGCCGAGCGCCTTGGACTGGCCGTTGGTGTATCGGCCGAAGATGATTCCCGAACCGTCGATTTCCACACTGGCCAGCTGACCGGTCGCGTATCCGTCCTGGCTGAGCGCGTTGACCGCGAAGGGGCTGCCGAACTGCGTGGTCTCCAGCAGGGACACGTCGAAGTCCTGCACGGCGGCCCCGTTGGGGTTGCCGTCGGTGTCCAGCGGCGTCCAGCCCGTGATGTTGATGAGCGAGGTGGCGGGATCGATGCTGCCGTCGTCGTTGAACGTGAGCGAACCCGCCGGCGTGGCGCCCACGGTGACTCCGTCCACGAGCGCATGCACGTCCCAGGTGTTGGCGCCGGTCTTGACGAAATAGAGACTCAAGCCATGGGCATTGCCCAGGCTGTCGTAGATGGTCAGTGACGTAGCGCTGTTGTAGGTGGCGGGGTCCGGAGGCGGATCCCCGAAATTGTAGGGGCCGGCCCACGGCAAGGTGGGCGGCACCTCGGTGGCGTCGAGGTTCAGCGCACCATCGACGCGCTGGGTGGCCGCCGGTTCGATGTTGGAGAGATCGAGCTTCAGATCCCCGAGCTGGCCCGTGATCTGCCCGTTGCCGTTGGCCAGAAAGCCGGTCAGCCGTTGCTGTTGCGCGTTGACCAGGTAGCCGTCCCGGTCGGTCCTGAACGCTCCGGCCCGCGTGTAGACCACCGTGCCCCCGTCGTTCATCCGGAAGAACCCCTGGCCGTTGATGGCCAGATCCAGGTTGTTGTTGGTGAACGTGACGTTGCCCTGGGTGAACTGCTGGGCCACGTCGGTGAGGTGGACACCGCTGCCGGTGGCGGTCGATGCGGTGCCGAATACACTCGTGGCGTACACGTCGGCGAACTCCGCCCGCGACGACTTGAACCCAATGGTGCCGGCGTTGGAAATATTGTTGCCGATCACCCGCAGGTCGGATGTGGCCGCCGAGATTCCGCTGATGGCGATGTTGAATGGCATGTTTCCCTCCTTGTTCGTTCAGGATCCGTGATCGCTCGCTGGAAGCGGCGCGTCGCGGGTTCGGTCAGGCCGGTCCGGGCGAGCGGATCTCCACCACCTCGTCGAGTCCATACTGCCCCAGGCCAGCCAGATTGAGCATCATTGCGCCGTCTTCGGAAGCCAGCACCACGCTCTCCACCCGCCCCAGGGCATAGGTGGTGAACTGCTGCGTCTCCCCGTCCACGGTGCCTTCGGCCACCACGTGGTAGTAGCCGGGGGGCAGGGGATCCCCGGCATCCGAGAAGCCGTCCCAGGTGAACGGGACCCGCCCGGCCTCGTTGCCGTCCAGCGCCAATTCCCGGACCACCTGCCCGGACATGTCCGAAATCCGCAACGTCAGGTCGCCCACGGACGCCGGCAGTTCCACCGCGCCCTCCAGTCCCTGCCCCTCCTTCAGCACGCCGAACGGGCTCTCCACCAGGACCGAGCGGTCCACCAGTGAGGCCGCCTGCAATGCCCGGTTGGATTGCAACGAGCTGGCCAGTGAAGAGAAGGCGGTCTGCAGCTCGGTCAGCCCCTGAACGGTGCTGAACTGCGCCAACTGACCCAGGAACTCCTTGTTCTGCAGCGGTTGCAGCGGATCCTGGTTCTGGAGCTGTGCGGTCATCAATTCGAGGAAGTCCGCCTGGCCGAGCTCGTCGCGTTTCCGCGATTCGCTCTCGGCCCGCCGGGACAGACCCAGGGCATCCAGTCTGGCTGCGATGGGATCGTCGTTGACCTGCATGGTGCTCACCTCGCTGCCGTTTCGATCGGGTTCACTTGCCCAGCTCCAACGTCTTCAGCAACAGCTGCTTCGAGGTGTTCATCAGCTCGACGTCGGTCTGGTACGCCCGGGATGCCGAGATCAGATCGGCCATCTCCTCCATCAGGTTGACATTGGACACGTAGACATTGCCGTTCTCGTCGGCCAGCGGATGGCCCGGCCGGTACTCGGCCCGCGGCGGCGCGGTGCTTTCCACCACGCCCAGGACGGCCACGCCACCGGCCGGGACGCCGGGCGCCCCCTGCCTGCCGGCGGCGAGGCCGGACACCAGCGTGGCGAAGACCGGATGGCGCGCTTTGTATGCGGCCTGTGGCGATCCGGCCACCGTCTCCGCGTTGGCCAGATTGCTGGCGGTGGTGTTGAGCCGTACCGTCTGGGCGCTGAGCGCGCTGCCGGCAATGCCGAGGATTCGCTCCAAAGACATGATCATTCACCTCGCAGGGCCGTGAGGATGGACTTCACCTTGCCGTCCAGGAACCGCAGCGATGCGTGGTAACGCAACGCATTGTCCAGAAACGCGGCGCGTTCCACCTGCGGCTCCACCGTATTGCCGTCCAAAGCCGGCTGCATGGGCACCCGATAGGCCAGCGGGATCCCGGTCGGCCCGCCGCCGGCCCCCAGGTGCGCCGGATGGGTCACGGTCAGGGACAGACCGGATCGGGCCTCGTCCAGGACACGCGAGAAGTCCACGTCTCGCGCCTTGTACTGGGGCGTGTCCGCATTGGCGATGTTCCGGGCCAGAACCTCCGCGCGCCGGGCACGCAGGGCGAGCATCCGGGGGTGGATACCCAAGGCACTGTCGATGTCCATGGCCATGACTTTCGTCTCCGTCAACCGCGTTTGCGACAAGACCCATGCAATTCGGATGCCAACCCAACACGCAGGACCTGGAAGCCCCACCCCGGGCCGCTGTGGCACTGCACCGCCGTCTGCAATGCCAGGCACCGACACGGGGACACAGGCAACGTCTTGCCGCCCGCCCGAACGAGCAGGCGGTTCTTTGCCGATCCTGCACTGGCATGTTGTTTGCTTGATCTCTTTCGAAAGACACATCGTTGACGCCCAGAACCGCACAGATCCGTCATGAAACCGGCCATTCAGTTCCCCTCGTTCCATTCACTGCGGGCCATCGCGCAGGCAGTGCCCATCCTGACGCTGTTCCTGGCGCACCCCGTTCTATGGACGCCGACGGTGACCGCTGCAGAACGCCCCGTGCAATCCCTGGAGGAAATCCGACAGGTGGTCGAAAGCTATGTGGCGGCGACCGAGGGATTCGCCGACGATCGGCCCGAGATCCGGGTGGGCAGCCTCGACCGGAGACTGCGCCTGACGGCCTGCTCGGTGCCCCTGGAGGCATTTTCCGCATCGCACTCGCCTCGGGGCGACACGCTCACGGTCGGCGTACGCTGCACGGCACCGAAGCCCTGGACCGTCTACGTCTCGGCCCGCGTCCGTCACCGGGGACCGGTGGTGGTCACCACCCGCGCTCTGGCCCGGGGAGCCGTGATCTCGGCCGGTGACCTGCGCGTGACTCGCAAAGACGTCTCGACGACCCCGGGCAGCGCGATCCAGGACCCCGACCGGGCGATCGGCAAGCGCCTGCGGCGGCCGGTGTCCGCCGGAGCAGTACTCACGGAAAACCTGCTCGAAGAGGTCCCGCTGATCCGCCGCGGACAACGAGTGGAACTGGTGGCCGGCAGCGGGATGCTGTCGGTACGAATGACCGGCCGTGCGCTGTCCGACGGCGCGGCCGGCCAGCGGATCCGGGTGCGCAACGTCAAGAGCCGGAAAGTGGTGGAAGGGGTCGTGGACCCCGCGGGTTTCGTGCGCACCGACTGAGGACGTGACGCACGCCGAACGACCCTGGGGCGCTCGGGCCCTCTGGGTGCACAACGGATTGATCCACAGGCCGCTAAAGATTTTTCGGTATCGGCCGATACACTGAACGGCAGAAGCGGAGAACGAGCCCATGAGCAACACGATCAAAGGCCTCACCCATGCCGGCACCGCGCCTGCGAAGCCGGCGACCGGCCGTACCGGCGTGACCGGCCGGAGCCAGCCCGTCGGGACCGGATCCAATGGGGATCAGGTGACACTCACCGACACCGCCCGCACGCTGCAGGCGGCGGAACAGAGAGCGGCGCAGGCCTCGGGGGTCGACGAACGACGCGTGGCCGAGCTACGGGCCGCGTTGGCGGACGGAAGCTATCAGGTGGACTCCCGGCGGGTGGCCCGCAAGCTCGTCGGCTTCGAACAACGCCTGTTCGCCGTCAAATGAACGGGCAGACTTCTCCCGCCGCGCTGCTCGAGGAACTCCAGGCGCGGGTCACGGACCTGCAACGGCTGTTGGAGGCCGAACACGAGGCCCTCTCCCGACATGACCCCGAGCACCTGGAAACCGTGGTCCGGGACAAGGAACGGGTCGTTGACGCCGTCAACGCTTTGACACGTGAGCTGGAGGACCACACCCGGATCGGCGGAGATGGCCGGCCGCCGGACCCTACGGACCCGGCGTGGGATCGGTTGCGCACCCTGCTTCGTGGTTGCGAGCGGGACAACCAGCGCAACGCGCTGCTGGTGCGGCAGTTGCAGTGGAGTACCCACCAGGCACTGGAGGTGCTCGGCCGCGTGCCGGGTGACGCCGCCACCTATCGCGCCTCCGGAGGATTGCAGGGCACCGAAAAACGCCGCGATCTCGGCCGGGCCTGACCATGAGGACCTCCCGCTCCGCAGAGGCCGGTCACTTTCATTCAACCCGAGTCACCCAAAGTTCGTCGAGTCGCAGGCGTTCCTTGAGCCGCCGGCCCTCGCGCAGGGCGGTTTCCCGGTCCGGATATCCGTCCACGAACAGGCGATACAGTTTTCTGCCACCCTTCTCGAAGGCCTCCATCCGTACGTCGAGCCCCTGGGCCGCATAGCGCTCACGATAGGCCCGGGCCCGCCCCTCCCCAGCCACGGTGATCAGATTCACCGCCCAGTTCTCCCGGGACGCCGGCGCGCCACTCGCCGCGGCCGTCTCGTGGGTCTCGGCCCCCGTATGATCCGCTCGGGTCCCTCCGGCCGCCTGCGCAGGCCCGCCCCCCTCCTGGGTATCGTCCGCCGGATCGGGCAGGCGCCTGCGCAGTTCCTCCAGCTCCGAGCGCAGCGCCTCCCAGCGCCGCTGGGGTACGACCGCGGCATCCAGGGCGTCCATGCGCCGGCCCTGTTCCCGGACGAGACCTTCCATACGATCCAGGCGTGCCCGCAGAGAGGCCAGCTGCACGGCACCGGCGCCGCCGTCCACCTGGCGACGCAGCGCATGGACCTCTGCGTCGAGACGACGCAACCCGTCCATCGTCCACAGGGTTTCGACCACCAACGCCGCCGCCAGGCAGACCACCAGGACCCAGAGCAGCGCCACGCCCAACCGACGGGGTCGTTCCCCCTGCGAAGCACGGGCCGCAGCCGCCTCTGGCGGTGATGCCGGGGCCGCCGACGGTGACCCGTCCGCCTCCACGGAGGCTTCCCGCAGCAGCCGTACCCCCTCCGCCTCGCCGGGCGGTCCCTCGTGCAGCCCTTCGAGATCGGCGGGTCCATCGTCCCGGATGAGGCCCAGCACCGAACTCGCCGTGGCCGGAAGTTCCGTATCGGCGTCCAGCCGTTCGCCGTCCCGACCCCGTTTCGTCGCCATGCACCCTCCAGATCAACCGCCAGCTCCAGAGTATAACCGGCCGCATGGCGGACCGCCGCGCAAGGGTTCGACACCACGCCGGGTCGGCGTGAAACGGGCGGAGACGGGGCCACCTGCCTTATCGACCGCCTGCCCCGCAGGCGCGCTTGCGCAGCCGTTCGGCATCGCGATGGAGCACGTGCTGCGCGATGAGATCCCGGTCTTCCTCCTGGATGCATTCATAGCGCACCCCGACACGGTAGGCGGGCGACGGACCGGGGGCCGGCTTGCAGTAGACGACCCGCCCATAGGCCTGGATGCCCACCAGCGACGGCAACAGCAGCAGCTGCAGTTCCAGTAACGCACCGCGCTCGATGGGGATGTCCGTGCCGAACGCGATCCCTCCGGCACTGATGTCCACTTCCACCGGTTCGGAACGGAGTGCGTCCAGTTCCTGACGGGTGATGTATTCGGCGAGAATGCCCAGCTTCTGGTCGAGCAGACAGAGGTAACGGGCCACGGCCGGAGACGTGGATTCGATCTGCTTGAGCGCCGGGATCATGCGCTGGTCGAGAGCCAGGAACCGCGCCTTGATCGAGAAGGCGTTGGGCAGGCTGTCACCGACGCGCCCGGCGAGTTGCTCACAGGTCGATTCCGCAAGGCGCCGGTATTGCAGGACCACTTCATCCTTGATCCGGTAGTGTTCCCGTCGTTCGGTCGTCTGCTTCACCATGATGGGTTCATCCCCTGTCGATCGGGTTCATGGCTTGTCGCCGTCGGCGGCCGACTCGGCGCTCGCCAAGAGGGCCCGCGTGATTTCCTCATCCCGCCCATAGACCACGGCGATCTCCACGCGGCGGTTTTTCGCGCGTCCCTCGGGCGTGGCGTTGTCGGCGCGCGGCCGCGTGTCGGCGTAGCCCTCGATGCGGAAATGTTCCGGGGGCAGACCGCCATCGGCCGTCAGAAAATGCACCACGGAAGCCGCGCGGGCCGCCGACAGATCCCAATTGGAACGGAAGCGGCCGGTGGCGATCGGACGGTCGTCGGTGTGGCCCGAGACCACGATCATGTCCCCACCGCCCGTCTCCTCCAATGCCTCCCGGACGCGTTGCAGGACCGGAATGAACGCGGGCATGAGCTCGGCCCGCCCGGACTCGAACACGCCCTGTTCGCGAATCCTCAGGATGATCTTGCGCTCTTCGGCGTCGATCTCCACTTCGCCCTCCCGGATCTCGCGTGCCAACTTCTTCTGCAAAACGATCTTGTCGCGTTTCATGCGCTCCTTCAGTAACTTGAGGTAGTCCTGAATGCGCAGGTTCTTGCGCAGATCGTCGATGGTGAACTGCCGCACCGCGTTGATGAGCGTCGGATCGGGCCGGCCGGGCGAGAACTCGCGCGCGATGATGTTCACGCCCTTGGGCGGTTCCTTGACTCGGACGACCTTCTGGATACCGAATGCCTCGCGCATGGAGCCGGCGATCCGCTTGTATTTCTGCTTGTCCAATTCCGAAAACGAAAACAGCAACACGAAGAAGGCGAGCAGCAGCGACATCAGGTCGGCGAAGGTCATCACCCAGCCGGGTGAGGGATCGGGGCATTTCTTGCAGTTGGATTCTTCCACGTTGCCTCTCCCCCGGCTTCAGGCCGCCTCCGCGGGCGCCGCACGCTCGGCGTCCGGCAGATAACTCTTGAGCAGCTCTTCCATCACACGCGGGTTCAACCCGTCCTGGATCGCGCGGATACTCTCGAGAATCAGCGACTTGTTGATGCTCTCCTCGCGACTGCGATGGGCCAGCTTGTCGGCGATGGGCAATGCGAGGGCGTTGGCGATCACGGCGCCGTACAAAGTGGTCAGCAACGCCACGGCCATGGCCGGACCGATGGCCTTCGGATCGTCCATGTTGGCCATCATCTGCACCAGGCCGATGAGCGTGCCGATCATGCCCATGGCGGGTGCGGCGTCGCCGATGGCCTTGAAGATGCTCAGCCCCTCCTCGTTGCGCTCGATGGACAGATTGATGTCCTTGGTGAGCATGCGCTGCACGAGTTCCGGCGGATGACCGTCGACGACCAGCTGGACCCCTTTTTTGAGGAACGCGTTCCTGATCTCTACCTGCTCCAGGCCGAGGATGCCTTCCTTGCGCGCGATATTGGCCAGTTCGATGCTCTGCGCGATCAACTCGTCGGGCTTCTCCGATTTGTAGATGAATGCCTTGGCGGCCACCTTGAAAGCGCCCAGGGTGTGAGAGAGGGGAAACTTCATGAGGGTGACGGCGAGGCTGCCGCCCACCACGATGATGAGCCCGGGGACGTTCACGAAGACCGCGGCGCTTCCCCCCATCACAATGGAGACGACGATGGCCCCCAAGGCGCCGATCAGTCCAAGCAGGGTGGCAAGATCCATCTCTGTTTCCCCCTCCGCGCAAATGAGAAAGGCCGATGATCGTGGCTGTCTCGGTTATCGGACATCGGCATGGGGGCTTTAGCGCGCCGGCCGGGCCGGTTTGCGGCATGGGACCCCGCCACCGGCCCTGCACGGGGGCTATGTGCTTGAAGCACAAGCCCATCGCGCCGGCAAGGCATTCGGCGCACGGGCGCCGGGACCCCGACGGACGGAAGGAATCCGGCGACCTGCGGATCGCGGCAACGATGGGACCCGGTGCGGAGGCCCGCGTATCCCCCGCGGGGAATGGCGTCGCCGAACGGACAACATTAGCCTTTGCTGATCGTCAGCGCCACGCGAGCGGCCATGCAAGACCCCACCGAGATTTCCGACAAGGCCCGCGGACACACCGAGGTCAAACACACCACTTGCTACATGTGTGCCTGTCGTTGCGGGATCCGCGTGACCCTGCGCGACGGGGTGGTGCGCTATATCGAGGGCAACCCCGACCATCCCCTGAACCAGGGGGTGATCTGCGCCAAGGGGGCCTCAGGGATCATGAAACAGTATTCGCCCGCGCGGCTCACCCGGCCGCTCAAGCGCAAACCGGGCGCCGAACGCGGCGAGGGCCGGTTCGAGGCCATCTCCTGGGAGGAGGCCTTCGACCTGCTCGCCGAACGGCTGGGGCGCATCCGCGCCGAGGACCCACGTCGCTTCGCTCTGTTCACCGGGCGCGACCAGATGCAGGCCCTCACCGGGCTGTTCGCCAAGCAATTCGGCACGCCCAACTACGCCGCCCACGGCGGCTTCTGCTCGGTGAACATGGCCGCCGGGCTCATCTACACCATCGGGGGCTCGTTCTGGGAGTTCGGCGGGCCGGATCTGGACCGCGCCAAGCTGTTTTTCATGATCGGCACCGCGGAGGACCACCACTCCAACCCGCTCAAGATCGCCATCTCGCGCTTCAAGCGCGACGGCGGCCGGTTCGTGGCCATCAACCCGGTGCGCACGGGCTATGCGGCCATCGCCGATGAGTGGGTGCCCATCCGACCGGGAACCGACGGGGCCTTCCTGCTGGCGGTGATCCATGAGCTGATCCACACCGGGCTGTACGACCGCGAGTTCCTGATCCGCTACACCAATGCCCCCGAGCTGGTGAACCAGGATCCGGACAGCGACGAGTTCGGGATGTTCGTGCGCTTCGAGGTGCCGCCCGAGGAGGGCTGTTTCGACCCGCAGAACAAGCTCTGGTGGGATCCGGCCGTGGATCGACCCGTGTCCACGCACACCCCCGGCGTGGACCCGCGCCTGCTGGGCGCGTTTCGCCTGCCCGACGGCACCCCGGTCAAGACCGCCTTCCAGCTCCTCATGGAGCGGGTCGAGCCCTACACCCCGCAATGGGCCGAGGGCGTCACCGGGGTGCCGGCGGCCACTATCCGCCGCCTGGCCTACGAGATGGGAGTCACCGCACGCGACCAGAAGATCGAGCTGCCCATCCCTTGGACCGACGTCTGGGACCACGACCACGAATCGGTGGTGGGCTCGCCGGTGGCCTTCCATGCCATGCGCGGGCTCGCGGCCCATTCCAACGGTTTTCACACCATCCGGGCGCTGGGCATCCTCATGACCCTGCTGGGCACCATCGACACCCCCGGCGGCTTCCGCCACAAGGCGCCGTTCCCGCGCCCCATCCCACCCTGCGCCAAGCCGCCCAAAGGCCCCGGCGACGTGCGTCCGGGCGAGGTGCTGGGTGGCATGCCGCTCGGCTGGCCGGCCGATCCCGACGACCTGTTCGTGGACGAACAAGGCCGCCCGGTGCGTATCGACAAGGCCTTTTCCTGGGAATACCCCCTGGCCGTGCACGGCCTCATGCACAACGTCATCACCAATGCCTGGAAGGGCGACCCCTATCCCATCGACACCCTGATGCTGTTCATGGCCAACATGGCCTGGAACTCGTCCATGAACACCACCGAGGTGCGGCGCATGCTCACCGACAAGGACGAGAACGGCCGCTACAAGATTCCCTTTGTGGTGGTGGCCGACGCCTTCGAGTCCGAGACGGTGGCCTTCGCCGACCTGGTGCTGCCCGACACCACCTATCTCGAGCGCCACGACGTCATGTCCATGCTCGACCGGCCCATCTCCGAGTACGACGGGCCGGTGGATTCGGTGCGCATCCCCGTGCTGCCGCCCAAAGGCGAGTGCAAGCCTTTCCAGGAGGTGCTCATCGAGCTGGGCGCGCGCCTGGGACTGCCCGCCTTCGTCAACGAGGACGGCAGCCGCAAATACAAAGACTATCCCGACTTCGTCGTGCGCTACGAGACCGCCCCGGGTTCGGGCATCGGTTTCCTGGCCGGTTGGCGAGGCAAGAACGGCGACCGTTTCATGGTGGGCGAGCCCAACCCCCGCCAGTGGGAGAGGTATGAACAGAACGGCGGCTTTTTCCACTATGCACTGCCTCGCTCCTTTCAGTACATGCGCAACTGGAACAAGGGCTATCTCACCTGGGCGCGGGCCAACGGACTGACCCGCTATGCCGAGCCCATCAACTGCCACATCTATTCCGAGATCCTGCAGAAGTTCCGGCTCGCCGCCCAAGGCAAGGGCATCACCCGCAAGCCGCCCGAGGCCCTGCGCGAACGGGTCGAATACTTCTTCGATCCCCTTCCCTTCTGGCACGAGCCCCTGGAGAGCCTCTACACCGACCCCAAGCGCTATCCCCTGCGCGCCGTCACCCAGCGACCCATGCCCATGTACCACTCCTGGGACAGCCAGAACGCCTGGCTGCGCCAGATCCACACCCACAACCACCTGTTCATGCATCCGAGCGTGGGCAGGGCCGGCGCTTTCGACGACGGCGACTGGGTCTGGGTGGAATCGCCCTGGGGCAAAGTACGTTGCATGGCCCGGTTCACCGAGGCCGTGGAGCCCGGCACGGTCTGGACCTGGAATGCCATCGGCAAGGGGGCCGGGGCCTGGGCGTTGCACCCCAAGGCCAACGAGTCACAGAAGGGTTTCCTCCTCAACCACCTCATCACCGAGGAGCTGCCCGAGGACCCCAACGGACTGCGTGCGTCCAACTCCGACCCGGTGACCGGCCAGGCCGGCTGGTACGACGTGCGCGTGCGCGTCTACAAGGCGGCCGAGGGCGAGCCCCGGGCCACCGAACCGCAGTTCCCGCCCATGAAGCGCCTGCCCGGCATGGACAAGGCGCCGCGCCGGTGGCTGGCCTTCGTGGCGGGGCTCAAGGGCCGTTGAGGGCCGTGCCGCGAGGCGACCCCGAAAAACACGCCTTTGGAGACGACATGTCCTCACCGACGCCATGTCCTTCTCTTCCACATCGCCGCGCCTTGGCGCCGAACGAACGAGAGCCCATGCCATGACCCAGCTTGCACTCGTCATCGACCTGAATGTCTGCGTGGGCTGCCATGCCTGCGTGACCTCCTGCAAGGAATGGAACACCTCCGGCTGGGCGGGACCCCTCGCCGACTTCAACCCCTACGGGCCGGATCCCCACGGCACCTTTTTCAACCGCGTGCAGACCTTCGAGGTGGGCGAGTATCCCAACACCATGGTGGTGCATTTCCCGAAGAGCTGCCTGCACTGCGAGGAACCACCCTGCGTGCCCGTGTGCCCCACCGGCGCCTCCTACAAGCGCGAGGAGGACGGCATCGTCCTGGTGGACTACGACAAATGCATCGGCTGCAAATACTGCTCCTGGGCCTGTCCCTACGGGGCCCGCGAGCTGGACGAGCACCAGAAGGTGATGAAGAAGTGCACCTTGTGCGTGGACCGCATCTACGACGAGTCCCTGCCCGAGGCCGAGCGTCGGCCCGCCTGTGTGCTCGCCTGCCCGACCAACGCGCGTCTGTTCGGGGACGTGCACGATCCCGACTCGGAGGTCTCGGTGGCCATCCGCGAGCAGGGCGGCTACGCGCTCATGCCCGAATGGGGCACCAAGCCGGCCAACCACTACCTGCCGCGACGGCGCACGGAGCTGCGCATCCGCCCCGACGAGCTCATCCGGGCCGACAACCCGCTCAAGAAGGAGGGCGTACCGCCCAAACCGCCCAAAGACCAGCCCACCCTGGACGAGACCACGAGTTGGTGACCAGGCCTAGCATCCCGGGAGTCCGAAATCACCATGCATCCCGCCTTCTCCGTCATCCTGCTCACCACCCTGATCGGCGTCGGCCAGGGCCTGTTCCTGGCCATCTATACGAGCCAGCTCTACGCCCTGGCCCGGCTCCTGCCCATGCCGGACCACCAGCGCTTTTTCGCCCTGGGCAGCGCGGTGGCCGTAGGCTTCCTGGTGCTCGGGTTGTTCGCCTCGTTCTTCCACCTGGGCCGGCCGGAACGGGCCTGGCGATCGGCGGCGCGCTGGCGCACCTCGTGGCTGTCGCGGGAGGTGATCCTGCTGCCCTTGGTCGTGATGCTGGTGGCGGCCTATGGCCTGATCCACGGGCTCGGATGGACGCGGCCGCTGTTCGTGATTCGCGGGGCGCTGCCGGTGGATGCCTCACTCCTGGTGGGTGCGCTGGCCACGGTGGCGGTCTTCGCGTTGTTCGTGGCCACCGGGATGATCTACGCCTCCATTCGCTTCCTGCGCGAATGGGCCAGCCCCCTGACCGTGTTCAACTTCATCCTGCTGGGCGGCGCCTCGGGTTTCACCCTGGCGGCGGCCTTCTCGGCCTGGGTGGGCAGCGGACCGACCCGCTTCTACGGCACTTGGGCGGTGATTCTCACGGTGGCTGGGGCGGTGACCCGGCTGGCCTCGCTCTACCGCAACGCGCGCCTGGCGCCCAAGTCCACCCTGCAATCGGCCATCGGCGTGCGCCATCCGCGCATCCGGCAGATCACCCAGGGTGCCATGGGCCGTACCTTCAACAATCGCGAATTCTTCCATGGCGCCTCGCCCCGGACCATAGCGGCGGTACGGTGGTTTTTTCTGCTCGCAGTTTTCGCAATCCCGGTGGCCCTGCTGGCCACGGCCTACGTGCTTTCCTCGGTCTGGATCCCGGCTGCCGCCTTCGCGGTGCAATACGCCGGGCTGGTCGCCGAGCGCTGGTATTTCTTCGCCGACGCGCGGCACCCGCAGAACCTCTACTATCAGCAAGTGGCCTGAGGCTCAGGGCGTCCAGCGCCGCAGACTCCAGCGCCGCACCGCAACGGGCGTGGCCAGGGCGGCCTTGTAGCCGGGCCGGGGCTCGAAGTCATGGATCCGCCAGAGCGCGTCGAGCGGAGGCGCGATCCGGGCGGGCCGCCCAGGGGTCAGCGATACGCTGAAACGCCGCGCATCGCGGAACAGGCTGCCGCCCCAGGCCTTGATCAACGCCTCCTTGCGTGTCCAGCCATTGAAGAACGCCTCCTCCCTTTGCCCGACGGGGACGGCCGCCAGCTCGCGCCGCTCGGCGCGCGAGAAGACCTGGCGGGCCAGGGCTTCGGGTTCGAGCCCGCGATGTTGGTATTCCACGTCCACACCCAAAGGCCCCGCGCAGCCCACCGCGAGCAGGGCGAGATCGCGGGAGTGGCTGAGGTTGAAATGCAGCGTCGCGCCACGCAGACGGGGTTTCCCGCCGCGCTCGTAGGCAAAGGCGAGCGCGGCCGGCTCCCAGTCCAGGGCCTGGGCCAGAATGTCGCGCAGGGCGCCGTGGGCCACGACGAAACGTCGATACGCGCCGGGCACGCCGCTGCGGCGTTCGGCGCGGCGGCGCTCCGCGGCATCCAGCCAGGCGGCGCAGCGCCGCACGACGCAAGGCGCCACCGCCAGGTCGATCAGCCAGACCGTGACGCAGTCCTCGCCGCCCATCTCCGCACCCGGTGCCGTTACCGCCGCTTCTTTTTCACGTGCCGCAGGAGCCTCTCGCGCTTGCGCCGCTGGCGCGGCGTGAGCTTGTTGCGGCGCCCGGCGAAGGGGTTTTCCCCGGCCTTGAACTCCAACCGGATGGGCGTCCCGAGCAGTCCGTAAGTGTTGCGCAGGGTGTTGACGAGGTAACGCCGGTAGGACGCCGGCAGTCGCGTGACCTGCGTGCCGTGCACCACGATCGTGGGTGGGTTCGTGCCCACTTGGTGTGCATAGCGCAGCTTGATGCGGCGGCCGCGGGACATGGGCGGTTGGTGGGCGGCCACCGCCTGTTCCAGCAGGCGGTTGAGTTCTGGGGTGGGGATCCGTCGATGGGCCGCCGCATGGGCCCGCTCGACGGCCGGCAGGACGAGCCCCACCCCGGTCCCGTGCAAGGCCGAAATCTCGATCCGCTCGACGAAGTCGAGAAAACCCAGCCGACGTTCCAGCCCCGCACGCACGCGGGCCTTCTGTTCCCGGCTCAGTCCGTCCCACTTGTTGACCACGAGCACCACCGCACGCCCCATCTCGAGCACCAGACCGAGCAGCGAGGCGTCCTGCTCCGTGACCCCCTCCCGGGCGTCCAGCACCATGACCACCACATGGGCCCGTTCGGCCGCCTGCAGGCTCTTGATGACGCTGAATTTCTCCACCGCCTCGCGGACCTTCGCACGGCGCCGCACACCGGCGGTGTCGATGAGCACGAAACGCCGCCCCTCGCGCTCGAAGGGGACTTCCACCGTGTCGCGGGTGGTTCCGGGCAGGTCCAGAGTGACCAGGCGCTCCTCGCCGAGGAGCCGGTTGATGAGCGTGGACTTGCCCACGTTCGGCCGACCGAGAAAGGCGATCCGGATCCCGGCCTCCGTGTCCGCCGGCGCGACCGGCGCGGTGCGGCGCACGGTCTCCGGGAGCCGCCCCCACACCGCCTCCACGAGCTTCAGCACACCTCGGCCGTGGGCGGCGGAGATGGGCACCAGCGGCTCGACGCCCAGCCGATAGAACTCACCGACCGCCTGGTCGGGATCCAGCCCGTCGGTTTTGTTGACGGCGACGATCACGGGCTTGCCCGACTCGCGCAGCCACTGGGCGATCTCTTCGTCCCGGGCCGTGAGCCCCTCGCGGGCATCGACCAGGAACACCACGGCGTCCGCCTCGGCGAGCGCGCGCGCCGTTTGGCGTGCCATGCGCTCGTCCAAGTCCTCGAGCTCCAGCCCGAGCCCGCCCGTGTCCACCACCAGATAGGGATGCTCACCCACCCGGCCGGTGCCGTATTTGCGGTCCCGCGTCAGGCCGGGCCAGTCGGCCACGAGCGCGTCCCGACTACGGGTGAGGACATTGAAGAGGGTGGATTTGCCGACGTTGGGGCGGCCCACCAGCGCGATGACCGGCGTCATGGAATGCGGTTCGTCATGCCACCGTACGCGGGTGCGACGCGCGGATCCGCCACGCCCGCCAACACCGTGCCCTTCATTGCGCCGACCCGCCGGTTTCCACCGGTTCCACCGCAGCGACCACCCCGCCCTTGCCTTGCACGTAGATGCGATTGTCCACGACCCGCGGGGGACTGAGCAGCCCTTCGTCGTCGATTTGCACCCGCGCCACGAAGTGACCGTCGGTCACGTCCATCCAGTGCAGCCAGCCCTCGAAATCGCCCACCACGACATACTCGCCCAGCACGGCGGGCGCGGTGAGCCTGCGATACTTGAGTGCGTCCTGCCGCCAGAGCGAAGCTCCGGTATCGCGGTCCAGACCCCAGATCCGGTCCTGATCGTCGGCCACGTACACCCATGAACCGTCCACGTCCAGTCCGTTGTGGGAACCGATCTCGCGGGCCCAGAACGGGCGGCCATCGACCAGGTTCAGCGCCACCACCCGTCCGTGATAGGCCGCCGCGTAGACCACGCCGTCCCGAACCCGGATCTGCCCGTCCACGTCCACCAGGCGCTCGACCTCCGAACGCCCCTCAGGGATGGCCACCGTGGCCTGCCAGAGCTTGACGCCCTCGACCAGGGAGAACGCGGCCAGCTTGCCGTCGTCGAACCCGACGACCACGCGGTCCGCGGCGATTTCCGGTCGGCTCTGTCCACGCAGCGACAGCGCCGGCGGCGCACGCCGGGTGCTCCAACGCGCCTCACCGCTCACCGCGTCCATGGCCCACACCCAGCCGTCGTTGGTGCGCGCCACCAGGGTCTCGGCCACCTCGGGCGAGAGGGCCATGACCTCGCTGGTCAATGTGCGTCGCCAGCGTTCCCGGCCGGTTTCCGGATCCAGGGCGATCACCTCGCCCTCGCTGGTGCCCACCGCCACCACGTCTTCGCCACCGTTCACTCCGGCGTTGACGAGAACCTTCAGATCCACCTCCCAGCGCCGCGCCCCGGAGCCCGCGTCCAGCGCCGCCACCTTCCCCTTCGCTCCAGCGGCATACACCGTCTTCCCCAGAACGAAGGGAGAAAGCTTGGTGTAGTCCCCGTCGACCCCCTTGCCCACGGTCTGGCGCCACAGCACGCGCAGCCGCAGCGTTTCGCTGATCTCGGGCAGTTCCGACGGGGGATTGACGTTGCTTTCGCTACCGAACAGGCCCGTCACACGCTCCCAGAGGGAGCAGCCCGAGAGCATGCCCGCCACCATCATGGCGGCCACCAGCCGCACCCCCCGCCGTGGCGGGAGCGCACCGCAGAGCAACCGCAGCGCCCGCATCAGTCCGTGGCCACCTGCGGCGGATCGCCCAGGTCGTCGCGCTTCCATTGCAGATACGAACCCGCGCGGCCCGAGGCGGCCAGGGCCCGGTCATAGGCCTTCCGCGCACCGTCGACGTCCCCTTTGGCCCGCAGCGCGTCGCCGCGGGCCTCCTCGGCCAGGGCCGTGTAGGCCTCGGGCAGCCCGGTCAGCAGCGTGAGGGCCTCGTCGGGGCGTCCCTGGGTCGTGCGAACGCGGGCGAGACGCAGCCGGGCGACCTGCCGGGCCGTCTCCTGCCGTGCGTTGTCCAGCACCCACTGGAGCTCGGTGGCGGCCGCGTCCAAGCGGTCCCGCGCAGCCTCCAGGCGGGCCAGCGCCAGCGCCGCGATGGCCGCATAGGGCGTGGAACCATAGTCCACCTTGAGCAATCCGGCCTCGCGCTCGGCCGACTCCAGATTCCCCGACTCGAGCGCCGTGGCGACGCGGGCATAGTGGTCGGAGGCCTCCCGCGCGATCTTCTCCTTCCAGTACGCCCAGCCCCGCCAGCCCACGAGCAGTGCAATGCCCAACACCGCCCCCAGGATGATGGAGGTGCCGTTCTCCGCCCACCACTTGCGGATGGCCTCGACGCGTTGTTCCTCGGTTTCGTATTCGGTCATCGATGGTTCTCCTGCCTGCGCGCCGCCACCTGGGCCGCCAGCTGGGCCACGAGCGCCGGTTCGTCCACACGGACCTGCTCGCCGCCGGCCCGCAGCGGCTTGAGTGTCACCCTGTGGGTCTGTGCCTCTTCCTCGCCGATCACCAGGGCCAGCGCGGCGCCGCTGCGGTCGGCCCGCTTGAACTGGGCCTTGAACCCGCCGCCCCCACAGTTGGCCACCAAGCGCAGCCCGGGCACGGCGTCGCGGAGGCGCTCGGCCAGGGCGGGGGCTACGCGTTCGGCCGCCTCCCCCACCGCGACCAGATAGGCATCGGGCGCCGCGAGCCGGCCGGCATCCCAATGTGGCAACAGCTCGGCCACGCGCTCCAGACCGATCGCAAACCCCGCCGCCGGCGTGGGCCGGCCGCCCAGCTGCTCCACCAAGCCATCGTAGCGTCCCCCGGCGCAGACCGTGCCCTGGGCGCCGAGCCGGTCGGTGACCCATTCGAACACGGTGCGGTTGTAGTAATCGAGCCCGCGCACCAGCCGTGAGTTTTCCACATAGGCCACCCCCGCTTCCTCCAGCCGCGCCTTGAGGCCCTCGTAATGGGTCCGCGCCGGCTCCGACAAGTATTCCTGGACCCGGGGGGCGCCCTCGATGAGTTCGCGCATCGCCGGATTCTTGCTGTCCAGGATGCGCAGCGGATTGGTGTGAAGGCGTCGCAGGGCGTCCTCGTCGAGCGCGTCCCGATGCCGCTCGAAGTAGGCCACCAGCCGGTCGCGGTAGGCCCGGCGGTCGGCGGGGTCGCCCAGGGTGTTGAGTTCCAGACGCAACCCCTCCACACCCAGCGCGCGCCAGATCCGCGCGCACATCAGGATCTGCTCGGCGTCCAGATCCGGGCCGGTCATCCCAAAGGCTTCCACGCCCACCTGATGGAACTGACGGTATCGGCCCTTTTGCGGACGTTCGTGGCGGAACATCGGGCCGGCATACCAGAGCCGTTGCTGGCGGTTGTGCAGGATGCCGTGCTGGATTCCGGCCCGCACGCAGCCCGCGGTCCCCTCGGGCCGCAGGCTGAGGCTGTCACCGTTGCGGTCCTCGAAGGTGTACATCTCCTTCTCGACGATGTCGGTGACCTCGCCGATGGAACGTGCGAACAGCTCGGTGTGCTCGACCAGGGGCAGACGGATCTCCTGGTAGCCATAGGCCTCCAGGGCGCCCACGATCCTGCGTTCCATCTCCCGCCAGCGGGCCGTCTCCGGCGGCAGAATATCGTGCATGCCACGTACGGATTGCAGCTTGCTCACCGCTCGGCCCCCGTGGATTCGTCCGGATCCAGCGTGAAACGGGCCGTCTTGTCTTGGCGCACGTAACGGCTCACGTCCACGGGCCTTCCGTCGTAGAGGAGTTCGACACCATCGGCGAATCCGAGCCGGATGCGAAAGGGCGGTTTGCCCTCCACCGTCTTCACCTGACCCGGCTTGTACAGGTCGAACAACAGACGTTTCCCTTCTGAATCATAGACTTCAGTCCATGACTGCGCTTTGAATCTCAGAACGAGACGATGCCCTTCGGAGGGAGCGGGGGGTGGCGCCGGGGCAGGTTCCGCCCCCTGCGGGGACGCGGTGTCTCTCCCTCCTGCGGCCGGGCCCGTTTCCATGCCCGTCCCGGCGCCACCAATGCCCTGCCCTGCGGCGGCTACCGCCGCCTGCGGCGCGGGCTCGGGTGTGCGCGCCGCAGCCGGCTCCACCGGCCCTCCGCTCGCCTCGGAATCGGGCGCGGAGGAGACCGGCTCCCGGGGCGCCGACGGCACGACCGGCGCGGCTTCGGCCGCTTCCCTCGACGGCCCGTCCGCTTCCCCGCCGTCGGGCCACACGGTAGCGCGGCGGTCGCCCGCCGGCGCCGGGGCGGAAAGCAGCGGCAAGCGCCCTTTCTGCCACCACCACAGGCCGGCGGCGGCCGCCATCGCGGCCAGCAACACCATCAGGATCCAGCGCGCCCGTCGGGCGCCCTGGCGTTGCCCGCTTCGGGTGTCCAGGCCGGCAGTGCCGCTGGCCGGTGTCTGTTCACCCAACCACGATTTGTAGGCCGCCACGTAGGGTTCCGGGTCCAGATCCAGCATCCGCGCGAAGGCCCGCACATAACCCAGCACATAGGCGTTCTCCGGCAGCCGGCCCCGATCGCACTCCTCCAGTGCACGCAGGGTCGTCACCGGCAGGCGCAGACGGCGTGCCATCTCCTCGATGGGGATGTCGTGCTCTTCGCGCGCCTGGGTGAGCATCTCGCCCGGTCCCAGTCCCTGGGGATCGGCGCGCAGCTGTGCGACCTCGGTGGAATCGCTCATCGCTGGAGTACTTCCTGCGCCTGCGGGGAATCCGGAAACCGTTTGATCAGGATACCCCCGTAGCGCCTGGCCGCCGGCAGGTCTCCCCGCGCCTTGGCCAGCCGGTAGCCCAGCAGCAGCGACTGCGCGGTGGGCCGCGCCACGGCCTCGTAACGGTTCATGGTTTTCTCCGCCTCCGCGATCCTGCCCTGGCGCAGATAGAGCGCCACGAGCCGCAGCAAAGCCTGGCCGAACTTCGGATCGTGTTCCACGGCGGCCAGGTAATACCGCTCGGCGGCGGTCGGGTCCGGAATCTTCTCGGCGCAGACACCGGCATTGGTGTAGGCCGCCGCGATCCCGTCGTAGAGTGGATCCTTCGCCGCGCGCAAAAACTGCTCCACCGCCGCCCGGTGCCGCCCCCGGTCACACAGGAAGATGCCATAGTTGTTGTGCGCGCGGGGATCGTCGGGGTCCAGCTCGAGGGCGCGCTTGAAATGATGCTCGGCCGCCTCGTAGTTCTTCAATCGCATCTGGAGCAGTGCGAAGGTCCAGTGCGCCTCGGCGAGATCGGGGGCCTGGCGCAACGCCTTGAGCAGTTTCTCGCTGGCCAGTTCCAGGTTGCCCTGGCTCATGTACCCCGCCCCCAGACTCACATTGATGCGGGCCGCCTCGCGCAAGTTCGCTTTGCGCTCGGGTGTGTTGGTGCAGCCGCCGGCGAGCGCCACCGCCACCAGGCCCATGATCACGGCCCGCACGGCGGGCTGCCATGGGTGGCCCCTACCCGGTTCATAGCGTCTGAACATGACACGCCTCCTCGATCCGCACGAAGTGCTGCGCGCGCCGGGCCCGATCCCGCACATGCCCGGCCAGCTGTCCACAGGCGGCGGCGATGTCCCCGCCGCGCGTGCGCCGGGTGATGGTCAGGATGCCCTTGTCCTGAAGGACCCCGGCGAAACGCGCCACCACGGGATCCGGCGAGCGCCGGTAACGCGTGCCCGGAAACGGGTTGAACGGGATCAGGTTCACCTTCGAGGGCAGGCCGGCAAGCAGCCGCGCCAGGCGGCGCGCATGCGACTCCGAATCGTTGATGCCATCCAGCATGACGTATTCGAACGTGATCGAATGTTTGCGGTGCTTGCCTTCCAGGAAACGTCGGCAGGCCGCCATGAGCTCGGCGATCGGATACTTGCGGTTGAGCGGCACGAGGCGGTCGCGCAGCGCGTCGTCCGGCGCGTGCAACGAGACGGCCAGACTCACGTCCAGCGCCTCGCGCAGGCGGTCCATGGCGGGCACCACGCCGGCGGTGCTCAGCGTCACCCGCCGCTTCCCGAATCCGTAGGCGTCGTCGTCCATGAGCAGGCGCAGCGCAGCGACGACATTGCGGAAGTTGAGCAGCGGTTCCCCCATGCCCATGAGCACCACGTTGGTGATCGCCTCGCGTGGCAGGCCCGCCTCCGACAGGGCGTTGCGCGCCAGCCAGACCTGGGCGACGATCTCCGAGGCGGTCAGGTTGCGGTTGAAGCCCTGACGCGCCGTCGCGCAGAAGGTACAGTCCAGGGCGCACCCCACCTGCGAGGAGATGCACAAGGTCCCGCGCCGCTCTTCCGGAATGAACACGGTCTCGACCACATTGTCCGCATCCACCCGCAACGCCCATTTTCGGGTGCCATCGGCCGAGACCTGCCCGCCGACCAGCCGCGGGAAGCGGAGCTCCGCCTCGGCGGCGAGCCGCCCGCGCAGCGCCTTCGACAGATCCGTCATCTGCGAGAAGTCCGTCACGCCGCGGGCGTGGATCCACTTGATCAGCTGGCGGGCACGGAAGGGCTTCTCCCCCCGCGCCTCGAACCAGGCGGCCAGCGGCTCACGCGGCAGGCCGAGCAGATCGGTCTTCTCGCCGGCGTGCGTCATCGCGTCCGGGGACAGAGCTCGATCTCGCTGAAGAAAAAGGCGATCTCGGCGCGCGCGGTGTCCGGGCCGTCGGAGCCGTGCACGGCGTTCTCGTCCACGGTCTCGGCGAAATCCGCCCGGATCGTCCCCGGCGCGGCCTCCTGGGGATTGGTCGCCCCCATCACCTCGCGGTTCTTGGCGATGGCATCCTCGCCCTCGAGCACCTGGACCATGACCGGGCCCGAGGTCATGAACTCGATCAGATCGTTGTAGAAAGGGCGCTCCCGGTGCACGGCATAGAAGGCACCCGCCTGCTCGCGGGTCAGGTGCAGCATCTTGGCCGCCACGATGCGCAGCCCCGCGCGCTCGAAGCGGTCGTAGATCTGCCCGATGACGTTCTTGGCCACGGCATCCGGTTTGATGATGGAAAGGGTACGTTCGACGGCCATGGAGACTCCCACGCTCAAAGAATGAAAAAATGAAACCCGCGGCCGGCCGCGGGTTCTGCCCGAAAATCAGCGAGGTATTCTACCGTTGGGGTCTGGAGGCGGCAATCGGCCGTGCAACGGCAAGGCCAGGCCGCGGGCCATGCGCACGTGTTCGATGCCCGCCTCCCGAAACGGCGGACCTTCGCACCGGAACCCGTGCCGAGCATAGAACGCCCGAACCGGGAGCTGCGCATGCAGATACACCTGCCCGTGGCCCGCCTCACCGGCCGCGCGCAGGAGCATCTCGAGCAGCCCGGTGCCCACCCCCCGCCCCCGCCAACCCGCGAGCACCGCCATCCGTCCGATCCGCCCGCCGGGTGCGAGCCGGCCCGTGCCAACGGGGCGCAGCCGCCGGTCCTCGGCCAGGACGTGGATGCATTCCGGATCCAGACCATCCCATTCCAGCCGCTCCGGGATCCCTTGTTCGCGCACGAAGACCGCCTCGCGCACGGCCCGAATCGAGGCGGCTTCCTCGCGCCAGGTCACGATGCGTATCCCAAAATGCCCCGGACGTTCTATCATCGGATGGCATCCCCAACCATAGGCCACTTGCGCCACGCGCCATGCACACCGACGAGCAGGGAGAATTCCGGCGCTGGGAGTCGCGCTTCCGCAACTGGGTGACACCGGACGGCACCCCCGGCCCCACGGGTGAAGGGGGCTTTCCAGCCGAGCCGCGGCGTTACCATCTCTATGTCTCCTACGCCTGTCCCTGGGCCCACCGTACGCTGATCTACCGCAGACTCAAGGGCCTGGAGGACATCGTCTCGGTCTCGGTGGTTCATCCGGTCATGCCCGAGGAGAGCTGGGTATTCGGCGAGTTTCCAGGCGCCGCCCCGGAAGATCCGCTGTACGGCGCCCGCGCCCTGCGCGAGCTCTACGAGCGGGCCGCGCCGGGTTACGACGGCACAGTGACGGTGCCGCTGCTGTGGGATCGCAAGCGGCAGACCATCGTCAACAACGAGTCCTCCGAGATCATCCGCATGTTCAACTCGGCCTTCGACGGCTGCGGCGCGCGGGCCGAGGTGGACTTCTACCCCGAGCCGCTGCGCCGGGCGATCGACACGCTCAACGCCGAGATCTATGAGTGGGTCAACAACGGTGTCTATCGAGCGGGGTTCGCCCGCTCCCAACGCGCCTACGAACGGGCCTACGACCGCCTGTTCGAGACCCTGGACCGATTGGAGGAACGCCTGTCGCACAACCGTTATCTGTTGGGCGACTCCATCACCGAGGCGGACTGGCGTCTGTTCCCCACCCTGGTGCGCTTCGACACGGTCTATTACAGCCACTTCAAATGCAACCGGCAGCGCCTGATGGACTTCCCGAACCTGTGGGCCTACGCGCGGGAGCTCTACCAGATCCCCGGCGTGCGTGAAACGGTGCGCATGGATCACATCAAGACCCATTACTTCACGAGCCATCCGTGGATCAATCCCTCGCGGATCGTCCCCAAGGGCCCGGAGATCGACTTCGATGCGCCGCACGGACGCGGCCATTGATCGGCGCCGGCTTCTGCGTGGCGCCCTGGCCGGACTGCTCTGTCTGACGGCCACCCCGGGCCCGGCCGCGCCCACCCTGAGCGCCGCGGATCTGGCCGTGCTGACACAGGCCATGTGGGTGATGGCGCGCCTGTGGAACCAGGCCTTGGGTGGCACGGGCGGCGGTCTCGGCCTGGACTGGAACACCTGGACGGGCGCCGGCACCCTGCCCTTCAGTGCCGGCCCCTGGGCGGGCGCCACGCCTTGGAGGGGCTCCTGGACGCCCTCGAATCCGACCACGCCGGGGAACCCGCCCTGGAGCCCGTGGCCCGGCGCCGGTACGACGGCGCGGCCTCCGGCGCCCATCCCGCAAGGTCAAGGCCCGGCACTCGACGGCCTGTGGATGGCCGCCAGCGGTGTGGTGCTGTGGATCCAGGGCGAACGGTTCATTCTCATGCGCGAAGGTCGTGTGTTGAGCCTGGGCACCGTGCGCCTGGAAGGAAAGCGCCTCTGGTTGCGCGACGCCCGCACGGGTCTGACGCAGGGCTACACGGCCGCTTTCGACGGCCAGCGGCTCACCCTGAGCGACGCGCGGGGACGCAGCGTCCAGTACCGGCGCCTACCCGCGCGGACGCCGGGCTGACCCCGGTCAAGGATGATCGCGCCCCAGTGCGGCCAGCAACCGGGCCAGGGCTTCGTGAGCGCCGAGGTGCGGCGCGAGCACGATGCGCGCCTCAGGGTGCGCGCGGCGCTTGGCCTCCACCTGGGCGGGGATGTCCGCCTGCACATGCCGGCCGGCCGCCAGGAAATACGGCAGAACCACCACCTCCTCCGCCCCCAGGGCCAGACAACGCTCGATCCCGGTGCCGATGTCCGGCTCGGCCAACTCCAGGAAGGCGCATTCCACACCCACGATGCCCGGATCGTCCGCCACCAGATCCCGGATGCGGCGGGCGAGTCGGCGCACCTCTGTGTTGGACTCGACACGGCGGCTGCCGTGGGCGACCACCAGCAGCGCCCTCGGTGGGACCTCGGAACCGACCGCCAAGCCTCACCCCCCGATGTAGGACATCTCGACCTTGTCCCGCGCGGCGGTGGCCTCGGTGCGGATCTCGGAGTACCGATCGGTGCGGCGCGCCCACACCTGCACGATGGCCTGCTGGAGCGCCTCGATCCCGGCCCCCGAACGAATCGCCTCGCGCAGGCTGTACCCGCGCTGGGCGAACAGGCAGGTGAACAGATCCCCCTTGGCCGAGACCCGGGCGCGGCAGCAGCTGCGGCAAAACGACTCGGTCACCGAAGTGATCACGCCGATCTCCCCCGCCCCGTCCCGATAGCGCCAGCGCTTGGCCACCTCCCCGTGATAAGCGGGGTGGACCGGTTCCAGCGGATGGACGGCATGGATCCGGGCGATGATCTCCCGGGCGGGGATGACGTCGTCCATGCGCCAGCCGTTGCTCGAACCCACGTCCATGAACTCGATGTAGCGCACCACATGCGGGGTGCCGCGGAAATGCTCGGCCAACTCCAGGATCGCATGCTCGTTCACCCCACGCTTGATCACGGCGTTGATCTTTACCGGCGCGAGGTCCGCGGCCGTGGCGTGGTCGATGGCCTCCAGCACGCGCGAGACGGGAAAGGCCACGTCGTTGATGGCCTGGAACGTGGGCTCGTCCAACGCGTCCAGGCTGATGTTGATGCGTCGCAACCCGGCCGCCCGCAGGCTGCGCGCCTTCTCCCGGGTGAGCACCGAGCCGTTGGTGGTGAGACTGATGTCCTCGATCCCAGGCACCCGCGCGATCTTCTCGATGAGGTTTTCCAGATGCCGGCGCAGCAACGGCTCGCCCCCGGTGATGCGTACCTTGCGCACCCCCAACCCGGCGAAGGCCCGCACCAGGCGCTCCATCTCCTCGAAGCTCAGCAGTTCCGAGCGCGGCAGGAAACGATGCTCCGGACCGAACACCTCCTTGGGCATGCAGTACCGGCACCGGAAGTTACAGCGGTCCGTGACCGAGATGCGCAGATCGCGCAACCCGCGACCCAATTTGTCGTGGACGCCCAGGTTGTGCACCGCATCGCTCATGGCCGGCCTCTCCCTGTTCGCAGGTGCCGTATGGATTCGCGGATCAAGCAAAGTATACCGCCGGCCGCGCCCGCCGGCTTGGGCGGGCGCGGCCGACGGTGCGTATAATGGTCGTGCGTCCCGCCCCTCCGAGACCTACCATGATCCATCGCCTGCTATTCAGCCTGGCTTTCGCCGCGGCCGCCGGCGTCGGGGCCCGCGAGCAACCGCCGCGCCCCATCGACGTCACCGAAGCCCAGCGCACCGGCTCGGAAGTGACCGTCTATGCCGACGGGCGCGCCTTGGTACGCGAGCGGTTCGAGATCCTCCTGCAGGGTGGAACCAGCCGGATCGTGTTCCGGCATCTGCCGCGGAAACTGGATCCGGACTCCATCCTGCTCTCCGGCGAGGGGATCGAAACCCTGGGCATCACCTACGACCGTCACCTGCTCACTCCCAGGCGACTACTCCAGGCCCACGTGGGGGATCTGGTCCGCATCCTCCGCATCGACCCGGCCACGGGAGAGGAGATCTCCCAAGCCGCCGAGATCCTTTCCGCCACCGACGGCCTCGTCGTGCGGATCGGGGACCGCATCGTGACCGATCCCCAAGGCCAGCTGGTCTACAGCCGGGTGCCCGACGACCTCCATCGCCGGCCGGTGCTCGAGGTCCTCGTTCGCGGCACCGGGGGCAGCCGCCCCCATGCCGTGGACCTCGTCTACCTCACCCGGGGACTCTTGCGCTGGCACATGGAATACAGCGCCCGTCTCCATCCAGACGGGACCCGGCTCGACCTCACGGGATGGGCGGTCGTGGACAACGACGGGCCTCATGATTTCGGCCCGGTCGCCCTGGCCCTGGTGGCAGGTCGGGTCAACGACGCGGAATCGTCCCCGCCTCCGCGCGGCGCCCGTGCACTGGCGGCCGCCGCGCCACCACCTCCCGAGCGCCTGGGCGGCGCCTACCGCATCTACCGCTTCGACCGACCCTGGCGGATCACGCCCCACAGCACCCGGCGCAGGCCCCTGATCGCACCACGCCCCGTGCGCGTGACGCGCCGTTACGTGTTCAGCGGCGGCGCGCACGGATATACCACCCGGATCGACCACGCTCCCGCGCGCCAACACGCCCTCGTGCGGGTGGACTTCCCCAATACGGCCGAGGCGGGGCTCGGCGTGCCGCTGCCCGCCGGTCGCGTACACGTCTACGAACAGGCCGGGGGCGGCAGCATCCGGCTGTTGGGGGTGGGTCGGCTTTCCAACGTCCCCGAGGGGGGCGAGGTCCAGCTCAGGCTGGGCCGCGCCTTCGACGTCTGGGCCGAGCGGCGGCAGACCGACTACCGCGTCGAAGAGGCCCCGGTGCCGCGCAGGCGGCAGTACACCTCCCGCCACGAGGTGCGCCTGCACAACGCACTCGACACGCCCGTGACCGCATGGGTGGAAGAACCGCTGCCGGGACAGTGGACCATCACGGGGGAGAACACGCCGCACGAACGGCTCGACGCCGCGCGCGTGCGCTGGTCGGTCGAGATCCCGGCCCGAGGCGAGCGCCTGCTCACCTACACCGTGCGCGTGTTGCAGTGAACCCACGGTGAAGGCGCCAACCGGTTCGACGTGCTCGCCGACGAGTATAATCCCCCCTTCTCCGCCCTCGTAGCTCAGCCGGATAGAGCAACCGCCTCCTAAGCGGTAGGTCACAGGTTCGACTCCTGTCGAGGGCGCCAGGTACCCCATCCATCCCATCCTATGCGGAAGGCCTCCAGGATGGTGCCTTTCGCGATGGCGCGGTGCGAATCGTCCCAACGTCCAGTGCCCCCCCGATCCCCGCGGTTCACGGCATCCCGGGCCGGGACGGCAACCCCCTGCCGGGCTGGGTCTCCGGGTCCGCCCGGTTGCCTCGCGGGGGTCATGATATACTGTTCATAATAACAGGTATCACAAGACTTCCCCATGTCCCGTCAGCCCGATTACGCCGAGCTGCATTGCGTGAGCAACTTCAGCTTCCTGCGCGGGGCCTCGCACCCGGAGGAGCTGGTGGCACGAGCCGCGGAGCTGGGTTACCGGGCGCTGGCCCTGACCGACGCGGCCTCGGTGGGCGGGGTGGTGCGGGCGCACGGAGCGGCTCGGGAGCGGGGGCTGCACTTCATCGTCGGGGCCGAGCTCACCCTGGAGACAGGCGAGCGCTTCGTCCTCCTCGCCTGTGACCGGGGCGGTTACGGGCGGTTGTGCCGGATCATTACCCGTGGCCGGCGCGCCGCACCCAAGGGCGGTTGCCGGCTCAGCCGCAGGGATGTGGAGGAGACGGGATTGGACGGCTGCATCGCTCTGTGGCTGCCGGGCGCCGAGGCCGACCACGAGGTACCCGGAGCGGAGCCGGTCGCCTGGCTGACCAGCCTCGGCGCCGAGCGCGTGCGGATCGCCGCCGAACTGCTGCTCACCGGACGGGACCGCGAACGCCTCGCGCATTTGCGCGAGTTGGGCCTGCGCACGGGGGTCCCACTGGTGGCCGCGGGCGACGTGCACATGCACGCGCGGGGACGGCGCCCGCTCCAGGAGACCCTGACCGCCATCGCCCTGGGACGGCCGATCGAGGCGGTGGCCCATCGCCTTTTCCCCAACGGCGAGCGCCATCTGCGCCGGCGCGAGGCCCTGGCGCGCATCTATCCACCCGACCTGCTGGCCGAGAGCGTGCGCATCGCCGAGCGCTGTCGCTTCTCCCTGGACGAACTGCGTTACGAATACCCGGGCGAGGTGGTGCCGTCAGGACACACTCCGGACTCCTGGCTGCGGGCGCTCACCGAACAGGGGATGGCCCGGCGCTGGCCGGAGGGCGTCCCGGAACGAGTGCGGCGGCAGGTGGAGCACGAGCTGACGCTCATCGCCGAGCTGGGCTACGCCCCCTACTTCCTCACCGTCCACGATCTGGTGGCCTTCGCCCGCCGCCGGGGCATCCTGTGCCAGGGGCGCGGCTCGGCGGCCAACTCGGCGGTGTGTTACTGCCTGGGGATCACCGAGGTGGACCCAGCGCGCATGGAGCTGCTCTTCGAACGGTTCATCTCCCGCGAGCGCGCGGAACCGCCCGACATCGACGTGGATTTCGAACACGAACGGCGCGAGGAGGTGATCCAGTATATCTACGAAAAATACGGCCGCGACCGGGCCGCCCTGGCCGCCACGGTCATCACCTACCGGCCGCGCAGCGCGGTGCGCGACGTGGGCAAGGCCCTGGGTCTGGGGCCCGCGCAGGTGGACCGGCTGGCGCGGGGCCTGCAGTGGTGGGACCGGAGGCTCACGGGCGAGCGGCTGCGCGAGGCGGGACTCGATCCCGCCGGCCCCGCGGCCCGCAGACTCGAGACCCTGGTCGGGCAACTCGTGGGGTTTCCGCGTCACCTCTCCCAACACGTGGGCGGTTTCGTCATCTCGCGCGGACCGCTCTGCGAGCTGGTTCCGGTGGAGAACGCCGCCATGCCCAGACGCACGGTCATCCAATGGGAGAAGGACGACCTGGAAACCCTGGGCCTCATCAAGGTGGACGTGCTCTCGCTGGGCATGCTCAGTGCCCTGCGCAGGGCACTGGCGCTGGTGGCGAGGCAGCGGGGCGCCCCGTTCACACTGGCCGACGTGCCCCCCGAGGACCCCCAGACCTACCGCATGATCCAGCGGGCCGACACGGTGGGCGTGTTCCAGATCGAATCCCGGGCGCAGATGTCCATGTTGCCGCGGCTCAGGCCGCGCGGCTTCTACGACCTGGTCATCGAGGTGGCCATCGTGCGCCCCGGCCCCATCCAGGGCGAGATGGTCCATCCCTATCTGGCCCGACGGGCCGGGCGCGAACCCGTCACCTATCCCAGCGAGGCGGTGCGCCGCGTACTGGAACGCACCCTGGGGGTGCCCATCTTCCAGGAGCAAGTGATGCGTCTGGCCGTGGTGGCCGCCGGGTTCAGTCCCGGCGAGGCCGATCGGCTACGCCGCGCCATGGCCGCCTGGCGTCGCAGGGGCGGCCTGGAGCGGTTCGAACACAAGCTGCTCGCAGGCATGCGGGCACGCGGTTATTCCGAACGCTTCGCCCGGCAGATCTTCCGCCAGATCCAGGGCTTCGGCGAATACGGCTTTCCCGAGTCGCACGCGGCGAGCTTCGCCCTGCTGGCCTATGTCTCGGCCTGGCTCAAATGCCATCACCCGGCCGCCTTTGCCTGCGCCCTGCTCAACAGTCAGCCCATGGGCTTCTATGCGCCCGCCCAGCTCGTACAGGACGCCCGTCGCCACGGGGTGGTGGTGCGTCCGGTGGATGTCAATGCGAGCCACTGGGACTGCACCCTCGAGCCCCCCGAGTCGGCCACACCCGCCCTGCGGCTCGGACTGCGCCTGGTGCGCGGGCTCGCCAGGGAGACCGCGCGGCGCATCACCACCGCCCGCGCGGCGGGGCCTTTCCCGAATGTGGAGGCCCTGGCCCGGCGGGCGCGGCTCACGACCCGCGATCTCGAAGTTCTCGCCGCCGCCGACGCCCTGCGCGGCCTGGCCGGCCATCGCCACCGCGCCGCCTGGGCGGCGGCCGGCGTGGAACCGCCGCTGCCCCTGCTCACCGAGGAGACTGCCGCCCCCGAGGGCGAACCGCTGCTGCGCACGCCGCGCGAGGGCGAGGACATTCTCGGGGACTACGCCGCCCTGGGCCTGTCGCTGCGTCGCCATCCCCTGGCCCTGCTGCGCGGGCGCCTGGCGAGGCACGGCTGCCGCACCGCCGCTCAATTGGCCACGTTGCCCACCGGCACACCGGCCCGTGCCGCGGGTCTGGTGGTGCTGCGCCAGCGCCCCGGCTCGGCCTCCGGAGTGATCTTCGTGACCCTGGAGGACGAGACCGGCACCCTCAACCTGGTGGCATGGCCACGCCTGGTCGAGCGCCAGCGCGCCGCACTGCTCCAGGCCCGGCTCCTGGAGGTCGAGGGCACGGTGCAGAACGAATCCGGCGTGCTGCACCTGGTGGCCCGGCGGTTCACGGACCGTTCGGCCTGGCTGGGGGAGTTGCCCGTGGCGAGCCGGGATTTTCACTGACCGGCCGCAGCGGTACACCGCGGTTTCTCCCGTCGCAGAAACCGGGACCCACCCTGCCCCGTCTCCGTTTTGCTCACCCCTCACGATGGTGGAACCGCCGTCTGGCCCGGCGTAGCGACGCGGCCCGCGGGCACCGGTGGGCAGCCCCGTAAACACCCACCCCGTGACGCGCTGGCTCCGCTGCCGGGCCCGTCCCCGTTGACTCCGCCGCGGCGGTGGAGTGCAATGCGGATTCACACAGGCTTTCGGAGGCATCGCCATGCGCAAACTCATTGCCCTTGTGATGGTGGCCCTGGTCTTGGCGGGTTGCACCACCATCGACCCCTACACCCGCGAGGAGAAGGTCAGCAACACGGCCAAGGGGGCCGGCATCGGCGCCGCCGGCGGAGCCATCATCGGCGCCATCGCCGGGGGCGGCAAGGGTGCGGCCATCGGCGCGGCGGCCGGGGCGGCGCTGGGCGGCGGCATCGGCTATTACATGGATCGTCAGGAAGCGGAACTGCGCCAGCGCCTGGAGGCCACTGGTGTGCGGGTGGTCCGCGTGGGCGACTCCATCCGGCTGGTGCTGCCCGGCAACATCACCTTCGCCACGGACTCCTACCACATTCGCAGCGATTTTCTACCCGTGCTCGATTCCATCGCCGTGGTGCTCAAGAAGTACAAGAACACCCGCCTGCGCGTGGTCGGACACACCGACTCCACCGGAGGAGAGCGGTACAACCAGCTGCTGTCGGAGCGCCGCGCCCAGGCCGTCAAGGACGCCCTCGTGTCGCTGGGCGTGCCCGCCACCCGGATCGTGGCCGTGGGCATGGGCGAGCGCAGTCCCATCGCATCGAACCGGACCACCGCCGGCCGTGCGCAGAACCGGCGCGTGGAGATCCTGATCGAACCCCGATGAGGGGCGCCGAATCGGCTGTGCAGGCCGGGTCGCGCGGCCCGGCCCCGGAAGGACGCCGATCCAGGGTTGGCCGCCCATGGCGTCACCCATGGATCCCGGGCGCGCGGCGGTTGGGACCGCCAGCCAGGTCTTTCACCCGCCGCGGCCGCCCTCGCCCAAAATCTCCTGCTCCAGGGCCTCGATGCGCTCCGGCTCCACGTGGCGGATGTCGCGGCCCTCGACCATGTAGACCACGTACTCGCAGATGTTCTTGGCGTGGTCTCCGATGCGTTCCAGGGAGCGGGCACACCAGACCAGGTCGAAGACCCGTTTCAGCCGGCGGGGGTCCTCCATCATGAAGGTCATGAGGTGGCGCAAGGCCGCCTCGTAGGCGTCGTCCAAGTACTGATCCTGCTGGATGGTCTCCAAGGCCTCCCTCACGTCGATCCGCGCGTAGGCGTCCAGGGCGCGGCGCAGATTGGTGCGCGCCAGTTCCGCCAGATGGCGCACATCGGTCATCTGGCGGCGGTTGCACACGGGTTCGTCGGCCCAGTTGCGCACGATGCGCGCGATGCGCTCGGCCTCGTCCCCGATGCGCTCCAAGTCGGTGATGGTCTTGACGGCCATGAGCAGGAAACGCAGGTCCACCGCCGTCGGCTGACGCAGGGCGATGATTTCACTGCACTCTTCGTCGATCTCCACCTCCATGGCGTTGACCTGGTAGTCACGTTCGGCGACCTGCTCGCCGCGCTCCGAATCGCATTGAAAAAGGGCGTCGAGCGCGTCGGCGAGCTGGCGCTCCACCAGCCCGCCCATCTGCAGGACCTTGGCCCGGATATCCTCGAGTTCCTCGTTGAATCGCCGAGAGGTGTGCTTGGTGATGTAGCTGCGGTCCAGATGTTCCATGGTGGTCTCTCGTGGCAGGTGCTGTGCCCCCTCGGGTGGGGCTCCGGAGGCACTGTAGCGGGGCATTGTTACGGTTTCATGTCATCGAATGGTAACAATCCGCTGCTATAACGTGCGCAGTTCCATCTTCGAGAGCTTGTTCACGACCCACGAGGAACCGACATGAACCGATCGTACCGAGCCTTGGCCGCAGGCGCCGCCCTGACACTGGCAGCTTCCACGCACACGGTTTGGGCCGCGCGCGACTACATCAGCATCGCAGGCTCATCGACCGTGTATCCATTCACCACGCTGGTGGCCGAGGAGTTCGGCCAGCGCACCCACTACCCCACACCCAAGGTCGAATCCACCGGGACCGGCGGCGGATTCAAGATCTTCTGCTCCGGGGTGGGCACCGCCTACACCGACATCAACGACGCCTCACGTGCCATCAAGCCTTCGGAGATGGCCAAATGCGCCGCCAACGGGGTGAAGGAGATCGTCGAGATCAAGATCGGCTACGACGGCATCGTCTTCGCCCAGTCGCGCGAGGCTCCCGCCGCCAAGTTCACCCTGCGCCAGCTCTGGCTGGCCCTGGCGAAAACGGTCCCCGATCCCAAGGGCGGACAAAAACTGGTTCCCAACCCGTATCATCGGTGGAAGGACATCGACCCCTCGCTTCCGGCCACCGACATCGAGGTCTACGGCCCCCCACCCACTTCGGGCACGCGCGATGCATTCGCCGAACTGGCCATGGAAGGGGGGTGCAAGACCTTCGATTGGATCAAGGCCTTGAAAAAGGCGGATAAATCCCGGTACAAACAGATCTGTCATGGGATCCGCGAGGATGGCGCCTACATCGAGGCGGGCGAAAACGACAATCTCATCGTGCAGAAACTCGAGGCCAACCCACGCGCCTTCGGCATCTTCGGGTACAGCTTCCTGGAGGAAAACGCCGACCGCGTGCGCGGCGCCCGGATCGAAGGGGTGGAGCCTGAATTCGAGTCCATCGCCGCAGGTCGATATCCCCTCTCACGGCCCCTGTTCATCTACGTGAAAAAGGCCCATGCGGGCAAGATCCCGGGGATTCCCGAGTTCCTGGACGAGTACACCAGCGAGCGGGCCTGGGGCGAGGAGGGTTATCTGGCCGACCACGGACTGATCCCCCTGCCCGATGCCGAGCGCGCCCGCTATCGCGAGGTGGCCGTGAAACTCATCCCCATGAAAACACCTTAGCGGTTAGACTCACGTCCCCGGGGCGCCCCGGGCCACGGCGGCGGTGGGCGACGATCCACGGCCCCGCCGCCGGCCCGCACGCCCCGGGATGCCGTTTCGCGTGAGCGAGAGTAAGCGATGATGCCCATCTCGACCAGCGGACTGTCCGTCCTGCTGTTGGCCCTCGCAGCCATGGCCTATGCCCTGGGTTACCGCCGGGCGCGCCGGTTCGCTCGCGGCACGACCCTGCGCCAGCGCACGCTCGCGTTACCCGCCCACTACGCCACCTACGCGCTGCTGTGGGCCGCCCTGCCTGCGGCCATCGTCTTGGCGGCCTGGCTCGCGCTGGAGCCGGCGCTGGTGCGGCAGGTGATCCTGGCCGAGCTGCCGGCCACGGTTCGCGCGCTGCCCGAAGGCGAGCGCGACCTCTATGTGAACCGGATCGTCACGGCGGCCCGGGAGGGCGAGGTTCTGGAGGATCTGGACCCTGCCCTGCGCCGGGAGGTGCGACACTATCTGCGGGTGCGCGCCGTCAGCCGGATGGCGCTGGCCGTGGTCGTGCTCACCGTTTCGGCAGGCGGCATGGCCTGGGCAGTCCGCCGGATTTCGCCGCGCCTGCCGGCCCGGCAGCGGGTCGAGCGCGTCACGGGGGTGGTGCTGCAACTCTGCGCGATGGTGGCGATCTTCACCACGATCGGGATCGTCCTGTCCCTGCTGTTCGAGGCGTTGCGTTTCTTCCGGTCGGTGCCGCCGGCGGAGTTCCTGTTCGGCCTCCAATGGAGTCCGCAGACGGCCCTGCGCGCGGATCAGGTCGGCTCGTCGGGCGCCTTCGGCAGCGTGCCGCTGTTCGCCGGAACCTTCCTGATCTCGGCCATTGCCATGGCGGTCGCCGTTCCGGTGGGCTTGATGTCGGCGGTGTACCTGTCCGAATACGCCACACCCCGCACCCGCGCGGTGGCCAAGCCGGCGCTGGAGATCCTCGCCGGCATCCCGACGGTGGTCTACGGCTTTTTCGCCGCGCTCACCGTGGCCCCACTGGTGCGTCGGGCCGGAGAGGCCGTGGGCCTGGACGTCTCCTCCGAGAGTGCCTTGGCGGCCGGTCTGGTCATGGGCATCATGATCATCCCTTTCGTCTCTTCGCTGGCCGACGATGTGATGACCGCGGTACCGCGCAGTCTGCGCGACGGATCGCTGGCGCTCGGCGCCACACGTTCCGAGACCATCAAGCGCGTGGTTTTCGCGGCGGCCCTGCCGGGCATCGTGGCGGGGATCCTGCTGGCCGTCTCGCGCGCCATCGGCGAGACCATGATCGTGGTGATGGCCGCGGGTCTGACGGCGAATCTGACGGCCAATCCGCTGGAGGCGGTGACCACGGTGACGGTGCAGATCGTGACGCTGCTCACCGGCGACCAGGAATTCGACAGCCCCAAGACATTGGCCGCCTTCGCGTTGGGACTGGTGCTGTTTGCGGTGACCCTGGCGCTCAATATCGTGGCGCTGCATATCGTGCGCAAGTACCGGGAACAATATGAATAACGCAGACGATGCCATGGACGCGATCTCGTCGCCGGTTCCGGCGAGGCTGCAACGCCTGCGCCGCAACATCCGCCGCCGGCGCCGCGCGGAGCGCCGCTTCCGAATCTATGGCGTCGTCGCCGTGACCATCGGCCTGGTCTTCGTGCTGTTCCTGTTCGCCAACATCGTGGCCAAGGGATGGAGCGCCTTCCTCCTGACGCACGTACAGCTTGATGTCCATTTCGATTCCGCGACCGTGGACCCCGAAGGGGATCGCAGCCCGCAGAGCCTCGCCCGCGGCGACTATGCGAAATTGGTCAAGACCGCCTTGCGCGAGCGTTTCCCGCAGGTGCGCAAGCGCCGGGACAAACGGGCCCTGTACAAGCTGGTCAGTTCCGCGGCGCCTTATGTGTTGCGCGACCGGCTGCTGGAGCATCCCGAATGGATCGGACGAACCCTGCCTGTCTGGGTGCCGGCCAGCGACGACGTGGACCTGTGGATGAAGGGGCAGGTCGCTTCCGCCGACGTGCGTCTCGACGAGAAGCAGCGGGCCTGGTTGTCCGCGCTGATCGAGCAAGGCCGGGTCGAAAAGCGCTGGAACCCCTTCTTCTTCAGCCGGGGCGACTCGCGCCAGCCCGAGGTGGCCGGGATCGGTGCCGCCGTGGCCGGCTCCTTCTTCACACTACTGGTCACCCTGCTGCTGTCGTTCCCGATCGGCGTGGCCGCGGCCGTGTATCTGGAAGAATTCGCCCCGAAAAACCGCCTGACCGATCTCATCGAGGTCAACATCAACAACCTGGCGGCGGTCCCCTCCATCGTCTTCGGCCTGCTCGGGCTGGCCGCCTTCATTCAGTTCTTCGGCGTGCCACGCTCCACGCCACTGGTCGGCGGCCTGGTGCTGGCCCTGATGACCCTGCCCACGATCATCGTGGCCGGCCGCGCCGCCCTGCAGGCCGTGCCGCCCTCGATCCGAGATGCGGCCCTTGCCCTGGGCGCCTCGCGCATGCAGGCGGTCACCCACCATGTGCTGCCCCTGTCCTTGTCGGGTATTCTCACCGGCACCATCATCGGCATGGCGCGGGCGCTCGGTGAGACCGCACCCCTGCTGATGATCGGCATGGTGGCCTTCATCGTGGACATTCCCAGGGGACCCCTGGATCCGGCCACGGTGCTGCCCGTGCAGATCTATCTATGGGCCGACGCGGCCGAACGGGCCTACGTGGAGAAATCCTCGGCCGCCATCATGGTCCTGCTGGCCTTTCTGTTGTTGATGAATCTCGCGGCGATCCTGCTGCGCAGGCGTTTCGAACAGCGCTGGCAGTGAGCCCCCAATCCCAACACCCGCACATTGGAACCACGCGATGAACACGGCAACCGCACCGGAGATGGAAATACCGGCCGTCGTCGGATCGGAGGAACTCGACCGGCGTGAAGCCGTTTCGGAGACCGTCGGAGACATCACGCATCCCGACCCGGTCTTCACCTGCCGCAACGTCACCGTCTGGTACGGCGACAAGCCCGGCGTACAGGACGTGAGCATCGACATCGGCCGCCATGAGGTGCTGGCCATGATCGGCCCTTCGGGTTGCGGCAAGTCCACCTTTCTGCGTTGCCTGAACCGGATGAACGACACCATCGAAGGCGCCCGTGTAGAAGGCACCCTCGAGCTCGACGGGCAGGACATCTACGACCCCGCCCTGTTCGTGGAGGAGCTGCGCACCCGGGTTGGCATGGTCTTCCAAAAGCCCAACCCCTTTCCCAAATCCATCTATGACAACGTGGCCTATGGCCCGCGCCTGCATGGCATGACCCGTTCCAAGGCCGATCTGGACGACTTGGTGCGCGAGAGCCTGGAGAAGGCCGCGTTGTGGAACGAGGTGAAGGACCGCCTCGACGAGCCCGGCACCGGCCTGTCCGGCGGACAACAGCAGCGGCTTTGCATCGCCCGGGCCATTGCCGTCAAGCCCGAAGTGATCCTCATGGACGAGCCGGCCTCGGCCCTCGATCCCATCGCCACGGCCAAGATCGAGGAGCTGATCGACGAACTGCGGGAGAACTACACCATCGTCATCGTGACCCACTCCATGCAGCAGGCCGCGCGGGTCTCGCAACGCACCGCCTACTTCCACATGGGAAGGCTAGTGGAGGTGGGGCCCACCACGGAGATCTTCACCCGCCCGCGGCACCAGCTCACCGAGGACTACATCACCGGGCGGTTTGGCTGAGAAACCGGCCATCTCTTCGGGGTACAATCCCGAATCATGCACGCCTCGGTGATCGATCTCTACGAACGTTTGGCCAACGCCCCGGACGAGCGCGCCCGCGCCCGTATCATCGCCGAGGCGCTGCAGGCCCTGTCCGAGCGTTTTCCGGGTCTCGACCATCTGGTCACCCGACAGCACCTCTCCGAAACCGAACTCCGGTTGGTCAAGGAAATCGAGCAGGTGCGGGCCGACCTGTCGAAGGAAATCGAGCAAGTGCGCGCCGACTTGAAAGTGGAGATCGAACAGGTGCGCGCCGACCTGTCGAAGGAGATCGAACAGGTGCGCGCCGACCTGTCGAAGGAGATCGA
>JALSSO010000052.1 GCA_026984215.1 Gammaproteobacteria bacterium | reverse complement strand
GGAGATCGAGCAGGTGCGCTCGGACACGAAAGTGGGTTTGGAGGAAGTGCGCCTGGGTCTCCAGGTGCGTATCGAGCAGGCCAAGTCCGAAACGGTACGGTGGGTGGCTGGCCTATGGCTTGCACAGACCGCCCTCATCGCTTGGCTCATCCTGCGCGCGGCGAGCTGAGCCACCGGGGCCGGACGAGGGGCCTGGCCAGGCCCGCATCCGCAGACCCACTCTCTGGTCCGGTTTCCTGGCGGTGTCGCGCCTGGGTGCTCCCCTCGGCGCACACCCAGGCCGGCTTATTTCTTGGCCCCGCCCGCTTGGAAACCCGGCGGTGCCTGGCCGAGATCACCCTCGCCGAAGAAATACCCGCGCATGTGCTGTTCGATCAGCGCCACGCTGCGCGGATCCGCCGTGTTCAAGCCGTTCTCATTGATGATCATGGTCAGCCGCTCGAGCCAACGCTGCCAGCCCTCCTTCGAGACGTTCTCGAAGATCTGCTGCCCGAGCTCACCGGGATAGGGCGGCTCGTCGAGCCCCTCGGCCTCCCGCTTGAGTACCACACACTGCACCGTACGCGCCATTCCCCCGCTCCAGAAATCCGCGAAAATGATTCCGCGATTATCGCACAATTGGGTCGGAACCCCCGCAGGAGACCCCACCCATGAAAAGGATTCTCGCCTTCGTCGGAGATCTGTACGAAGACCTCGAACTCTGGTATCCCAAAATCCGCCTACAGGAGGCCGGCCACGAGGTGGTCCTGGCCGGGTTGGAAGCCGGCCGCACCTACCACGGAAAGAAGGGCATCCCCTGCCGCGCACAGGCCGCCGTTTCCGAAGTCGACCCGGAGGCGTACGACGCATTGCTCGTGCCCGGCGGTTTCATGCCCGACCGGCTTCGCCGCGAGGCGTCCGTGCTCCAGATCGTGCGGCGGATGGATGCAGCCGGCCGCGCCATCGCGTTCATCTGCCATGGCGGCTGGATCCTGATCTCAGCGGGCATCCTGCAAGGACGCCGGGCCACCAGCACGCGCGCGATACGGGACGACATGGTCAACGCCGGTTGCCTGTGGAGCGACGAGCCGCTGGTGATCGACGGCAACCTCATCAGCTCGCGGAATCCGGGTGATCTACACCACTTCGCCCTCGCTCTGGTGGAGCATCTCCAGCTCGCATGATCAGCGGGCCGCCGGCTCCAACCCCACGCGGGGCACCCGGTCGTGTGCGGCGCGCGATCCTGGGCCTTGCGCTGCTGATCCTGGTGCTGGCGGGATGCGCCGTCTGGCTGCTGGGGACCGAGGCCGGCGCGCGCTGGAGCTGGGCGCTGGCCCAGGCGCTGATACCCGGGTCGTTACGCGCAGAGTCGCTGGATGGGCCGCTGATCGGCCCTTTTTCGATCCACGACCTGCGCTGGAACGCACCGGACGGCCGCAGCCTGGCCGCGCGCGAGGTCGGCTGGCGCCTGGAACCCCGCGCGCTGTTCCACGGTGTGCTGCGGATCTCCATGGTGCGAGCGCGCGGGGTCCGCTACCGGCACGTTCCGAGCCACCGTCCGCTGAGGCTTCCGGAGGCGGTGCGCTTGCCGCTGCGCGTGGAGATCGGTGAGATGGACGCACGGGACGTGGTGGTGGAGACCGGCGGCGGCCTCATCCAGGTGAGCCGGGCGGAACTCGCCGCCCGCGTGGACGAGCGCCTGCGCATCGAGCGGCTCACACTCACCCTGGAACCGATCGAGCTGACCCTGCAAGGCGAAGCCGCGTTGCACGCCCCCTATGTCTACACCGCCCGGCTCGGTTGGCGCGGCGCGCGGGATACGCCGCCACTGGAAGGCAGCGCGAGGCTCCAGGGAGATCTGGACACCTTGCATGTGCAGGCGGACAACGAAACCCCCTTCCCGGTCACGCTCACGGCCCGCGTAGCCTTACGGGCACCGAACACCTTCGCGGCGAACCTGACCTGGCGGGACGCGCGCTGGCCGCTGGAGTCCCCCGCAGCGCTCCACGCCACCACCGGCAGTCTGCGTCTGGAAGGCCGGCCCACGGATTGGCACGCACGCCTCTCCACGCGGGCCCGGCTGCGGCCGCAGGGCGCGGCCCGTGACCAGCCCCTGCGATTGCACGCGAAGCTGCACGGGGATCTGAGCCACGCCGTGCTCGACCGGATCGAGGCGCGGACCGGGGACGAAGGACGGATCCTACTCCAGGGTAGGCTCCGGGATCCGCGCGCCCCGGCCTGGGACCTGCAGGGAACGATCCAGGACCTGGACCTGGCCGCGCTGGGCCTCGGGGACCTGCGCGCCGAGACGGTGGATCTGGAGAGCCGGGGCCGCTGGGCCCACACGGGCCTGGATGCCCGCCTGATCCTGCCGCGCGCGCGCCTGCGCTCCGGCGATCGGATCGTCGAAGTGGAAGCCGCCGAGGTCCACGCGCGCGGCCGGCCGGACGATTTGGAAGCCACCCTCACCCTGCGCGGCCATGCCTCCGGTCTGCCCCCTGTCTCCCTACAGGGCGGCCTGCACCTCGACCGGTCGCGAGTGACCCTGCGCGAGCTCAACACCACGTTCCTGGGCGGCGCGCTATCCCTGCGCGGTGCGCTGCGGCTGGACGCCGAGCGCGCGTGGCGACTCGCGCTGGAGGCCCACGGGCTGGACCCCGGTACGCTGGCGCCGGGTTGGGACGGGCGCCTGGATGGCACGGCCCGACTGAACGGCAGCCTGCCGCGGACCGGACCACCGCGGCTCCACCTCGAGACCCTGCGGGTGGGTGGCGTGCTCCAGGGGCGCCCGTTGTCGCTCGAGGCCTCCGGGCAATGGGACGGCCAGGCCCTGGCCATCGCGTCCCTGTCCCTGGAGGCGGCCGAGAACCGGCTCACGGGCCATGGGCGGATCACGGCCACCGCCGTGGATCTCGATCTCGACCTCGCGCTGGCGCGCCTGGACCGGCTCTGGCCGGGACTGCGCGGCAGCCTGACCGGCAACGCCCGGCTCAGCGGGCAGCCGCGCTGGCCCAAGGGCCGGCTCGATCTCCGCGCAGGGGGGCTGGGCTGGAAGGAAGTCGCGGGACTCGATCGGCTGCATCTGCGCGCCCGCCTGGGGGGCGAGGCGGCGCCCTCCAAAATCACGTTGGACGCCCAGGGGCTGCGGGTCCAGGCGCGTCGTTGGCAGACCGTCTCCCTGAAGGCCCAGGGCCGTCCTGCACATCACCAGGCCACGCTGCGCGCGCAGGGGGCGGTCGATATGGCCTTGGATGCGGCCGGCGGCTGGGACGGCACACGCTGGTCGGGCCGCATCGAGCACCTGGAGCTGCACGACCCGAGACTCGGGCCCTGGCGTCTGCAACACCCCGTATCGCTGGCGGCGGCCCCTGGTCGGACGGCGATCCAAGCCGCCTGCCTGGTCCGCGAGCAGGCACGGGTCTGCCTCGATGCGCAAGGCGCCGGCCCACGGGACTGGAAGCTGAAGGGGACGATCCACGCCCTGCCGATCGACTGGCTGACCTCGCCTCGGCTGGGCGACCGGGCACGCGCCGAGGGGCGACTGGAGGCCCGCTTCGAGGCGCAGGCACACGAACCGATCCCGCGGGCCCACTTCGTCGCCCAAGCCGCGGGGGCGGCGCTGGTCGTCCCCCTGGAGGGCCAAGCGCCCCTGCGCTTCCCCCTGGAGGAGGCGCGTGCCGAGCTCGACTCCGACGGCGACCGCGCCCGGCTCAAGTTTCGCATACACGGCCCGGCCCTCCGCCTGCAGACCGAAGGCGAGGCCAACGGCTTCGGCAGCGCGCCCAAGACCCAAGGCCGGATTGCACTGGCCGTGACCGATCTCGGCTTCCTCCACGCGCTCGCCCCGGACCTCAACGTGCACGCCGGGCGTCTGGACGGGAAAGGGCGCTGGGCGGGGACGTTGGCACGCCCCGGCCTGGAGGGCGATCTGCGCCTGAGCGGACTCGACGTGGAAATCGCCGAACTCGGCATCCGGCTGCGGCAGGGCAACGTACGGGCGCACGCCACCTCCGGGGGCGTGGATCTGGACGGCACCCTGCGTTCCGGCGAGGGAACCCTTGCCCTGCATGGCACGCTGACCCCGGACGCGAAGGCCGGCTGGCCCTACACCCTGCGCGTGGCGGGCCGCGACGTGGAGTTCCTGCGCACCGCCGAGATCCACGCCATCGCCTCGCCCGAGCTGCGATTTCATGGCGATGCCCACTCGCTGGAGGTGACCGGGCAATTGGAGGTGCCGATGACCGTGGTGGATCTCGGCGAGCTGCCGCCAGGCACCGTCCAAGCCAGCGAGGACCAAGTGATCGTGGGGGAAGCCGAGCCCCAGGCGCCGCGCGCACCGTTCGATGCCCGGGTCGATGTGCTGGTGGTCCTCGGCAAGGAGGTGCGCTTCAAGGGGCTGGGCCTGGAGACCCGGTTGAGCGGCCGGTTGCGTATCCTGCAGGAGCCCGGCACCCCGCTGCGCGGACAGGGCGTACTCGCGTTCCAGACCGGCACCTACCGGATCTACGGCGTGGAACTCAAGCTGGAGCGCGGGCGGCTGCTGTTCGCGGGCCGCATCGACAATCCGGGACTCGACTTTCGCGCCACCCGCACGGTGGACGAGGTCACCGTGGGGGTGGAGGTGACGGGTACCGTGGAACACCCCCGCACCCACCTGTTCTCCTCGCCGCCCATGGACGACGCCGACATCCTTGCCTATCTCATCCGCGGCAAGCCCTTGTCCGAGGCCGGCGACGTGGACAAAGAGGCCATGCTGAGCGCCGCGCTGTCCATGGGGCTCGGCCCGGTCACCGACCGCCTCGCCAAGCAGCTCGGCGTGGATCTCACCCTGGACACCGGAAGCAAGGCGGACGACACGCGGCTCGGGATCGGCCGGCGCATCAATCCGAAACTGTACGTGGAATACGTGGTGGGCTTGTTCGACCGCACCGGCGTATTCAAACTCACCTACAAGCTTACGCCACACCTGGAGCTGGTCACGGAAACCGGCGAACAGCAGGCGGTGGACCTCAAATACCGCGTCGAGAGCGATACATGGCCCTTCACCCGGAATTCCCGCTCGAAGTCATCCACCTCAACCACGCGGGAATAGGTCCCTGGCCCCTGCGCGCGGCCGCCGCCGCCGAACGCTTCGCGCGCGAGAACACCCGCCTGGGCTCGCGCCGCTACCCGCACTGGCTAGCGGTGGAGCAGCGCCTGCGCGAACGACTGGCCCGGCTGATCGGGGCCGCCGATCCCGCCGACATCGCCTTGGTGAAGAACACCTCCGAGGCCTTGTCCGTGGTGGCCCACGGTCTCGACTGGCGAGACGGCGAGGAGGTGGTCTTGGCCCGTCAGGAATTTCCTTCCAACCGTATCGTCTGGGAATCCCTGGCCGGGACCCACGGGGTCCGCGTACGCGCCGTGGACCTGGCGGCCGCGACCACCCCCGAGGAAGCCCTGCTCGCGGCCTTTGGCCCACGCACGCGCCTGCTGGCGGTCAGCGCCGTGCAGTACGCCGACGGGTTGCGCATGGACCTGGAACGGCTCGGCCGCGCCTGCCGGGAACGCGGGATCGTGTTCTGTATCGACGCCATCCAGGCGCTGGGCGCGGTCCCTTGCGACGCCCAAGCCGTGCACGCCGACGTGGTCGCCGCCGACGGTCACAAATGGATGCTGGGACCGGAGGGACTGGGCGTGCTCTGGGTCCGGCCGGAACTGCGCGAGCGGCTGCGCCTGCACCAGTACGGGTGGCACATGGTCGCCCACGCCGGGGATTTCGATCGCGCCGACTGGACCCCCTCGCCCGACGCCCGCCGCTTCGAGCCCGGCAGTCCCAATCTGCTGGGCGCGCACGTACTGGAGGCCAGCCTGTCGCTGCTGGAGGAGACTGGCATCGACCGGATCCATGCCGCCGTGGCGCAGCGCATCACACGCCTGGACGCCGCCCTACGCACCCTGGGCATGGAGATCGTCACACCGGCCAGCGCCGCACGCCGCGCGGGCATCCTCACCTTCCGCCCCCCGGAAGGCGACCCGGATGCGCTCTACCACCACCTCGCCCGAGCCGATGTGCTTTGCGCCCGGCGGGCGGGTGGCATACGCTTCTCGCCCCATTTCCACACCCCCCTGGAGCACCTCGACGAGGCCGTGGCCCAGGTACAGCGCTGGATGGTGAGGCTCTGACAGCACCGCCCGCGCGTAGTATCTTTGTAAGGAGCGATAGCGCATGGTTTCGGTAATCCGTTGATGACACACCAGCCACCAGAAGTTTGCTGTTCGGACGAGCATGATCCCCGCTCGCTCACGGCCGACGAGGCCCGCCGGCGCATCGTGGAGGCCGTGGGGCCGGTCACCGGGCGAGAGCGACTGGCACTGCGCTCGGCCCTGGACCGAGTCCTCGCCGAACCGGTGCGCTCGCGTATCGACGTGCCCGGTCACGACAATTCGGCCATGGACGGCTACGCGCTGCACAGCCGGGAACTCGAGTCGGGCGGTCGGGTCTCGTTGCGGGTGGTGGGAACCTCCTGGGCGGGCCGGCCCTATACGGGACGGATCGGGTCCGGCGAGTGTATCCGCATCTTCACCGGCGCCGTACTGCCACCCGATGCCGACACCGTGGTCGTTCAGGAACGCGTCGAGCGCAAGGGCGACATCATCCATTTCGATGCGACCGATCAGAAAAAGGCCCAGAACGTACGCTATGCCGGGGAGGACATCCGTGCCGGCCAGACGGTGCTCGAACCGGGACGACGCCTGACGCCCGCCGATCTGGGGCTGTTGGCCTCCGTGGGCGTGGGCGAGGTCACGGTGCGGCGTTGCCCGCGCGTGGCCTTCTTCTCCACCGGGGACGAGCTACGTGGGGTGGGCGAACCGCTCGAGCCCGGCGAGATCTACGACTCCAACCGCTACACGCTGCACGGCATGCTCACGCGCCTCGGCGTGGAGACGCTGGACATGGGCGTGATCCGCGACGAGCCGGAAGCCGTCCACCGCGCCTTTCGCGAGGCGGCCGAGATCGCCGACGTGGTGATGACCTCGGGCGGCGTCTCCGTGGGCGAGGCCGACTACGTCAAGGACGCGCTCGAGGCCCTCGGCGAGGTGACGTTCTGGAAGGTGGCCATCAAACCGGGCCGGCCCCTGGCCTTCGGCCGTCTGGGTGGTGCCTGGTTCTTCGGCCTGCCGGGCAATCCGGTGTCGGTCATGGTCACCTTCTACCTCTTCGCCCAACCCGCCCTGCGCCGCATGATGGGCGAAACCCCCCGCGAACCCCTGCGCATGCGGGTGCGCTGCACCTCCCGGCTCAGAAAACGCCCCGGCCGCATGGAGTTCCAGCGTGGCGTACTCGAGCCGGCCGCGGACGGCGCCTGGACGGTGCGCTCCACCGGAGCCCAGGGCTCGGGCATTCTCACCTCCATGAGCGAGGCCGACTGTCTCATCGTGCTGCCGCTGGAGTCCTCCGGCGTCGAAGCCGGCGAGGTGGTGGAGGTGATCCCGTTCTGCGATCTGGTATGAATTCCCTCCGAGCGCGACGCGCGCCGATCTGGCCCCTGGTCGCCGCCCTGCTCCCCCTGCCGGGCGCCGCCGACACGGCCTGGTGGGAGCGCACCCGGGATGCAGCGGGCGCGGCGTGGGAGCAGACCCTGCGTTGGGTGACCGGCCAGCCCGCCGAGGACCCCCGCCTGGCGGCCCTCTGGGACGACCTGGTGCCGAAACTCGACGAAACCCTGAGCTTGGTGGAAGCCTCCCGTCGCCTGCCCGAATCGCGCTGGTTCGGTCGTGACCGCGAGGATGCCCGTCAGGAGATCAACCAGCTCCTGGACGAGGCCGTCGATATCCTGGCGCGTTCGGACACCGCCGGCACCCGCCGGCGAATCCGCGAGCTGGAAGGCCGCATCGCGGCCCTCCAGCGGGAGAACGACGACTACCGCCTCAAGCGCATCGCCGCCCCACGCGAGGCCCTGTGGGAAAAAACGATGGCCGAGTACGACGCCGCCATCGCCGACAACGAGGCCCGCATCGCCGCCCTGCGCAAGGAACTGGCCCGTGAGAAACGGGCCTTCGCCGAATCCCTCGACGAGATGGGCCTGCGGATCGACCCCCAGGAGCTCGATGTGCTGTTGGCGAGCGTGACCGGCGACGATCTCATCCAGATGGCCGTGGTGTTCGACAACGTCAAGCGGGTCACCACCGAGCTGGAACGCCTGATGGTCGAAAGCGGCCAGCGCATGGAGGCCACCCGGCGCTACTACGGCATGTACACCGTGCTGCTGCGCATCCTGGTCCACCTTCACGAGACCGCCGTGAACCGAATCCGCGCGCATTACCTGCCGCGCATCCAGGCCATCGTCCAGCGCACCGAGAAACTGCGCCGTGACACCCGGCATCTGCTGCGCGAGACCCCCGCCCAGCGGCGCGTATTGGAGGCCAACCTGCGCGCCCAGGACCTCACCCTGGAGGCCGCCGCGCAATACCGCGCCTACCTGAACGACCAGGCCGCCGAGCTGGAACGCCGCCTCCAGGACCTGCGCCGCGACCTGCGTGTGGCCCAGAACACCTACGACACGGTGAAGGTGAGCGGTGAACTCCTGGCCCTGATGCGCAGCAGCCGGGAATCCCTCGCCGCCCTCGCCCGCCTTGACATGCCCCCGTTGCGCGGCTTCGACAGACCCGAACTACGCGACGAGTTCCGACGCCTGACCGAGCAACTGCGTGTGGACACCTGACAGCGGACCAGACACCTTCAGTCCGCAATCGCGAAGAATACGCCCATGCATTCTCCCCACCCCATGCCTGTTCTGAGGCAAGTAACACACCCAGCCGTCGGCCTGCCTGCCACCGACCGGCCATGCACTGAACATAACCCAGGTCTTCCACCACGCCGGCGGACTCGATACGGACTGAGCAGTCAGATCGCCGGTTGGCGAGTTTGTCGTCCAATTGGGTTACAATAGAAGATGGACGGTGATGACGAGACGATGGATAATATCGGCATCGATCGGTCAGGGCACAGCGCCACACACGAAGAGAGCGCTTAACATGACAGTAACTCTGCACTCACGCCCAATGAAGGATGACAGGTTGTTTACGTTCCTCAATCAGAAACTCCCGCACAGCTCGCTGGATAGCCAGATCCCAGTGGAGGCGCATGCATCATTCCTGTCCGCTCATAACTAATCGTACTTTTTCTGACACCAGACCTTTACGTACGTCCCACTTCATCACTGCACGATAACTTGACCCCATTAAGTTAGCTGACTCAATAGGCTAGACACGATGCGAACAAAAAGAGTGCATGTTATTGGAGGACTGCCGCGCAGTGGCACAACCCTACTTTACGAATTACTAACGTCTTGTTTCCGAATTGATGGGCGAGTCCCGCACGAGAAAAACTTGTTATCACCTTACGCATACAATCACAATATATATTGCACGAAATCATTGGGAGAAGCATCTACTGCGCGAACGCTGCTCCGATGGGATCCATTATTATGGATCGTATGCATCATAAGGGATCCTCGAGACGCCGTTTGCAGCGTAAGTCATAGGAGAAAGCCGGGCCAGTATTTCGCGAATCTTGGAATATGGAATTGCGAATATCCGGAGATAAAAAAGATGCGAAGGCATCCCCGATACGTCGAGTTACGTTATGAGGATCTAGTGCATGAACCAGATGCCATACAACGCTACTTATATTCGCGCCTCCCATTTCTGGAAAAAACACACAACTTCTCAGAATATCCAGAATGTGCAAATATTCCCGAAGAGGCTTTGCCTGCATTATCGTCTATTCGCCCTATAAGCCCATCAGGGATTGGCTCCTGGAAACGGCACAAACAACACCTATCCAAACAAATTGCAACATATGGGGATATATCTGATGATCTTATAGAGTTGGGTTACGAAAAAGATAGATCGTGGCTAATCGATCTCGCGATGGAACAGGGAAATGAAAATATCCAGCTTTCTGTACGCAGGCCACCCTTACGCACCTGCCGCGCGCTGTCACGACCTGAAAGGTATATAAGATATTCGCTATACTGGCTTTGTAAGATTCCTCTATTAGGAAGCGTTCTTGTACGCATAAATGAAAAACGAAAACACTTCTTGCAACCACGGAAGACTTGAACAAACCGTCCTTGATGTGTAGCTCTCAAGTCCCGTAAGATTGTATACACGTTTATTGAAGGGTTCCGGTCGTTTTTTCTGCCAGTTTTTGAGGGCCTGGATGGGTGAAATATGGCCCAGGGCCTTCTGGGGGCCCAGATGGTTGTAGGCCTTGGCGTACTGCAACAGGGTCTGTGGAGTTGACCCGTTTTCATGGACACCTGATGATTTGCGAGGAGGTGTCTGGAAATGGGCAAGACGAGAAAACCGTATCCGCCGGAATTTCGGCAGCAGATGGTGGAGCTGGTGCGGGCTGGCCGCACGCCGGAAGCGTTGGCCCGGGAGTTTGAACCGACGGCCCAAACCATCCGTAACTGGGTGGCGCAGGCGGACCGGGATGCGGGCTGCCGGAACGATGGACTGACC
>JALSSO010000051.1 GCA_026984215.1 Gammaproteobacteria bacterium | reverse complement strand
AGAGTCTGCCGGCCATCGGTCAGGGGGCCATCGGAATCGAATGCCGTGTGGGGGACGAGCGCGTCGAGCGCCTGATCGGTCCGCTGGACGACCGCCAGACCCATCTCCGCGTGGCGGCCGAACGGGCGCTCAACGCACGGCTGGCCGGAGGCTGCCAGGTCCCGCTCGCAGGCCACGCCCGTCTTGACCAGGGGCGCATGGTCCTGGACGGAATGCTGGGGCGGCCGGATGGCTCCGAGCTGCTCACCGCTCGGGCTGAGGGTCCGGCCGAGGAGGCCGAAGCCCTGGGATTGGCGGTGGCCGAATCCTTGCTCGCCCAGGGCGGGGATCGGATCCTGCGCAGTCTGGGGATCGCTCCCCTCTCTTGAACATGGCACCGCCGGACTTCCCTCTGGGCGGCGCGCAGATCCTGGTCACCCGTCCCGCGCATCAAAGCGACGCCCTCTGTACCCGCATCGAGGCCGCCGGTGGACGGGCCTTACGCCTGCCCTTGATCGAGATCCAATGGATCCATCCCGGCGCACCGCCCGGGCCACTCCCCGATCTGGTGATCTTCACCAGCGCCAACGCGGTGGAGGGCCTGGAGCGTGCCTGGGGCCCGTTGCGACCTCTGCTCGTGCGACAGGGTGGGCCGCGGGTGGCGGCCATCGGTCCGGCCACCCGGCGAAGACTGGAGTCCTCTGGTGTGCCCGTCGTGCTCCAACCGCCCTCGGGATTCACCAGCGAGGCCTTGCTGGAGAGGCTGGACGCCGGCACCCTGAACGGGCGGCCGGTGTGGATCGTGAAGGGCCTCGGGGGACGGCGGATGCTGCGGGACGCCTTGCAGGAGGCCGGGGCCCGGGTGGAGACCGTCGCCGTCTACCGACGGGTGAGAACGAAGCAGTTCCCGGAGGCCGTCGGCCGGGCGCTGCGCGCGGGAGAGGTGGCGGCCGCGCTGGTGACCAGCGCAGAGATCCTCTGCGCCCTGAAGGAGTACCTGGAGGCGGTGACCCCCAACGTGTGGCAAGGGATCATCCTGGTGGCCGCTGGAACGCGGGTGGCCGCGCTCGCCCGGAAGGCGGGATTCGCCCGCGTGGTCCAGGCACGCGATCCCGGAGACGAGGCCATGGTCGGGGCGCTCGTCCGCCATCTGGAGGCGCACTCCCACCGGGGTGGGTTTTCAGCCCCCTGACCGATGCCTCTTGACCTTCGGCTAGCCGATACCCAGCGCGTCCCATAGCGCATCGATGCGACGGACCACGGCATCGGACATGCGGATGGGCCGCCCCCATTGGCGCTGGGTCTCTCCAGGCCACTTGTTGGTGGCGTCGATGCCCATCTTGGATCCCAGCCCGGAGACCGGCGAGGCGAAATCCAGATAGTCGATGGGCGTGTGCTCCACCAGCATCAGGTCGCGGGCCGGATCCACGCGAGTGCTGATCGCCCACACCACCTCCTTCCAGTCACGGATGTCCACGTCTTCGTCCACCACCACCACAAACTTGGTGTACATGAACTGGCGCAGGAAGGACCACACCCCCATCATGATGCGCCGCCCGTGCCCCGGATACTGCTTGCGCATGCGCACCAGCGCCCAGCGATAGGAGCAACCCTCCGGCGGCAGGTAGAAGTCGCGGATCTCCGGGTACTGCTGCTGCAACAGCGGGACGAACACCTCGTTGAGCGCAACGCCGAGCACGGCCGGCTCGTCCGGCGGCTTGCCCGTATAGGTGCTGTGGTAGATCGGATCGGCGCGATGGGTGATCCGGTCGATGGTGAGCACGGGGAACCGCTCCACCTCGTTGTAATACCCCGTGTGATCGCCGAAGGGGCCTTCGGGGGCCTCGTCGTCCGGGTGGATGTGCCCTTCCAGGACGATCTCGGCCCGCGCGGGCACCGTGAGATGGCTGCCCAGGCAGCGCGCGAGCTCCGTTCTCCGACCCCGCAGCAATCCGGCGAACGCATGCTCCGAGAGGGTGTCGGGAATGGGCGTCACCGCCGCCAGGATCGTGGCCGGGTCCGCCCCGATGACCACGGCCACGGGAAACGGCTCTGCGGGACGCTGGGCCTTCCACGCGGCGAAATCCAACGCGCCTCCGCGGTGGGCCAACCAGCGCATGATCACGCGGTTGCCGCCGATCACCTGCTGGCGGTAGATCCCCATGTTCTGCCGCTTGCCGTCGGGTCGACGGGTGACCACCAGGCCCCAGGTGATGAGAGGGCCGGCATCCTCGGGCCAACAGGTCTGAATGGGAAACCGTCCGAGATCCACCGCGTCGCCCTCCAGGACCCTCTCCTGACAAGGGGCGCGGCGCACCATCCGCGGCGCCATATCCAGCACCTTGCGGTAGATGGGCAGGGTCTTGAGGGCCTCGCGCAGTCCCTTGGGCGGCTCCGGCTGGCGCAGATAGGCCAGCAGGCGCCCCACTTCGCGCAGAGCGGCCGTGTCTTCCTCGCCCATGCCCAACGCCACGCGGCGCGGCGTCCCGAACAGATTGCCCAGCAGCGGCACGTCGGATCCCGTGGGATGCTCGAAGAGCAGTGCCGGACCCTGTCGATACAGCGTGCGGCGGCAGACCTCCGTGATCTCCAGTTCCGGATTCACGGGCACGGTCACCCGCCGCAGCTCCCCCATCGCCTCCAGGTGGTCCAGGAACTCGCGCAGGTCCCGGTAATCGCGGACGTCGCCCGCCATCAGCGGCCATCCAGATCGAAGTCCGCCCACACCGGGGCGTGATCGCTTGGGCGGGGCAACCGCCGCGGCCCGGTGTCCACCTCGCAGGCGGTGGCCCGCGCCGCCAGCGTCGGGGTGGCCAGGATCAGATCGATCCGCAGGCCCAGGTTACGCCGAAAGGCCGCCGCCCGATAGTCCCACCACGTGAATCCCGGCGACTCCGGATGCAGCCGCCGATAGACGTCTTCCAGGCCGGTGTCGAGCAAGGCTCGCAGGGCCTCGCGCTCGGGCGTGCTGCACAGGATGCGTTCACGCCACAGCTCGGGGTCGTGCACGTCGAGATCGGCCGGGGCGATGTTGAAATCGCCGAGGACCACGAGATACGCGTGTCGAGCGATCTCGCGTGCCACGTAGTCGCGCACCCGGGACAGCCAATGGAGCTTGTATTCGAACTTGTCCGACCCGACCGCCGAGCCGTTGACCACGTAGAGGTTGATCACCCGCACGCCGTCCATCGTGGCGGCGAGGATACGCCGCTGAGGGTCCTCGAGGCCCGGAATGTCGGTCACCACGTCGGTGACCGGCCGGCGCGTCAGCAGGGCCACGCCGTTATAGGTTTTCTGCCCGCTGTAGGTGGCGCAATATCCGGCCTCGGCGAACTCCATCACCGGAAAACATGCATCGGTGAGTTTCGTCTCCTGCAGGGCCAGGAGATCCGGTCGGCGGTCGGCGACCCAGTCGAGCACGTGGGGGGCGCGCACACGCAGGGAGTTGACGTTCCAGGTGGCGATCCGCATGGCAAAAGGGGAACCGGACGGTTCGGCTCATTCCAGCCGGAAGCCGTACAGCCGCCGCCGCAATCGCCCCTCGGAGGCGCGTCGCCCCACCACCACACCAGCCAGCAGGCCGGTCAGCAGCGCGAGCACCGTGGCGATCCAGGGCATGGCAAAGACCCGGTCGGCAAGGCTCCCCCCACTGGGGGAGATCCCGCCGTTGGATGGAGCGCCGGCATCCTCGCGGGAGCCCACGCGGGCTTTGAGAGATTCGTACTCTTCCAGCAAGGCTTGGTGGACCGTGCGCAGGGAACGCAGCTCCTCCTCCAGGGCCGCGACCCGTGGATCGGGCCCGGCGGGCGCCTCGGCCGGTGATTCACCCTCGGTTTTGTGTTCCGGATCCACGCT
>JALSSO010000050.1 GCA_026984215.1 Gammaproteobacteria bacterium | reverse complement strand
GTCCAGCCCGCGCGCGGCGATGTCCGTGGCCACCAGCGCTCGGACCCGGCCCTGCTTGAAGTTCGCCAGCGTGCGGGTGCGCGCGCCTTGGCTCTTGCCGCCGTGGATCGCCTCGGCGTGGATCCCGGCGGCCTGTTCAGATACGCACGTAGGTCCAGCCTTCCTTGAGCCGTTCGACCACCAGGTCCAGGGCCGAAGGCGCGACCTCCACGCCCTTGAGCAGCCTGGGCTCGCGGCCTTCCCGATAGCGCCAGCGTTCCAGCGCCTTGCTGCAGGCCAGGATGGTCACGTTGCCGTAGGTGGCCAACAGCGCCTCGACCCGCTCGGCGTAGGGCGAACCGTCCCGGCGGATCAGATCCAGACCGCCGCCGTTGACCACCAGCTCCACCCGATGGTGGAGGTCTTGGCGTGCCAGCGCTTCCAACTCATCGAGCGCCTGGTCCATTTTCGCCGGGTCGGCGCTGGACAGGTGCAGCAGCACGGGGGCCGAGGTGGCCGTCACCTCCGCAAGGACGGAGGGATCGGCGATCACCACGCGACCGCCGGCGGGCGTGGCATCGGCGGCCGCCGACGGTAGGTCCAGGTGTGCCCCCTGGAGCAACCAGCTCACGGTGCCGCCGAGGAGGAAGCAGAGCACGGCGACCGCCGCGCGCCGCCAGAGATGGCCGCTCGCCTCCGCCAGGCGCGGTTTCTGCGAAGGCGGGGGCGGGACCTCCTGGTAGGCGTCGCGCACCAGCGCCTTCAGCTCGCGCATGCGGCAGACCTCCTCGGCGAGCCGCGGGTCCCGGTCGATCTCGGCGTGCACGATCATGCGCTCGCCGGGCGTGAGTTCCCCGTCGACGAAAGCGTCGAGGGACGATTCGGAGTGGGGCGTGTGTGGGCTCATTTCACTCTCCTCAGGCGGCGAACGGACGCTCGTGAGGCGGTCTGCGCGCCGGGCCGGTGGGCCTGGAGCAGCGCCTTGAGGCGGGCCCGCCCACGGCTGATGCGGCTCATCACCGTGCCCACCGGCACCTCCAGGATTTGCGCCGTCTCCGCATAGGAAAACCCCTCCAGATCCACCAGGGTGATGGCCTCGCGCTGGCCGACGGGCAGCATGGCCACTGCCGCCCGCACGGAGGCGACCAGCTCGCTGTGCCCGAGCCGGAGCTCTGGTGTGTCCTCATGCCCGAGGACCAGCTCGTCCACGTCGTCGGTGGGACGCCGTGCGCGCAGGTGGTCGTGCCAGCAGTTGGCCAGGATGCGAAACAGCCACGTCTCCAGCCGGGCACGGTCCCGCAGCTGGCGCTCCTTGCGCAGCGCCTTGGTCAGGGCCTCCTGCACGAGATCGTCCGCCAGGGCCGGATCGTGACACCAGGCATAAGCGAGGCGATACAGCCGTTGTCGTTGCGCCTCGATCTCACGTGCCTGCGCCCCCCTGCGGAACCGCCGCATCAGCCCCGCCATCTCCCGCTCCTCCCCGGTGGATATGCCTTATCGGGACGGGTCTGCCACCCATTTTATTCCCCCGGCGGGCGGAAGGAACCGCCCCGTGGCGGCTCGGAATAAACCGGGCGGATGGGCCGTCTGGATTCGGAAAGCAGGGCCCGGGAGATCCGCGGACCCTGCCCCGCGGACTCATCCAATTTCAGCCGAGAGGTCGCCGAGATGATCCATCGCTTGCTTTCATCGCTGCTGGTCCTCGTTTTGACGCTCCCGTTGAGCGCCGGAGCCGAAACGCCTCAGAGCGAGGACAAACCGTTCGCCGAGGTCCACGTGGTGCTGCAGATCAGCGACCGTGATCCGTTCAAGCAGACCCTGGTCCTCAACGTGGCCAACAACCTGCTCAAGGCCTACGGACCGGACAAGGTCGACATCGAGGTCGTGGCCTTCGGGCCGGGCCTACGCCTGCTGCTGGCCGACAACGCCAACAAGGGTCGCATCGAGGCGCTGGCCGGCTCGGGGGTGCGGTTCTCCGGGTGCATGAACACCTTGCGCAACTTCACCCGGCAGCTCGGACACGAGCCGGCACTCAATCCCCACGCCGTGAAGGTCTCGGCCGGCGTGGTGCGGATCATCGAGCTGGTCAAGCAGGGCTACATCCTGATCAAGCCGTGAGCATCGCGTCCCTTCGAGGGACGGGGCCGATTCAATCATCGGGGAGGAACCGAACGTGAGGAGATCGACGAGAAGGGACGTGACGGGGGTGCTCTTGGGAGCGGGGCTGCTGGCCGCGGGCGGGGCCGCGCAGGCGGCCAACTGGCTGATGCTTCAGGGCACCGAGCCGCCGGATGCCGGAGCCCGGGCGCGGGTGTGGGGCTTCATCCAGCCCGAGTTCCAGTCCACCGACGGATCGAAGCTGCCGGCCGGCCCCTGGAAGGGGCAGAAGGCGGTGTTCAACCAGATCGGACCGGATCTCGAGAGCAGCTCGCAGTTCAATATCCGCAGGGCCCGGCTGGGCGTGCGCGGCACGGCATTTCCCTTGGACAACCGGGTCAACTACTTCTTCCTGGTGGAGGCCGGCCGCAACGGCATCACCAAGTTCGGAGACGCCGTCTCGCTGACCGACGCCAGCATCACGCTGAATCACATCAAATACGCGCGGCTGCGCGTGGGGCAGTTCAAGTACCCGGGCTCGGAGGAGGGCCTGCAGGCCATCCATGTGTTCGACTACATCAACTTCACCAATGTCACCAACTTCCTGATGCTGGAACGCTTCTTCGACAGCGACGGCTCCGTGCCGGGCATGGACCCCAACAAACCCAATGGATCCGTGGGGGCGTTCCGCGACCTGGGCATCCAGCTCTTCGACACCCTCCACGTGGGCGACTGGGAGCACAGCTACGCCTTCATGATCGGCAACGGCAACGGCATCAATCGGGGCAACGACAACGGCAAATACAACTATTACGTCTACCTCTCCAGCGAGAAGGTGTTCGGCGGCAAGGGCCCGCGGCGCCAGGGGTGGAAGCTGTACGGCTGGTTCCAGACCGGTCAGCGTACCCTGCGGGCCGGTCCCGATCAGGAGAAACAGGACTTCGACCGCACCCGATGGGGCTTCGGCAGCACCTTTCGCAAGGACAAGTGGCGGGCCGGGGCCGAGGTGATCTTCGCCGACGGCATGATCTTCAACGGCACCGACGGTGCGGCGGTCCCCGGCAGCCTGAACAACAAAGGCACCGCCGTGGCGAGCTGGAACGTCCTGCCCGAGGATAAGGCGTGGGGGTTCTATGTCGACCTGGGTTACCGCGTCCACCCCAAGGTCGAACTGGACATCCGCTACGATTATCTGGATCGCGCCACCGAGACGGACGCCAACGAGCGTGTGTTCCAGACCGTGACCTTCGGTGCCCAGTACTTTTTCAACAAAAAAGTACGCATGCTGGTCAACTACGAGCTGCGCATGGCCGACGCACCGCAGCTCGATGGGTCGTCCGTGCCCAACCGGATCCTGGACGAGATGGACAACCGCCTCTCGGCGCAGGTACTTGCGGTGTTCTGAGTCGGGGACGGGTGCACCCGGGATTTTGGAGGGTGGCGGGGCGGGCCCGCCGCCCGCTTTTGCGTTTTCCGGCCGGATGCCGCATCCGGAACGGAGGGCCCATGTCCTCGGCAGCCAAGGGGGAATGATGAAACCACACATACTGGCCAATTGCACCCAGCACGCGGCGGCTCTGGGCTGCGTGCTGCTCCTTGCGGCCTGCGATGCCGGCCTCATCCGGCCCGACGCGCCGAAGCGGATCCGGCTCAGCAGCGATCCTCCCGGCGCCACCGTGAGCGTCTCGGGACGGGAGATCGGCCGGACCCCTTTGGAGATTCGCCCCGGTGACGTGTTTCCTTCCGGGATCCGGGGGTTCGGTTACCGGTACTACGGCACGCTGGAGTTCAGCAAGCCCGGATGCGAACCCGTGCGCATCGAAATCGACGACGCCGTCGCCAAGCACGACCGCCACGTTCAACTCCACTGCGCCCGCCCGGCCGTGCCCACCGGACAGCGCAAGCCGACCCAGGTCGTGCCCACGCAGACACCGCCGGCCGACGGGGACGTGGCTGCCCGGTTGCGCCGCATCGAGTTCTTGCGCAAGGAAGGTCTCATCAGCGAAGAGGAATACGAGGCGGCACGGCGGCGGATCCTGGAGGCGCTGTGACCCGTTGGGTCGGTCTTGCCCGCGCGGTCGGAAATCTCGTATCGGCGGACGGCTTGGACCACGGCCGGCGCGGGTCGCCCTCCCTTTTCGTTACCGCGTTCTGGAGACTTGCGTGGCCGAGCGGTTTGCAGCGGTGGTCGGCCGCCCATGTGGCCCAGCGCACGCTGCACGTGGGGCTCGTGAGCGGCCGCAGCCGACCCCTGCGGGTCAGCCTTTGATCTTGCGCAGGATGGTGCGCGGCTTCCACTCGCCCTTGAGCAGCTCGCCCAGCTTGCCTTCGTGGACTGCGATGCGCATGGTCTCCATGCGCCGCAGCGTATCGAAGTAATCGTTGAGCATGTCCTGGACGAGGCGGCCGGGCACCCGGATGGTGGCGATGCAGTCGATCTCGGGTCGTTTGCCGCCCTGCGAAGGGTGGGCGCGGCGGCGCCCGTAGAGACACAGCGAGGCGGTGTCGTCGGTGGGGCTGAGCTTGATCTCCAGCCTGGCGTCTTCCAGATCCAGCTCTTGGCGGTAGGTGGCGAACGGGTAGCGAAGCTCCACCGAGACCGATTCGGTGTCCGTGCCCCGGGTGCGTGGTTTCCTTGGCGCCTTGTTCCGTTTCACGAGCGCGGCGTTCCGATGCGGGTTCCGCTGCGTGGAGTCCAGCAGTATAGGGCCGGCCTGGTTCGAGGGCACGCACGGTCCGATGAACGCGCGGCCCGAAAGGTTCGGCGGGCCGCCCCGGCCGCGTTCGGGTTACACTGGGAGTTCGCCATGGACGCCTCCCAGCTCTCCATCCATCGCTCCCCCAGCGACCCGGCCGGCACGGGAACGGCCCAGTCGTACGACTGGCGCCGGATCCGGGACATGGTGTTCGGCTATCGGGGCACCTTGGTCTGGGCCAACCTCATCGCCATCGTGGCCGTTCTGGCCAGCGTGCCGGTGCCATTGCTCATGCCCTTGCTGGTGGACGAGGTCCTGCTCGGCAAGCCGGGGGTGCTGGTGGGGGCGGTCTCGCGCGTGTTCCCGCAGGGCTGGCATGGTCCGGTGTTGTTCATCTCGGTGATCCTGCTGGTGACCGTGGCGTTGCGGGCCGCCTCCATGGTGTTGAACGTGTGGCAGACCCGCGAGTTCACCCGCATCTCCAAGGATGTGACCTACCGGATGCGGCGGGAGCTGCTGGCCCGCCTGGAGCGGGTGGCCCTGTCCGAGTACGAGTCGCTGGGTGGTGGGGCGGTGGCCTCGCGCCTGGTGACCGATCTGGAGACCATCGACCAGTTCGTGGGGGCCACGGTGAGCCGCTTTCTGGTGGCCGTGCTCACGATCGTGGGCACGGCCGTGGTGTTGCTGGTGATGCACTGGAAGCTGGCCCTGTTCATCCTGGTGATGAATCCCGTGGTGGTGTACTTCACCGTGGCCTTGGGCAAGCGGGTGAAGGAGCTCAAGCGCCGAGAGAACCGCGCCTTCGAACTCTTTCAGCAGGCGCTGGTGGAGACCCTCGACGGGATCCACGAGATCCGTGCCGCCAACCGCGACGGTTTCTTCTTCGGACGGGTGCGCACGCTGGCCCGGGAGCTGCGCGACCATGGCGGCGCATTCGCCTGGAAGAGCGACGCCGCCCAGCGCGCCTCGTTTCTGGTGTTCCTGATCGGCTTCGAGGTGTTCCGCGCCGTCAGCATGCTCATGGTGGTGTTCTCCGGTCTCACCGTGGGCGAGATGATGGCGGTGTTCGGCTATCTCTGGTTCATGATGACGCCGGTGCAGGAGGTGCTGAACATCCAGTACAGCTTCTACGGCGCGCGGGCCGCGCTGGAACGCATCAACACGCTGTTGGGCCTGCGCGAGGAGCCCCGGTTCCCGCATCGGGCCGATCCGTTCTCCGGACGGCGCACGGTGGGTGTCGATCTGGAGGACATCCACTTCGCCTATCGCGACGAACCGGTGCTGCGGGGTGTCACGTTGCACGTCGCGCCGGGCGAGAAGGTGGCCCTGGTGGGGGCCAGCGGCGGAGGCAAGTCCACGCTGGTGCAGGTGATTCTGGGCCTGTATCTGCCCCAGCGCGGGCGCGTGCGTTTCGACGGGGTGCCCATCACGGAGATCGGGCTGGACGTGGTACGCAGCCATGTGGCCACGGTGCTCCAACATCCGGCCCTGTTCAACGACACCGTGCGCGCCAACCTGACCCTCGGCCGGGATCTGCCCGAGGGCCGGTTGTGGCATGCGCTGGAGGTGGCCCAGTTGCGCGAGGTGGTGGAGGCGCTCCCCCAGGGGCTGGAGACACCCGTCGGCCGTGACGGGGTGCGGCTGTCGGGAGGGCAACGCCAGCGCCTGGCCATCGCGCGCATGGTGCTTTCCGATCCGAAGGTGGTGATCCTGGACGAGGCCACCTCTGCGCTGGATACGGAGACCGAGGCGCGGGTGCATGCGGCGCTCGCGCGGGAGCTCGCAGGGCGCACCTTCATCATCGTGGCCCACCGGCTGAGCGCCGTGCGCCAGGCCGATACGGTGTACGTGTTCGAGGACGGCCGCATCGTGGAGAGCGGCGCCCATGAGGAGCTGATCGGCGCCAATGGCCTGTATGCCAAGCTCTACGGGGGGCAGGCGGGCTGCGGGGAGGCACCCGCGCTGGAGCGGGCCGGCGAGGAGGGGTGAAACGGGGGCAATGTGAAATTGTGCACTGCCCGGGTGGGTCTGTCCGGGGACAATGGGCCTGCGGAGAAGGAAAGCCATGGAAAACCGAGCGACAAGCCCGGCTGAGGAGGTAGCGACATGCAGACGGAAGGCGGCGCGGCCCCGGATTTCTCACGACAGGAAGCGATGGCCCAGCAGTGTTTCGAGGAAGGGCGACGCATGGCCGAGGCCGGTGACTGGCGGGACGCCCTGGAGCGGTTCCAGGCCGCCGCTCACGCACTGCCCCATTACCACCCCATGTACCCGTTCTACCTCTCCTGCGAAGGACTGGCGATGGTTCATCTCAAGGCGCCGGGCGGGTTGGACCTGTGCCGGCGTGCCGCGGCCATGCCGGAGGCCGGGGCGGACGTGTTCGAGAATCTGGCACGGGCCGAGCTCCTTTCGAACCGCCGCTGGGCGGCGCTGCAGGCCATCCAGGCCGGCTTGATGATCGAGGAGGCACACGAGGGCCTGGTGCGACTGCGCCGGTCCATGGGGGTGCGCCGCGCCCCTGTCATCGGTTTCCTCAGTCGGGACCATTGGGTCAACCGTTTCATCGGGCGCCTCACCTATCGTCGCTCGTCTCACCTGCGGACGAGACAGCTTCCCGGAGATTCGGAATAGAATGCGTCCCTGAGGGCTGTTGCGAGGAGGGGCGTCCGCGGTTGCCCGCATGATGTGGAGGCGGTTCGGTACAGCGCCGCCACGCCTTGCACCAGGCGGGTCGCTGGGATGGCCGTTCGGCCTTCCGCCCGCAGCGCGTAGATCGCCATGGGACTTCGATGACCTTCCAGGCCTGGTTTGCTGTCGCCGTGGCCGGTCTCTGCCTGCTGGGCCTGGCCCAGCGGCGGGGATCGCCGGATGTGGTGATGGTGGGCGGCGTGACGCTGTTACTGGTGGCCGGGGTGCTCACCCCCGAAGAGGCGTTGTCCGGGCTCGCCAACGAGGGCGTGGTGACCGTGGCGGTGCTGTATGTGGTGGTCTCGGGTCTGAGCGAGACCGGCGCGGTGGGCTGGATCGTGCGCTCCGTATTGGGTCGTCCGCGCGGCCTGCGTCACGGGCAGATGCGGCTGATGGCGCCGGTGGCGGTGCTTTCGGCCTTTCTCAACAACACCCCGGTGGTGGCGCTGTTCATCCCCGCCGTGCGGGAATGGGCCAGGCGTCACCGGTTGTCCTTGTCTCGGTTCATGATTCCGCTGAGTTTCGCCAGTATCGCCGGCGGCACTTGCACGCTGATCGGCACGAGTACCAATCTCGTGGTCAACGGCATGCTGGTGGAGTCGGCCGGCGGTGCCGGGCTGACCCTGTTCGAGCCGGCCTGGGTGGGCGTGCCGGTGGTGGTCACGGTCCTGCTCTACCTTCTCGCCTTCGGGCGCTGGCTGCTGCCCGAGCGGGTGCCGGTGCTGGATCCATCGGCCGACGCGCGCCAGTACACCACGGAGATGACCGTGGAGCCGGACAGCCCACTGGTGGGCCGGTCCATCGAGGAGGCGGGCCTGCGCCAGCTTCCCGGACTGTTTCTGATGGAGGTGGAACGCCAGGGGGAGGTGTTGGCCGCCGTTGCGCCGCACACCCGGCTCCATGCCCGTGACCGGCTGGTGTTCGTGGGGGTGCTCGATTCCATCGTCGATCTGCACCATCTGCGCGGGCTGCAGCCCGCGGGCAAGCAGGTATTCAAGCTCGATTGCGAGCGTGGAGACCGGCATCTGGTCGAGGCGGTGGTCTCGGATTCCTGCCCGGTGGTGGGCAAGACGGTACGCGAAGGACGTTTCCGCACCCGATACAGTGCGGTCATCATCGCCGTGGCCCGCAACGGCCAGCGCGTGCCCGGCAAGATCGGCGACGTGGTGCTGCGGCCCGGGGATACGCTGTTGCTGGAGGCACGGCCTTCGTTCCTGGAACAGCAGCGCAACTCGCGAGACTTCTACCTGGTCAGCCCCTTGAGAGACCATCTGCCGGTGCGTTACGACCGGGCCCTGGTGGCGTTGGCCATCACCGGGACCATGGTGGGCAGCGTGGCCCTGGGTTGGTTGTCCATGCTGCCGGCGGCGATGCTGGCCGCCGGATTGATGATCCTCACGCGCTGCACGCGCGGGCGGATTGCGCGCCGGGCCGTGGATTGGCAGGTGTTGGTGGTCATCGCGGCGGCCTTCGGGATCGGGGCGGCGCTGGAGAAGACCGGGGCGGCTCGGGTGCTCGCCGAATCCCTGGTCGCGCTGGCCGGCGGCGAACCATGGACGGCGCTGGCGCTGGTGTTCGCGGCCACGGCCGTTCTCACGGCGCTGGCCACCAACAACGCCGCCGCCGTGCTCATGTTTCCCATCGCCTGGGCCAGCGCGCAGCGGCTCGGGGTGGACGCGCTGCCGTTCGCGGTGACCATCATGGTGGCGGCCTCGGCCAGTTTCGCCACACCCATCGGATACCAGACCAATCTCATGGTCTATGGGGTGGGCGGATACCGCTTCTCGGACTTCGTGCGCGTGGGGCTCCCCTTGACGGTGCTGGTGGGGGCGGTCACCGTGGGACTGGTGCCGTGGATCTGGAGGTTCTGAGGCGATGTCCGACGCACATGCACTGACGGTGTATCTGGGCGAGGCCCTCGGGCGCTATCACTTCGGCCAAGCGCACCCCTTCGGACCGCTGCGGTATCCGGCCTTTGAACGGGCGTTCCGGGAACGTGGCCTGGACGCGCGCTGCGCGCGGGCAGCACCCGTGGAGGCCGACGAGGCAGCGATCCGCCGTTTCCACACCGCCGAATACGTGGCGCGCGTGCGGGCGGCCTCGAAGCTTGGAGTAGGTTACCTGGACTACGGTGACACCCCGGCGGTGCGTGGGATCTACGAGGCCACGGCCTTCGTGGTGGGCTCGGTGCTGGACGGCCTGTGCCGTATCCTCGACGGTGAGACGCGACGGGTCTTCGTGCCCATCGCCGGGCTGCATCACGCCCGCAGGGATTCGGCGGCTGGCTTCTGCGTGTTCAACGATTGCGGCGTGGCCATCGAGACGGCCCTGCGGGTCCACGGCCTGGATCGGGTGGCCTACGTGGACATCGACGCGCATCACGGCGACGGTGTCTTCTACGCCTTCGAGCGCGAACCGCGCCTGATTTTCGCCGATCTGCACCAGGACGGGCGCACCCTGTATCCGGGAACGGGGGCCGCCGAGGAGACCGGCCGGGGGCCGGCCGAGGGGACCAAGCTCAACATCCCCATGCCGCCTGGGGCCGACGATGCGGCCTTCCTGCGCCAGTGGCCCCGGGTGGAGGCCCATCTGCGCCGGTTCGCGCCCGAGTTCATCCTTCTCCAGTGCGGCGTGGATTCCCTGCGCGGCGATCCCATTACTGCCCTGGCCTACAGCGAAAGGGCCCATGCCCATGCCGCCGCGCAGTTGCGCCGGCTGGCCGATGAGCTGTGCGCCGGACGGCTGCTGGCCATGGGGGGCGGCGGCTACAACCTGGACAACATCGCCCGTGGGTGGTGCGCGGTGGTCGAAGCCCTGGCCTGAGGGGCCGCTGAGCACCCGTCTCGACGCCTCGCGCCGATCGGGAACGCCTGTGGCCGGAGACGCTATGGGCCTGCCAGGTAACGCAGATTGTAACGGGCGTGCAGGGCCGCGGCGGCGCCGGGATCTTCGCCAGAGGTGGGCAGCGGGGCCACCGTGTCACCGTCGCGCGTGAACAGGTCCATGTCTTTGGCCCAGCCGCGCACCTCCAGGACGTAGCGTCGTATCCACCCCGCGGGCGGTGGGGGTGGGGCGGCGAAGCGCAGCTCCACCTCCTCGCCGGGACCGAACACCACCACCGCGTCGTCATGCCGGGCCACCAGCTCGGTGACGGGGCCCAGCCGGGTGTACCAGCCGGCCATGTAACGGGTGTCCCAGAACGGCTTGCGCAGGGCGTAGCGGAAGTCGGGGCGGTTCTGCGCCCGGGTGATCCGCTGCGGGAAGCCGGGCTTGGCGAGTCGGGCCACCTTGGGGTCCAGCGTCGTCCTGCGCGGCTGTCCGGGTGGCGGCTCCTCGGAAAAAGCCACGGCGATCCGATCCCAGTAGACCTCGAGGTTGGTGCGCAGGCGCAGCGCGCGGACCCCCATCGGCAGATCGTCCAGCGGCAGGGCCATGCGCCGGGGCATTCCGGCCGGGTAGCCGAACTCCGGGTACAGGACCCGCCAGCGCCCGTCCGCGGTCTGCACGTCCAGACTGGGAGGGTGGAAGGCGGCGCCCGCCTGCCAGGCGGCGAAGTGGGTCTGGGAGTAGGGATACTCCACCCAGCCGTCGATCACCAGCACCGGCCGTCCGGGGCCCCGGTCCAGTGGCCGATCGAAGCGCAGGGTGAGGACGTTCTCGCGAGCGAGCCGGCCGATGAAGCGGGGGTCCTTGGGTCCCACCGGGGCGGCTCGGCCATCGGCGTGCAATATCGTATCGAGCACGTCTTGACCGCGGTCGTTGACCGCCTCGGCGGGCAGCCACTCGGCCCGGTAGTACAGGGGCCGGCCCGTGGCCCGGGGCGCACCCGTGTCCATGCGCTCATCGGCGACCATCCGCCAGCCGGGCGGCAGGTCGTAGACGTGCAGGCGGGCCTGGTCCAGGTAGACCGTCTCTTCCATGGGTTCGTGGACCTTCAGGATCAGGTCTCCGTCGCGGGGGGCCAGTGCGCCCGGAGGCAGCAGGAAATATTCCCAGGGACGGGGCTGGGCGTATTGCCCTGGGCCGATGGCGTAGCCCACGCCACCCACGCCGAGCAGGTCGCTCACGAAGGCATAGTGCTTGCCGTTCCAGGCGAACAGCACCGGGCAGCTCGAAAGCTGACGCTGGGTCTCGGCGATGCGGTGCAGCCCGGGAGTGAGCGCCATCTCGGTCTGGTAGACCCCGTCGGACCATTCCAGTGAGACGAAGTCGGCCCGTTGGGCGCCACCCAGGCCGAGCGCGAGCGGTTGCAGCCCCTGCCCGGGGCCGCTGCCGAGGCGGTAGGTGTCGGCCAGCGTCCAGCGGGATCCAACCCGCAGGGCCACCTGCACCCCGATCCCCGAGGCGTTGGATCGCATGGCCTGTGCGGTGTCGGCCCTGCCGGTGAAGGCCAGGGCCACGAAGGGGTACCGGCCCGTTCCGGCCGGCCACAGGCGCAGCGTCCCGTCGCCCTCCTGTGCCAGGACCGCGTATCCCCGGTCGGCCTCGAGCAGTATCGGAGTCAGGGCGACGAAGCGTTGCCCCGCGCGGGGTCGGGCCTCGAAGCGACGATGCCCCTCGGCGTCGATCACCCACCAGCCACCGGGCTCGGCGGCCAGTAGATCGAGGGTGCCGTCACCGTCGGCGTCGAGCACGGCCAGCGCCGCGAACTCACCCCGCGGCGCTTCGAGTCGTGCCAGGATCCGTGGCGTGCTCGTGTGGGCGGTCCAGCGCAGCAGGCGGCCGTCCAGGGCGAGCGTATAGAGTTCCATGAGGCCATCGGCATCCAGATCACCGGCGGCTGCGGCCAGCGCCGCGTGCTCCCGGAACCCCGTCCAGTCGGTGGCCTCCCGATAGTTCCAGAGCCGATCATTCAAATAGACGAGATGGGGGGGCTGCTCGGCCAGGAGCACGAGATCCACGTCCCGGTCTCGGTCCAGATCCGTGGGCCAGATTTCGCGGGAAGGGCGGTCTCCCGCGATGTCGCGCCCGGGGGCGATGTCGCGGAAAGTCCCGTCGCCGTTGTTGTTCAGCAGGGCGTCGGGGCCGTCGGCATGGACCACGAACAGATCCAGATCGCCGTCGTGATCGGCGTCGAAGAAGGCACCGTCCACGCTGTCGTGGTCTCCGGCCGCCGTACCGGTGTCGGCGGTCACGTCGCTCCACCCCGTGTCCGTGTGTCGGAACAGGCGGTTGGTGCCCCGCCGCAGCAGGTAGGCGTCGGTGTGTCCGTCGTTGTCGAAGTCGCCGAAGGCGGCGGCGAAGGTATGGGTCACGGCGGCCAAGGGGTGATCGGCAACGCGCTCGAGGCCGCCCTCGGGTGTGCCGCGCAGGATCAGGTTGCGGTCCCGGCCCGCCACGAAGACATCGGGGTGTCCGTCTTCGTCCAGGTCGGCCACCACCAGGGCGCCCAGGGCATCCTCGGGAAGCTGTGGCGCGGACACCGAAAGGGTACGGGGCGTCGCGAACAGCGGCCCCTCGGGTGGCGGGGCGGGGGCGGCCGGCTTCCCGCTCACAACCAGGGCCTCGGCCTTGGGCCCCATGCGCGTGTATTTGAACTCGGCCAGGTGGGCGCGCGGGTTCTTGGCCAGGCGTTGGTATTCGGCGATCAGGGCGCGGGCCTGTTCGGCGCGGCGCAGCTTGCGCAGCCCCTGGAAGGCGCCGTAGTAGGCGCTGCGCAGATAGGGGTCGTGCGCGATGGCCTGCCGGTAGGCCGCCACCGCGGCCTCGGTATCGCCGGTCTGCGCGAGCGCCTGGCCCAGGTAATAGGCGGCGTAGGCGTCGCCGGGATCGGCCTCCACCACCTCGCGCAGGTGGCGGACGGCCGTGGCCGCATCGCCTTGGTACAGACGCAGAAGCCCCGCTACGTACCGCGCCCGCACGTGGTGGGGGTGCCGTTTCAGCACCCGCTCCACCAGGCTCAGGGCGTGTTGCGTGTCGTCGTCCTGGTTGCGGTTGAGGGTGGCAATGGCCAGGTTGACTGCCAGATCCGGATCCTCCGGATGCTGTCGATGCAGCTCCGAGAAGATCGCGCGCGCGCCTTCGTAGTCGAAGCGGCCCATGCGGGCCACGCCTTCATTGTTGCGGGCGACGAGATCGGCGGGCCAGGCCGGGGTCTGTGCGTGCGGCGCGGCGGGAGCGGGAGACGACTCGCTGGGAGAGGCGGGAGCCGCCGTGTCCCCCCCGTTGCGGGAGCAGGAGGCGAGCAGTATCCACAGTAGCAGAAACAGAAAATCTCGGCACCGAAGGGGCATGGCAGGGCATACATTCCACCTGGGAGGGACAGTAGTGTAGCAACACGGCCGCCGGATGCGCCGAACCTCGGGCGCGCCGGGGCCCGCCATCGAAGGTAGTGTCAATTATCTTGCGCTTTTGATTTGGCGGTACTCAGGGGGTGGTCGGCTGCTGCTCGAGTTTTGCTGTTTGAGTGTGTCCATATTCAGGTATCGGCGCGTTCCCCATTTCGTGCCCGCGATGTGCCTGAGCCGGGTCGCACACAGCATCACAGCCGACTGACCATCCGGAAAGGCGCCGACCACGCGGGTTCTTCGTCGGATCTCGCGGATGATCCGCTCCATCGGGTTGTTGGTACGGATGCGCACCCAGTGGTTGGGTGGGAATCGGTGGTAGGTCAGCGTTGTCAACGGAAACTGAAAATTGACCCACTTTATTCTGGAATCGGCAAAGGAAGGTCTGATCGGGCGCCGCCCCTCGCCCACGCTTCGGCTCGGGGTAGTGTGGCTCGACCAGCGCCAGCAGACGCGACCAGGGAATGATCCGATCCATCTGCTCCAGAAACTCGGCCTTGCGCCTCTACTTTCTGCGCTTGACCAGCCGCGCTTCGGTCAGCCCCAGCTGCTTCGTCGCTTGCTTTCCCCTCGATGGCCTGATGTGGGGGAATTATCCCATAGAGGGTGACTTTTTCAGACATTCCCTAGGATCAGCTCGGAGCGCTCGTTCGGGGCTCGTGGAGTAGGCGCTGAACCGGCTGGTGGAGGCCCGGCGGACCGGTTGTGCAATGCGGCGTGGTACGAGCGCACGGAGGCCCGCCGAAACATGACCTCGGGTTCTCGTCCAACAATGGTTTGGTCAGGACATCAGGCATCCATACGCCCCGGCGCTCAGGGCGGTTCCGGAGAGGAATGGATCGTTCTCCGGAGCGATTGTTCAATAGCTTGTCTACCCTTCGTCAATAGGGCTCGGGTGTGGGGTAGTCGCGGAACGGTCCTTGGATGTTGAGCGGTGGAGTCTGCCAGACGGGATCGGTCTCGGGCCACAAGCCGCGGCAGGGACGCTTTTTCTGGTAGGCGTCCAGGCAGCGCTGTAGTTCGGGCAGCAGATCGAGGCGGCCCATGCCGAGGGCGGCGGCGATCACCCGGGTTTGGTGGGTGAGGGCGGCGTCGTAGTCGCCCGTCTCGGCTAGGGCCATGGCCAGCAGCGCCTCGTGTGGCGGCGAGGGTTGCTTTTCCATGAGGGACTGGGCCAGGGCGAGGGCCTGTTTGCCGTCCCGGGCCCGCGGGTCCGGGCTGGTGGCCAGCAGGCGCGTGAGGACGTAGGTCACCAGTGCGTTGTCCGGCTCGGCCTCGTGGGCCTCCTCCAACAGGCGGCGTACGCGGGCGTGTCCGGCCCCCGCGCGCAGTAGAGCCAGCGCCTGATAGAGCCGCGCGGTGTGATTGCGCACGGAGGCCTTGGCCGCCACTTCCAGGTCGCGGGCGGCTTGCGCGTAGTCGCCCCGCTGGTATTCGATCAGACCCTTGAAGTAGTGGGCGCCGGCGTGATCGGGCTCGGCGGCGATGGCGCGGTCATAGTGGGCCGATGCGTCCTCCAGGTCGCCGTCCTTCTGCCGCAGCAGCCCCATCATGAAGTTGGCCAGCGGATGGCTGGGGTCGCGACGCAAGGCCTCGGCGAGCTCCCGCCGCGCCGCTGGTTCTTCGCCCGCCAGGAACAAGGCGCGGGCGTGGCTCACGCGCAGGGGAACGTTGTCTGGATTCAGCTTCAAGGCCTGTCCCCAGGCGGCCACGGCGTCCTCATAACGGCGCTCGAGTAGGGCCACGAGTCCCTGATGCAAACGGGCCAGACCACCTCGCATGAGCCCGTCCAGGTAGTCCACCATGGGATCCGGGATTTGTACGCGCCCGTCGCCGAAGCGGGCGAGCACCGAGCGGGCCTTATCGGTCTCCCCCAGACCGCGGTAGGCCATGGCCAGGGGGTAGTAGGCCCGCGAGGCCTGGGGCTGGGCGGCGAGGAAGCGCTCCAGCCGCCGGGCGGCCTCTTCGAAGCGGTGTCGCTTGAGCGCCACGCGCCCCAGGGCATAGTCCGCCACCGGCTGCAGCGCGGGGTCCGTGAAGGGTCGCTCAAGGAGGGCCGCGGCCTCGTCGTCCCGGTTCAGGTCGAGGAGCACCAGCGCCAGGCGCAAACGGGCGTGTTCATTGTCCGGCTGGAGCTCGAGTACGCGGCGGTAGGCAGCGACGGACTGCTCCAGCTCGGTGGTCTGTTCTCCCAGATAGCCCAGGAGGTAGGACCAGCGGGGATTGGCGGGATCGAGGCGCTGGGCGTTGCGGTAGGCCGGACCGGCCGGGATGTACACGTGATGGGCGTGATAGGCCTCGCCCAGTTTCCCGAAGGCCTGGGCCAAGAGCCTGCGGGAGACCCGCTTTTCCAAGGCCTCGGCGGTGTCGGCCCGTTGTTTGTCCAGGGTCTTGCGGACCTCGGGCTCCACCTGGGAGAGGTCGGGCTCGGGAACGGGCTCCAGGGTAACGCGTTCGCCCGCGTATTCGACGGTGTGCGGCCGTGTGAGCAGGTCGGCGGCAGCGGACGCAAGCGCCGGGCCGAACAGGGCGCAGAGCAGGAAGACGGCACGCAGGAGCTCGCGCGGCTCGCCCCGGGAGCGGGCCGGCGCCGCATGCCGCTTCGCTCGTCCGGGCGGGCCCGGGGGGCTACGGTGGAGGGGTGTGCCGCCGTTCATGAGCGGGAGGACGCCTGCTTGGAAGCGGGAGCCACGGGCTGGCCGTCGCCGCGATGCAGGGTGTGCCACCGGCCGGGGGTCGGGTTCAGCCAGCGCTCCTGCTTGCCGTCGGGCCAGGTGACGGTGAGGATCTTGGGTTTCGCCGCGCCCAGTCCGATCAGCAGCCGTGGCGAGTGAGCCGAGGCGTAGCTGCCGTCGCTGTGCACCCGCCGCCAAAGCGTGGGTCCCCGATCCAGGTCCACCCGGATGCGGGCCCCATAGGCGTCCCGCCCATGGCGGTCGAGGAGGCGCAGGCCGATCCAGCCCGCGCGGTTGCCCAGCTCGTTGATCAGGAGTCGGGCCGGTCCGTTGCTGTTGACGAGGACCACGTCCAGGTCGCCGTCGTTGTCGATGTCGCCCACGGCCACGCCGCGACTGACCTCCGAGCGTTCGAACACCTTGCCGGCCCGTTTCGTGACGTCCTCGAAGCGCTTGCCTGTCACATTGTGGAAGAGTTGGTTGGGCTGGCGCAGCGGATACTTGTCCCCCTGCCGGGCCAGGATGGGCATGACCCGCACGTCGCCGTTGGCCACGATCAGGTCCAGCCAGCCGTCGTTGTCGTAGTCGAACCAGGCGGTGCCGAAGGCGGTGTAACCCTTGCTGGGAGCCCCCAGGCCGATGGCCAGGGTGCGGTCCTCGAACCAGCCCTGGCCGTCGTTGACATACAAGGTGTTGGTCTCGCCCAGCAGGTGGGTCATGAACAGGTCCTCGTCGCCGTCGTTGTCGAAGTCGCCTGCGTCCACCCCCATGCTGGCCTCGGCCGCCCCTTCCATGTTGACGGCCACGCCGGCCAGGAAGGCCTCGTCCTTGAAGGTGCCGTCGCGTTGGTTGATCCACAGGTTGTTGGTCTCGCCGTCGTTGGCGACGTAGAAATCGATCCAGCCGTCGCCGTTGAAGTCGGCGGCGATCACCCCCAGACCCGGCTTGG
>JALSSO010000049.1 GCA_026984215.1 Gammaproteobacteria bacterium | reverse complement strand
GCTCGGCGGACGTTCCGAACCGTCCAGCCGCCGGAACAGGTCGAAGCCCGGATCGACCTGGACGTACACGGGCCGGCGGGCGAAGCGCAGGTGCACCGCACGCTCACGCCCTTCCAGCGACACCCGGCGTTCCCGCGCCCGATCCTCCCCCAGCAGGCTCACGAGCACGGGGACTTCCAGGCGGTAGGGCGGACCGTCCTGGGCCTGGCGCAGACGCAGACGCAGAATCCAATCCGCAGCGTCGCGCTCCACGCGCGCCCCGGCCAGCTCGAGGGTAGGCGCCCCCGGCCGATCCACCCACTGCGCGAAGAACTCGCCCAGATCGACGCCGCCGGACGACTCGAGCGCGCGCCGGATGTCCTCGAAACCCGCCTCCCTTCCCCTGAACCCGTGCCAAAACCGGCGCAGCCCCTCCAGGAACGCCACCTCGCCGAGGCGGCGGCGCAGCATGTGGAAGACCATCATCCCCTTGTGATAACCCACCGCATGGGCCCGCTCGTCGCCCCGGAACCGAAAATCGGCCAACGCCATGTCGCGCCGACGCTGGACGTAGTCGGCATATTTCTGGAGTGCGTCCCGGCGGAAGGCCTTGCCGCGCCCGGCGGCTTCCTCCTGGAGGTAGTCGGCGAGGTAGGTGGTCAGACCCTCGCTCCAGTTGCCCGAATCCCGTGCCACGAACACCCCGTTTCCCCACCAGTCGTGCACGATTTCGTGGGCGAACGCGCTGTCCGGGATGAAGGGCAGGCGCAGCACGCGCGAGCCCATGAGGGTGAACGACGGAAACCCCCAGCCGGTCTGGGCGTCGTTCTCCACCAGCGCGAACTTGGCATAGGGATGCGGGGCAATGAGACGGGCGTACAGATCCAGGTGGCGGCGCGCGGCGTCGAGATACCGGCGGGCCAGCTCCGCGTCCGGCTCCAGGAGATAGACCAGACGCAGCGGCCCGGCGTCTGCGGCCGCATAACGTTCGAACCGCCCCCAGACGAGGTCCACGCCCTCCAGGGGTTGCGCCTCGCACCACCCCCCTTCCCCCCAAGGGGAACCGGGGGCGATCAATGTCCAGCCAGGGGGGGCCGCCGCCCGCAGGCGGAACCGCACGCGCGCATGCGCCACTTGCGGCAGCCAGGCTTCTCCCGCCGCCAGGAGCCCCACACGGCGCCGTTGCGGCCCGAGGGCGAGGGTATATCGCAGCTCGATGCGCTCGCCGTCGCGGGGGCGGACCAGCCGCCAGGCGCGCACCCCGTCGCGCGCCGCGCCCACCGCCTCGAGCACCCCGGCGTCGCTTTGCGGGCGCGCGTCGGCCCGCAACACGAACTCCACGCCGCCGTCCTCTGAGCGCAGCGCCTCCGGCACGCGCAGCCGGTCGCGCACTTCCAGCAGCCGGGCCTGCGGGTCGAGCACCAGTTCCAGCTCATGATCCACGACGCCCTGCGAAGCGCGGGCCAGCCCGATCCATAGCACGCATAGCCCCGCAAGCACCCCTGCGGTAGCATGGCCCCCCCGACCACCATCTCGCCATCCGATCCAATGCCCGCGCACGCCCCGCTCTCCGCCTGGCTCCTCTGCCTCACGATCCTATCCATCCTGAGCGGCTGTGTCTCCAACGCGCACCGCACCCGGCCCGCCGCAAGCGGCATCGATGCCTCCGTGGTGATCGACACGCGCACCCTGTTGGATCTCCCGCGCCTGGTGGAGCGCATTGCCGACCGGCGCGTGATCTACGTCGGCGAGACCCACGACCGCTACGAGCACCATCGGGTACAGCTCGAGATCATCCGTCAACTCCACACCCGCGGCCTGCCCCTGACCATCGCCCTGGAATTTTTCCAGCAGCCCTATCAGCCGTGGCTCGACCGCTGGGTGGCGGGCGAGATCGACGAGGCGGAGATGCTCCGACGCACGGAGTACTTCCAACGCTGGCGCTTCGACTACCGCCTCTACCGCCCGATTCTACGCTTCGCGCGCGAGCAGCGGATTCCCCTGGTCGCCCTCAACGTGCCGCGGGAGGTCACCGAGGCCGTGAGCCGCAAGGGTTTCGAAGGGCTGGACGCATCCCAACGCCGATGGGTCCCGAACTCCGTGGACACCTCCGACATGGACTACCGGCAGCGGCTCGAGGAGGTGTTTTCTCAGCATCCTGCGCGGGCCCGCAAGAAGGCGTTCCAGCACTTCTACGAGGCCCAACTGCTCTGGGACGAGGGGATGGCCGCGCGTCTGGCCGACTATCTGCGCAAGCACCCGAAACGCACGGTGGTGGTGCTCGCCGGATCCGGACACGTGGCCTTCCGCCGCGGCATCCCCGACCGCCTGAAAAGGCGCCTCGCGGTGGACGATGCGGTGATCGTACTGGGGGCCGAGTCGCTGACCGCGCCGGAGGTGGCCGACTACGTGGTGGCCCCCGTGCCGCAGGCGCTGCCGCCGCGCGGTCTGCTGGGGATCTTCATGGAGGACACGGCGCGCGGCGTGTTGGTGGCGGGCTTTTCCCGCGAGAGCGCCGCGCGCAGGGCTGGTCTGCGCAAGGGCGACCGGCTCCTCGCCATCGACGGGCATTCCGTCGAACGCACGGTGGACGTGCGCCTGGCCCTGCTGGACGCCCGTCCCGGCCAGCGGGTGGTGGTCGAGATCGAGCGTGGCCAGGGGCGCGCGGCCACGCGTCGCCGTTACACCGTCGAACTCGGCGCGCCCCCGGCGCCCGCACACCCGTAACAGGCGGGTGGCGGACGCCACGCGGGACTCAGTGCGCCTCGGGGTCGAAGAAGCGGTTGGCGAGCGAGTCGCGTTTGTGCTCGGCCCAGCAGGTGATCTCCGGGTCTTGCGCCTCGAGCTGCTCGGCTTTCTTCTTGGCCTCGGCGTAGCTCATCACTTCGTCTTCGTGGCGCCAGGTCTCGAAGGCGTACTTCTTCTTGCAGGCCACGATGTAGCCGGGCTCGTCGGGGCGGTGAACGAAACTCATCTTCAGGCCTCCTTCTCTATGCAGGGTTGTGGTTGGATCCAGCGCAATGATAGGGTTTCCGCCCTCGGATCCAACCCTTCAATGCGTGTGTATTACGCCGCCGCCTGCCAGACTGATTTTCCGCCCGTCGAGGACCGCTCGGGCATCCGCGCCCGCGTGGACCGGATGTGCGAGATGGCCGTGCAAACCATCGTCGGCTATGAGCCCTTCTTCGACGTGCGCCTGCTGGTCTTTCCCGAATTCGCCCATACGCCGCCCATCTACGACACGGTGGAGCAGCTGCGCGCTCGGCTCGCCGTGCCCATCCCCAACGAGCATACCGAGCGCTACGCGAAGCTGTGTCGCGAGTACGGCTGTTACATCCAGACGGGGACCTTTCTCGAAGCCCCGCCCGAGTATCCGGACGTGGTGTTCAACACCACCTGTCTCATCGGCCCCGAGGGGCTCATCGGCCGCTACCGCAAGATCAACCCCTGGATCCCCTGGGAGATCCATGCCAGCCCCCACGACATCCCCGATTACCCGGACGAGCCGTTTCCAGTGTTCGACACCGAGATCGGCCGACTGGGCGCCGCCATCTGCTACGACTGGCTGTTTCCCGAATCCATCCGGGAGCTGGCACTGCGCGGGGCCGAGGTGTTGATCCGCGTCTCGGCCTACATGGATCCCTGGGGGGCCACGGCGCCCATGGACTGGTGGACACTGGTCAACCGGACCCGGGCCCTGGAGAACACCGCCTATGTGGTGGCCGCCAACCAGGGCGCGCAGATGCGCCATTTTCCCCCTTTCTCCTGGCCTGGGGGCAGCATGGTGGTGGACCCCGACGGACGCATCCTGGCGCAGGCCGATCCCGGCCCGGGAGAGAAGGTCGTGGTGGCGCCCGTCGACATTCAGGGACTGCGGGCACTGCGCGCGCGCCGCCATGGGCACGACACGCGGGCCCACCGGCGCGGCGGGGTCCACACCCACCTGCAACGCGCCGCGCTCGCTCCGGCGGCCACGCATCCCGTCACCATGGAAGCGCTGCGGAAAAGGATCCGGCAGGCGAAAGAACGCGTCGCGGAGAACGGATCGGGTTCACGGACCGGGCCGAACGCCACGCCCTATAATTAGGCATCGTCGATCGCGTAGAGGAACCGCCGTGAGAAAGCTGACCGAGCTGCTGGAGCAATGGGAGTCGGTGCCTGCGGACCCGACCCCGGCCCAGACCTACGCCGTTCGGCTGCCGGTGCACGATGCGGCGCGCCTGGAGGCGCTGTTCGAGATGTACCCCCAGGTGGGGCGGGACAATCTCCTGCGGGAGATCCTCTCCGCGGCGCTGGACGAGATCGAGGCGGCCTTTCCCTACATTCCCGGTGAACGCGAGATCGCCCGCGACGAGTTCGACGATCCCATCTACGAAGACGCCGGCCCCTCCCGGCGCTTTCACGAGCTCACCCGTAAGCACGCCGAGCGGCTGTCCCGCCACGCAAGCGAGTGACCCTTCACGGATCACGACCTGCTGATCCGCAGCACGGCCCCAACCCCACCACGCCCAGGAGCCGGTCCCCGTCAAAGAGCAGCGGCATGCGGTCGCGCTCCCAGGGCGGTACGCCGGCCTCCTGGAACCAGCGGCTGAGGGCGCGCCGGGCGCGGCCGGGACCTGCCGCGCAACGCTCACCGCCCCGGCGCAGACAGGCCCGCAACTTCACCTCGGGTGGCGGTAGCGGAAATCCCGCCGCGAGCAGGCGCTCCCGATCGAGCATCACCCCCAGTTCGGGGATCTCCAGCGGCCCGCGCTGATCCCAATCCCAGGCCCTGGCGCGGAGCGCGGACAGGGGCGCCATCACGTAGACGTCGTCGCGGTGGCGGCGCGCCTCCGCGCCGGGCCAGCGCACGCAGGGCTGGGCGTCGTGTCGGGAGGCGGTCACGTCCCGCAGGATGCGCAGTAGCCGCGCGCGACCGGGCACGGGCAGGCCCCGGATCCGAATCCAGTGCTGCAGCAGGTTCGCCGCACGCCCCGTGGGCAGTGCCCGAAGTGCGCGGGCCGAGAGCGTGCCCGGCCGCCCACCGGCCACCTCGGCAAGCAGGCTGTCGGCATCCTGGGCGAGGATCTCCGCGGCTTCGGCCTGCAGCGCCGCCACCCGACCCAACGTTTGCGTCAACCCAGGCCAGCGCTCGCGCAACGCCGGGATCACGACCGCGCGCAGGTAGCTCCGGTCCACCCGGGGGTCCTGATTGCCGGGGTCCTCCACCCAGACCAGGCCCTGGTCCCGCGCGTAGTCCGCCAGGGCGGTCCGGGGCCAGGGAAGCAGGGGACGCACCAGCAGACCGGCGCCGAAGGGCGCCTCGGCCGGCATACCGGACAGCCCGCCCGGTCCCGCTCCGCGCAGCAACTGGAGCAGCACCGTCTCGGCCTGGTCGTCGGCGTGCTGGGCGGTGAACACCACCGTGCCGGGGGCTACCCGGTCACGCAGGGCCGCGTAGCGCGCGGTCCGGGCGGCGGCCTCGGGGCTCTCGCCCACCGCCGGCCGGGCATCCACGCGCGCCACGCGCAGAGGGACGCTCAGGACGCGGGCCTGGCGCCCGCAGTGGGCCGCCCATGCATCGGCCTGCGGATGCAGACCATGGTGCACGTGCACGGCTTCCAGTGGGGGGCGGGGAGCGAGGGCGGCCAGCGCGTGCAGCAGCACCGTGGAGTCCAGCCCGCCGCTGTAGGCCACCAGCCACCGGGCATGTCCGGTGTAGGGCGCCACCATGGCCCTCAAGGCACCCGGCTCGAAACGCGCAGGCATCGGTCACTCCATGGGCACCGGCGAGCCGCCCCCAAGGGGCGGTATCCGATGCCGGACATCAATCCTCGCTGCGGCCCACGCGCATGAGCCGCTGGTAACGGTTTTCCAGCAGTTCATCCACGGTCCGCCCGCGCAACGTCTGCAGACTGGCGCTCAGGGCGTTGCGCAGGTTTTCCGCCGCCAGGGCCGGATCCCGGTGGGCGCCGCCCAGGGGCTCGGGGATGATCTCGTCGATGAGCCCCAGTTCCTTGAGCCGGACGGACGTGATCCCCATGGCCTCGGCGGCCTGCGGGGCCTTGTCGGCGCTCTTCCACAGGATCGAGGCGCAGCCCTCGGGCGAGATGACCGAGTAGGTGGCGAACTGCATCATCATGATCCGGTCGCCCACCCCGATGGCCAGCGCCCCACCGGACCCCCCCTCGCCGATCACGGTGCAGACGATGGGCACGCGCAGCTCGGCCATCACCTGCAGATTGCGTGCGATGGCCTCGCTCTGGCCGCGCTCTTCGGCACCCACCCCCGGATAGGCCCCGGGCGTGTCGATGAGGGTGACCACGGGGATGCGGAACTTCTCGGCCAGACGCATGAGTCGCAGCGCCTTGCGGTAGCCCTCGGGGCGCGGCATGCCGAAGTTGCGCCGGATCTTTTCCTGGGTGGTGCGGCCCTTCTGGTGGCCGATGACCATCACCGACTGGCCCTCGAAGCGGGCCAGCCCCCCCACGATCGCCGGATCGTCCGCGAAACAACGGTCGCCGTGCAGCTCCTGGAAGTGGGTGAAGATCCGCCCGATGTAGTCCAGGGTGTAAGGGCGGGAGGGGTGGCGGGCCACCTGCGAGACCTGCCAAGGCGTGAGCTTGGAGAAGATCGACTCGGTCAGCGCCCGGCATTTTTCCCGCAGCCGGGCCACCTCCTCGTCCACGTCCACCTCGGTATCGTGCCCGACGTAGCGCAGCTCCTCGATCTTGGCCTCGAGCTCGGCGATGGGCTGTTCGAAATCCAGGAACTCGGGATTCATGGGCATCTCCGCTGGCTGGCCACGGGCCGCCGATGATTGCGGGCGAATTCTACCCCATGCGCGGGGAGGTCAGTGCAGGCCGGGCGCGGCCTTCGGGGCCGGGCGCATGGCCGGGCCGTACACCGGCACGACGGCCTGAACCGCCTCCAGCGCCTCGAGGCGGCGGATGAGGGCCTCGCGCGGCGCCACCCGGAAGCCGTCACTCAGGTCGAGGGCCGCGCGTGCCTTGGCATTGGCATAATGAATGCGCACCCGCGCCCCTTCGCCGCGAAACGGTTGCAAGGCCTCCTCCAGTCGCCCGGCCAGCTCGGGCAGAGGACGGTCGGCCCGCAACCGGATCTCCAGACGCTCGGCGAAACGCACCCGCGCCTCGTCCACCTCCAGCACCTCCCGGGCGCGCAGGCGTAGCTGCCCGGAGAACTCATCGAGGGCGACACGGCCCTCCACCACCACGATGCGGTCCTTGACCAGCAGCCCCTGGTACCGCTCGAACGCTTCGCCGAACACCGCCACTTCCATGCGTCCGGTGCCGTCGTCCAGGGTCATGAAAGCAGCGCGTCCGGACTGCATGTTGCGCGTGCGCACGGCGGTGACGAGTCCGGCCACCACCGCCGACTCGTCCCGGGCGGGGGCATCGACGCTCTGCCAGGCGCCCAGGCTGCGCCGCGCAATGCCGGACAGCTCCTCTCGGTACGCATCGTAGGGGTGGCCCGTGAGATACAGCCCCAGGGTCTCCTTCTCCCCGGTGAGCCGCACGGCCTCGTCCCAGTCGGGAATCTCGGGCGTCACGGCGGCGGTCGCCGCGGCGACCGGACCGCCGAACAGATCGACTTGGCCGGTCTGGCGGCTGCGGACGTGCTGCTCGGCGGCCGCCATGGCACGGCCGAGATGGGCCATGAGCGAGGCCCGGTTGGGCCCCAGGCCATCCAGGGCGCCGGCCCGGATCAACGCCTCCAGGACCCGGCGGTTGAGCTTCTGCAGATCGCAGCGGACACACAGATCCTCGAGGCTGCGGAACGGACCATTGGCCTCGCGCTCGGCGATCAGCCCCTGGACCGCCGCCTCACCTACCCCCTTGATGGCCCCCAGTCCATAGACGATGGTGCCGTCCTCGGTGACCGTGAAGGCATGCCGTGAACGGTTGATGTCGGGGGGCGCGATGGCCAACCCCATGCACCGGCACTCGTCGATCAGCGTGACCACCTTGTCGGTGTTGTCCATGTCGGCCGACAACACGGCGGCCATGAACTGGGCGGGGTAATGGGCCTTGAGCCAGGCGGTCTGATACGAGAGCAGGGCATAGGCGGCCGAGTGGGACTTGTTGAATCCGTAGCCCGCGAACTTCTCCATGAGATCGAAGATATGGGCGGCCGTCCCGGGCGCAACGCCCCGCTCCACCGCCCCGCTGACGAAGATCTCGCGCTGCTTGGCCATCTCCTCGGGCTTCTTCTTGCCCATGGCCCGCCGCAGCAGGTCGGCCCCGCCCAGCGTGTAGCCGGCCAGGACCTGGGCGATCTGCATCACTTGCTCTTGGTAGAGGATCACCCCGTAGGTGGACTTGAGAATGGGCTCCAGCGCCGGGTGCGGGTACTCGACCTTGGCCTTGCCGTGCTTGCGCAGGATGAAGTCGTCCACCATCCCCGACTGCAGCGGCCCCGGCCGGTACAACGCCACCAGCGCCACGATGTCCTCGAAGGTGTCCGGCTGCAGGCGCTTGATGAGGTCCTTCATGCCCCGGGACTCGAGCTGGAACACCGCCGTGGTGCGCTGCTCCTGGAGCAGGCGGAAGGTCTGCGGGTCATCCAGCGGCAGGCCACCGACGTCCAGAGGCGGCTCGCCGGCGCGGGCGCGAGCCTCGTCGATCATGCGCACCGCCCAGTCGATGATGGTCAACGTGCGCAGGCCCAGAAAGTCGAACTTGACCAGGCCGGCGGCCTCCACGTCGTCCTTGTCGAGCTGGGTGACCACCCCCTGCCCGCCCGGCTCGCAGTACAGCGGCGTGTAGTCGGTGAGCTCGGAGGGGGCGATCACCACGCCCCCGGCATGCTTGCCGGCGTTGCGCGCCAGGCCCTCGAGCTTGCGGGCCATGGCCAGTATGGCACCCACCTCCTCGTCTTCCTCGGCCAGGCGCCGCAGTTCGGGTTCCTGATCCAGCGCCTTGTCCAGGGTCATGCCCACCTCGAAGGGGATGAGCTTGGCGATCTTGTCCACGAAACCGTAGCCATGGCCCAGTACGCGGCCCACGTCCCGCACCACCGCCTTGGCGGCCATGGAGCCGTAGGTGATGATCTGGCTCACCCGCTCGCGCCCGTAGCGCCGGGCCACGTACTCGATGACCTCGTCGCGGCGCTCCATGCAGAAATCCACGTCGAAGTCGGGCATGGAGACACGCTCGGGATTGAGGAAACGCTCGAACAGCAGGTCGTAGGCCAAAGGGTCCAGGTCCGTGATACGCAAGGCGTAGGCCACCAGCGACCCCGCTCCCGAGCCACGCCCGGGCCCGACCGGGATGCCATGGTCCTTGGCCCATTGGATGAAATCCGCCACGATGAGGAAATAGCCGGGAAAGCCCATCTGGCAGATCACGTCCAACTCGCGCTCCAGGCGCTCCTCGTAGGCCCGGCGGCGCGCGTCCCGGTCCGCCGCCGGCGACTCCGGCAACGCCTCCAGCCGGCGCTCCAGGCCTGCGCGCGCCTGGGCGCGGAAGTACGCCTCGGTACTCGTGCCCTCGGGGATGGGAAAATCGGGGAGCACGTTTTTGCCGAAGGAGAGCCTGAGATTGCAGCGCCGGGCGATCTCCACGGCATTGTCCAGCGCCTCGGGCAGATCGGCGAAACGTTCGGCCATCTCCGCTGGCGAGCGCAGGTATTGCTGCGGACTATAGGGACGCGGCCGACGCTCGTCGGTGAGTGTGTAACCCTCGTGAATGCAGACACGCACCTCGTGGGCCTCGAAGTCTTCCTCGGCCAGGAACCGCACGTCGTTGCTGGCCACCACGGGGGTGCCGGTCCGCGTCGCCAGATCCACCGCGGCGTGCAGGTGCGCCTCGTCGCCGCTGCGGCCGGTACGCTGCACCTCCAGGAAGAAGTCGTCGCCGAACACCTCCCGCCATCCGCCCAGCAACGCTTCGGCCCGGGCTGTGTTGCCGGCCAGCAGGGCCTGGCCCACGTCCCCCTCGCGGGCCGCCGACAGGGCGATCAGCCCCCGCGCGGCCTCGGCCACCCATGCGCGTTCCGCCATGGGGGCCCCATCGGCCTGTCCTTCCAGGTAGGCACGAGTCACCAGGCGCGTCAGGCTGCGGAATCCATCCCGGTCCTTGCAGAGCAGCACGATCCTCCCCGGCGGGTCGTCGGGCCCCGCTCCCCGCACACGCAGGTCCACGCCGATGATCGGCTTGACACCGGCGGCCTCGGCGGCGCGGTAGAACTTGATGCACGCGAACAGGTTGTCCCGATCGGTCAGCGCGACGGCCGGCATGCCGGCCTCGGCCACCGCCCGCATCAGCGGCTGGATGCGGACCAGGCCGTCGGCCAGCGAGTACTCGGTATGCAGGTGCAGGTGGACGAAGGTATCGGTCATGGTGGAGGCTCGCGGGCTTCCAGCAGTCGCCGCACCGGCGCGAAGCTCCGGCGGTGCACGGGGGAAGGCCCCAAGCGTGCAAGGGCAGCCAGGTGTTGAGGGGTGGGATAGCCCTTGTGGCGGGCGAAGCCATAGCCCGGATAGGCGTGTTCCAACGCTTCCAGCCGCGCGTCCCGGGCCACCTTGGCCAGAATGGAGGCTGCGCTGATCTCGGGCAGGCGCGCATCCCCGCCCACCACCGCCTCGGCCGGCACGCCAAGCCCCGGGGGCAGCATGCGCCCATCCACGCGCACGCACCCGGGCCTCACGGCCAGCCCGGCCACCGCCCGGCGCATGGCCAGCAGGCTCGCCTGCAGAATGTTCAGCCGGTCGATCTCCTCCACGGAGGCCTCGGCCACGCAGCAAGCCACCGCCTGCGCCCGGATCCGTTGGGCCAGGGCCTGGCGCCGCCGCGCGGACAACCGCTTGGAGTCGTCCAGGCCCTCGATGGGGGCGGCCGGGTCGAGAATCACGGCGGCCGCGAACACAGGACCTGCCAGGGGGCCGCGCCCCGCCTCGTCCACGCCGGCGACGCGCTCAGCCGCCATGCAGATGCGGATCGACCCCGAAGTCGCGGCGCGCGGTGGCGATGCTCACGGTGAATCCCGACAACACGTCGATGAGCGACATCAGCGTCAGGGCCAGGAACTCCTGGGTGCCGGCCGCCGGGATCACGATGAACGCGACCAGAAACCCCACGAACACGAAGGTGGAAAGCAGGTGGTCGATCACGGTGGAACTGCCCACGCGCGTGGACTTGAGCACCTCGAAGAACAGCAGGAAGAGCCCCAGGATCAAGAAGACCCCGTTGCCGTCGAGCTGAAACCGGGCGCCGGAGAACAGGGTGAACCCGAACAGCGGATGTTGCAGCGCCGCATTGCCGTCGGCACTGAGCAGGGTCACCCCCAGATAGCCGAGCAGCACCAGCAGGAGCAAGGGAAAGTTGGCCAGGTAACGCATGGGCTCGCCTCGGTGAATCGGGTGCTTTTCAGGATACACCCGCCCGCTGGGTTGTTTAACAGGCCACCGAGAAACTACCGCGAGACCCGTCTGCCGCGTTGCGCGCTGCTCATTCCCTCGCCGATCGGACCGGCGCTGTCTCGGCCGTTGCGCTGCCTTGCGCCTTGCATCCTAGCGCTCCGCCGCGTTTTTCAACGGCGCGATATCCGACGATCCGCCGACCACGACGAGACAAGCCCAAGCGAGCCGGTATACTTCCCCTTCCCCGTCCGGACGCCCACGCCCATGATCGACGCCGCCGTCATCGGCACCGGCTATCTCGGCCGCTTCCATGCCGAAAAATACGCCCGGCTGGAGCACGCCCGGCTGGTCGCCGTGTGCGACACCGATGCCCGAACCGCCCAAGCCGTGGCCGAGCGGCTGGGCACACGAGCGGTGACCGACCACCGGGCCCTGCTCGGCCGCGTCCAGGCGGTGAGCATTGTGGTGCCCACCCGCCTGCACCACCCCATCGCCCGCGACTTTCTCGAGGCCGGCGCGGACGTGCTCATCGAAAAACCCATCACCGCCACCGTGGCGGAGGCCGACGAGCTGATCGCCCTGGCCCGCGCGCGCGGCCGCATCCTGCAGGTGGGTCATTTGGAGCGTTTCAACCGCGCGGTGCGTGGACTCCACGAGGTGCTGGATCGCCCGCGGTTCATCGAGTCCCACCGACTGGCCCCTTTCAAGCCGCGGGGCACCGACGTGAGCGTGATCCTGGATCTCATGATCCACGACATCGATATCATCCTGGACATCGTCGACAGCCCGCTCGCGGAGGTGCGCGCCAGCGGCGTGCCGGTACTGACGCCGGCGGTGGACATCGCCAACGCGCGGCTGGAATTCACCGATGGCTGCGTGGCCAATGTCACCGCCAGCCGCATCAGCCTCAAGAGCGAGCGCAAGATGCGCATCTTCCAGCCGGACGCCTATCTGTCTCTGGACTTCCAGGAGCGTGCGCTCAGCATCCACCGCAAGGGGCCCGGCGAGCAGTTCCCCGGGGTGCCGGAGATCGCGAGCGAGCGGCTTCGCTACGAAGAAACCGATCCACTGGCCGAGGAGATCGCCCATTTCCTGGATTGCGTGCGCACCCGAGCCCGCCCCCTGGTCACCGGCGAAGACGGCCGGCGGGCGCTGGCCACCGCCATGCGCATCGCCCGGCTGCTGGAGGAGACCGGCCCATGTCCTGCCTGAACGTCCCGATGGTGGACCTGCGCCGCCAGTACCTGCACCTGAAGGCCGAACTGGACGCTGCCATCCACGGGGTTCTGGACAGCACGCAGTTCATCCTGGGCCCCGAGGTGGAAGCCTTCGAACGGGAAGCCGCGGACTATCTGGGCACCCGCTACGCGGTGGGCTGCGCCTCCGGCACCGATGCGCTGATGCTCGCCCTGCGCGGGGCGGGCATCGGGCCCGGCGACGAAGTGGTGACCACCCCGTTCACCTTCGTCGCCACCGCCGAGGCGATCCGCTACGTGGGCGCCACCCCCGTGTTCGTGGACATCGACCCGGATACGTTCAACCTCACCGCCAAGGCCGTGGAGGCGGCCCTAGGCCCCAGGACGCGGGCGGTGATCCCGGTGCACCTGTTCGGCCAGCCGGTGGAGATGGAGCCGCTCCTGGACCTGGCCGCGGCCCGTGGGCTGGTGGTGATCGAGGACTGCGCCCAGGCCTTCGGCGCCGAGCTGCACGACCGGCGGGTGGGCTCTCTGGGCCTGGCCGGGGCCTTCAGCTTTTTCCCGAGCAAGAATCTGGGCGCCTATGGTGACGGCGGGCTGGTGGCCACCTCCGACGAGGCGCTGTACCAACGCCTGCGCAGCCTGCGCAACCACGGGACCACCGCCCCCTACACCCACGGCGAGATCGGCTACAACAGCCGCCTGGACGCACTCCAGGCCGCCGTGCTGCGGGTGAAACTGCGTCATGTGGACGAATTCAACGCCCGCCGCCGGGCCGTGGCCGAGCGCTACGACGCCGGCCTGGCGGGGCTGCCGCTCACGCTTCCGGCGCGGCGAACCGGCACCCACGTCTTCCACCAATATACCCTCCTCACCGACCGGCGCGAGGCCCTGCGGCAGGCGCTGCGCGAGGCGGGCGTGGCCTCGGCGGTGTACTACCCCATCCCGTTGCACCGCCAACCGGCCTTCGCCCCCCTCTGTGGGGAGTTGCGCCTGCCACGGGCCGAGGCGGCGGCGCAGCGCTGCCTGTCCCTGCCCATCTATCCGGAGCTGGCGCCGGAGACGGTGGATCGGATCTGCGAGGTGGTCCGGCAAGTCTTCTGATCATGGCCGCCTCGGTGATGATCGTCGCGGGCGAGGCATCGGGCGACCAGTACGCCGCCCGCCTGGCCCGGCGGCTGCACGCCCGCATGCCGGATCTCGACCTGTTCGGGATGGGCGGCGACGCCATGCGGGGGGCCGGCGTGGAGCTCCTGGTGGACTCCACGGAGTTGGCCGTGGTGGGCCTGGTGGAAGTGGCGCGCCACTATCCCCGCTTGAAAGGCGCGCTCGACCGGCTCCGAGCGGCCTTGCGCGCTCGCCGCCCCGACCTGCTGGTCCTGGTGGACTATCCCGACTTCAATCTGCGCCTGGCGCGTACCGCCAAGGCGCTCGGCATTCCCGTGCTCTACTATGTGAGTCCCCAGGTCTGGGCCTGGCGCCGGGGGCGGGTGAAAACCATCGCGCAACGGGTGGATCACATGGCGGTGATCTTCCCCTTCGAAGTGGAGATCTACCGCGCCGCCGGCGTACCCGTGACCTTCACCGGCCACCCCCTGCTCGAGACCACGCGGCCGACACGCCCGCGCGCCGAAACGCTACGCCACTGGGGACTGGACCCCGATCGACGCACCGTGGCGCTGCTGCCCGGCAGCCGGCACAGCGAGATCCAGCGCCTGCTCCGCCCGGCGCTCGACGCCGCCCGCCTGCTCCACGAACGCGACCGCGAGCTCCAATTCATCCTGCCGCTGGCGCCCGGACTGGACGCGGAACTCATCGCTCCCCGGCTCATGGCGGCCGGTCTGCCCCTCGCACTGGCCCGGGACGACACCGTCAACGCCGTGGCCGCCAGCGAAGCGGCGCTCACGGCCTCGGGCACCGCCACGCTCGTGGTCGGCCTGCTGGAGGTCCCCCTGGTGATCTACTACAAGGTGGCCTGGCCGACCTATCTCCTGGGCCGGTTACTGGTGCGTGGCGTGCGGCACATCGGGATGGTGAACGTGCTCGCCGGACGGGCCATCGCCCCGGAGTTCATTCAGCATCGGGCCCGAGCGCGGCGGCTGGCGGCGGCCCTCGAGGAGTTGCTGAACCGCCCGCACGCGGCCACGGTCCAGCGCCGCGCGCTCGCCGAGCTTCGCGCCATGCTGCATCGCCCCGAGTCCGGTCCCGACGTGGACGACGTCGTCCTCGCCCTTCTCGCACGCTGACAGGCCGTACCGGCCTATCGCACCATTGTGGTGCACGAGGACGCTGACTCGCCCATTTTGGTGCGCCCGAGTCCCCGGACCCACGCCGTCCTGCGGGGAAAACGCGTTCCACCGGTCCTCCAGCATGCCGGCACGCCCGGTTTGCGGGGCACACAAGCTATTGGCACGGATACTGCTTGCCCGGCTGGGCGCGTTTTTTCATCCAACGACGACCAGGAGCTGAACCATGAAGAAACTGATTTCCGCGGCCACGTTCGGGGCCGTTGTGCTCTCCACGGGCATCGCCCAGGCAGGGGTCACCGCCAACCTCGGCGTGACGAGCAACTACCTCTGGCGGGGCGTCACCCAGACCGACAACCGGCCGGCCGTGCAGGGCGGCGTGGATTACGCCCACGACTCCGGCTTCTACGCCGGCACCTGGCTGTCCAACGTCGATTTCGGCACCACCGGATTCGAGCTGGACCTGTACGCGGGCTGGAGTGGCGAATTCAGCGGTTTCACACTGGACCTGGGCTATATCCAGTACATGTACCCGGCCCACAACCGGACCGAGGCGCCCGATTTCGGCGAGATCTACGGCACCGTGGGCTGGGGCCCCCTGAGCACGGGCATCTACTACGACGTCTTCAGCCAGGAGTTCGACGACGCGGGCAATGACCTGGTGGGCAGCTGGTACGTTCCGCTGTCCTTCGACTGGAACTTCGAGAACGTCGGCAATCTCGGCGACGTGGGCCTGAAGGTCTTCGGCGGTTACTACGACATCAACGACTCGGGCAGCTACTTCCACTGGGGCGTGGGCCTGTCCAAGCCCACCGACAAGTTCGGCACCTTCGGCATCCAATACGAACAAGCCAACACCAGCGACGACGCTGACAACACCTTCAGCGTGGACGAGGACGCCATGGTGCTCGTCAACTGGAGCATGGACTTCGAGATCATGTGATCCCTTGTGCGGGTATCTCTCGTGCCCGCCCGAAAAGCAAAGAGGAAACATCGACATGAAAATGATCGTGGCCATCATCAAGCCCTTCAAGCTCGATGACGTGCGCGAGGCCCTCTCGGAGATCGGTGTGCACGGAATGACCGCCACCGAGGTCAAGGGCTTCGGACGTCAGAAGGGCCACACCGAGCTCTATCGAGGCGCGGAGTACGTGGTCGACTTTCTGCCCAAGGTGAAGATCGAGGTCGCCGTGGATCAGGACATGGCCGACCGCACCATCGAAGCCATCTCCAGCGCCGCCAACACGGGCAAGATCGGCGACGGCAAGATCTTCGTCCTGCCGCTGGAGCAGGTGGTGCGCATCCGTACCGGCGAGACGGGCCCGGAAGCCCTTTGACTGGACGACGAGGAGGATAAGACGTGACTTTCGAATCGATACGAGACAAGCGGTTCGCCGTGGGAGCGGCCCTGCTGGGCACCGCGTTGTTGCCGGGCATGGCGCTGGCCGAGGACCAGCTCAACTCCGGCGACACCGCCTGGATGCTGACCGCCACGGCCCTGGTGCTGTTCATGACCATCCCGGGCCTGAGCCTGTTCTACGCCGGCATGGTACGGGCCAAGAACGGGCTGTCGGTGATGATGCAGTGCTTCACCATCACCGCGCTGATGACGGTCCTGTGGGCGGTGATCGGCTACAGCATCGCCTTCGGCGGCGAGGGACCCTATTGGGGTGGATTGGACAAGCTGTTTCTCCGGGGCCTGACCGTGGACAGCCTCTCGGGCACCATCCCCGAGACCGTGTTCATGACCTTCCAGATGACCTTCGCCATCATCACCCCGGCGCTGATCGTGGGCGCCTTCGCCGAGCGCATGAAGTTCTCCTCCATGCTCTGGTTCATGGGGCTGTGGCTGATCCTGGTCTATGCCCCCATCGCCCACTGGGTGTGGGGTGACGGCGGCTGGCTCGGTGGCAGGGGCATCCTGGACTTCGCCGGCGGCACGGTGGTGCACATCAACGCCGGTATCGCGGGCCTGGTGGCCGCCATCATCATCGGCCGGCGCAAGGGCTATCCGCGCACGGCGATGCCCCCGCACAACCTGATGTTCACGCTCGCCGGCGCCGCCATGCTGTGGGTGGGCTGGTTCGGCTTCAACGCCGGCTCCGAGCTGGCCGCCGACGGCACCGCGGGTATGGCCATGGCCGTCACGCAGATCGCCACCGCGATGGCCGCCCTGGTCTGGATGTTCTCGGAGTGGCTCACCCATGGCAAGCCCAGCGCCCTGGGCATCGCCTCGGGTGCGGTGGCGGGACTGGTGGCCATCACGCCGGCCTCGGGGTCGGTGGGCCCCATGGGCGCGCTGGCCATCGGCGCGGCCGCCGGCATCCTGTGCTTCATCACCGTGGCCAAGGTCAAGCCGGCCCTGGGCTTCGACGACTCGCTGGACGCCTTCGGCGTGCACGGCATCGGCGGCATCACCGGCGCCATCCTCACCGGCGTGTTCTGCGCCGAGAGCCTGGGCGGAGCCGGTTTCGGTGACGACATCACGAGCATCGGCCAGCAGGTGACCGTTCAAGCCTTGGGTGTGATCGCCACGCTGATCTACACGGGCGTGGTCACCGCGGTGATCCTGCTCCTGCTCAAGTTCACCATCGGACTGCGGGTCAGCGAGGAAGAGGAGACCGAGGGCCTCGACCTCTCGCAGCACGACGAGCGGGCCTACAACCTTTAAAA
>JALSSO010000048.1 GCA_026984215.1 Gammaproteobacteria bacterium | reverse complement strand
TCTCGGCGTCGACAAGCTCGACGATCTGTCCGGGAATGCCTAGACACATGGTTCCTACCTCGCCACGCTACTCAGCCCACGGGCGGCCGCGATCACCGCCTGACCCAGCGCGAGCCCGCCGTCGTTGGCCGATGTCTGTCGATGAGTGAGCACCCGGTAATCCAGCGCCCGCAGCCGTTCCGCCACCTGTTCCAGCAGGGTCCGGTTCTGGAACACGCCGCCGGTGAGCGCCACGGTATCGAGTGTCCGCTCGTCCTCCCGGTGGGTCAGCTTGTGCACCATGTGCACGACGGCGCGCGCCAGGCCCTTGTGAAAGCGGGCGGCCATCACACCTGGCGGTGTGTCCAGGATCAGATCGCCGAGCAGCGCCTGCCACATGGGTAGTGGCTCGATGTACGGTAATCCGGTGCCGCCCAGCCGTGGCACCGCAAACGGATAGGCCAAGTCGTCGCTTTCGTTTTCCAGCGTCTCCCGGTCTACCAGGGCCTCCAGCTCGATGGCCGCCTGGCCCTCGTAGCCGGCCCGTTCCCGGCACACACCGATGGCCGCGGCCACGGCGTCGAACAACCGCCCGCAGGAAGAGGCGAGGGGGCTGTTGGTGCCGCGCTTGAGCATCGCCGTCAGGGTCTTCAGGGGCTTGGATTCCAGAAACCGGGTCAGCTCCAGTTCGTCATAGTTCATCTTGTAGCGCGCCCAGCCCATCTCCGCCATCAGGTGGGCCCAGGTGTTGCGCCAGGGTTCGCGCATGGCCTGGGCGCCGCCCGGCATGGCCACCGGCTTGAAGGTGCCGAGCCGCTCGTAGCCCCGATAGTCGGCACGCAGGAACTCGCCGCCCCAAAGTGTCCCATCGTCGCCGTAGCCGAGGCCGTCGAGCGCCACGCCGAGCACGGGGCCCGCGTCCAGCGGCCAGCCGTTGTCGGCCAGACATGCGGCGATATGGGCGTGGTGGTGCTGGACCTCGATCAGTTCGATACCCTCGGCCACGGCCCGCTCACGGCCGAGTTTCGCCGAAAGGTATTCCGGGTGGCGGTCGATGACGAGGGCCTGCGGCGTGTGCTGGAACAGCTCGGCATAGAGCGCGAGATTGCGTCGATAATCGGCCCAGGTGGCCGCGTCCTCCAGGTCGCCCATGTGTTGCGACAGGATGGCTTGGCCGTCCCTGACCAGGCAGAAGGCGTTCTTCAGCTCGCCGCCGAGGGCCAGAATCGCATCGGCCGCCTCGAACCCGGCCGGCAGGGGCAGCGGCGCCGGGGCGTAGCCGCGCGCGCGGCGCAGCAGCCGGGGCGCGCCGTCCATCACCCGCACCACCGAGTCGTCCACCCGGTTGACGATCTCCCGGTCGTGGAGCAACAGCCAGTCGGCGATGCCGCCCAGCCGCTCCCGGGCCTCGTCGTCGGCGGTGCACTGCGGTTCATCGGACCGATTGCCCGAGGTCATCACCACCGGGCGGTCCATGCGCCTGAGCAACAGATGGTGCAACGGCGTGTAGGGCAACATGAAGCCGAGCGTGCGCTGCCCGGGCGCCACGCCGGGCGCCAGATCGGTATCCGTCCTGGCGTCGAGGATCACGATGGGCGCCTGCGGGGCGCGCAGCAAGGCTTCCTCGGCCCCGGTCACTTCGCAGTAGCGCCGAATGACTTCGATGTCGCGCGCCATCAGGGCGAAGGGCTTGTCGAAGCGGCGCTTGCGTTCGCGCAGCCGGGCAACGGCGCCGGCATCGGTGGCATCGCAGGCGAGATGGAAACCGCCCAGACCCTTGATGGCGACGATCTCACCGCGCTGCAGCAGGGTGCAGGCGGCGTCCACGTCGTCGAGCTGGGTCAGGGCGTCGGTGCTGAAGGCGTGGCCGTCGGCGCGCTCCAGCCAGGCGCGCGGCCCGCAGGCGTGACAGGCGTTGGGCTGGGCGTGGAAGCGTCGGTCGGCCGGATTCTCGTATTCGGCCCGGCAGTCCCGGCACATGGGAAAGGCCGCCATGCTGGTGTTGGCGCGGTCGTAGGGGATGGCGTGCACGATCGACAGGCGCGGCCCGCAGTGGGTGCAGTTGGTGAAGGGATAGCGGTAGCGGCGACTGAACGGGCTCAACGTGTCTTCGACACAGGCCGGGCAGGTGGCCGCGTCGGGCACCACCCCGGTGTGGGGGGCGGTGGCGGCACTGTCCTCGATCTCGAACCCGGCCGGCGCTGAAGCGCCGTCCAGCGGCACGCGCTCGATGGCGTCGATGCGCGCCAGCGGCGGACACCGTTCGCGCAGGGCGCGGACCAGTGCGTCGAGGCGGTCCGCCGCCCCCCATGCCTCGATGAGCACGCCCTCGCCATCGTTGCGCACCCGACCGGCCAGATCGAGTTCACGGGCGATCCGCCATGCCGTGGGGCGGAAGCCGACACCTTGAACCAGACCGCGCACGCGGATGCGAGCGCCGGTGGTGTGGGGGACGGGCCGGGCGTGGGCGTTCACGGCGCCAGCCTCCACAGGCTCACGCGGTTGTTGCCGGAGTCCGCCACCACCACCCGGTCGCCGAGCGTGGTCAGCCCATAGGGCCAGCAGAAACTGTCCGGCGCCGCAGGCTGCCAGCGGTTGTCGCCCTTTTCGTGGAAGTCGGGCTGGCCGGCCAGCCGCCGGGCCGGCGCGCCGGTGGCGAGATCGTCGATGTGCCACCCGAGCAGACGCGAATTTGCAGTATCGGCCACCACAAGCCAGTCCCCCCATGCCGCCAGGGCGTAGGGCATGTTGAGGCTGGTGGCGCGCGGCCAATATAGCGATTGGTTGTGGTCAACCTGGGTGAAGTCGGTCTGGCCCAGTACCTCGTCGCAGGGGGCGCCGTGCCGGTCGGGTAAGGCATCCCACACCATGATGCGGTTGTTGCCGGCATCGGCCACGCACAGACGGCCGCGCCACAGGGCGATGCCGTGCGGCCAGCGCATGCTCATGGCCGAGGGCTCGCCACCGGCGTTTTCGTCGCGCCCGGCGAAATCGCGCTGCCCAAGTACCAAGTCGGCTGGCTGGCCGTTCTTCTCGGGCAGCCCGCTCCACATCAGCACGCGCCGGTTGGCGCTGTCGGCGACGAACAGCCGGCCACCGGCCCAGGTCACGCCGTAGGGCCAGTTCAGCCCTTCGGCGCAGGCGTGATCCTTCCCGCGGTTGGGCTCGGTGGTCGCGAAATCGGGCTGACCGAGTACCAGGTCCGCAGGCTGGTGACTGTGGCGGGGTGCCTTGCGCCAGATCAACACCCGATGGTTCCAAGCGTCGGCGACGGCGAGGCCGCCGTCGCCGCAGGCGCAGATTCCGGTGGGCACGTTCAGGGTGTCGGGGCCGGCCCCTCCCTTGGCATTGCGGCCCTCTTGTTCGAACGTCGGCTGGCCGATCAGCCAGTCGGCCGGTACACCATCCTCGTCCGGTATCGCGCGCCAGCCGATCAGACGGTGGTGGCCGGTGTCGGCGATCCAGAGGCTGCCGTCCGGCAGCAGCGCCGCGCCCCTGGGGCCGAAACACTGCCTGGCGCTCGGCTTCATCCCGGCGGTGACCAGGGGCGGGCGGCGCTCGCCACCCAGTACCAGGTCGGGTTCGACAGTGGCAAAGAGCGGCTCCTGTGCCGCGTCGCGGGCGGCGGCATCCCGTAATGCCGGATCGGGGCTCACCCTCATGCGTACCATGCTCATGACAGCTTGACCTGGACGCGCCCGGCATTCACCCGGACGGGATGAGGCTGCAGCTGGACCTCCGGCGCGGTCAGGCATTCGCCGGAGTCGAGTGCGTATTGGAAACCGTGGTAGGGGCAGGTGAGCACCCCGTTTTCCAGATCGCCACCGTCCAGCGGCATGCCGAGATGCGCGCAGGCATTCTCGTAACACCGGATGTCGCCGCCCCGGCGCCAGAACAACAGCGAATGCCCGTCGTGTTCCAGGATGCGGATATCGCCTTCACCGATCTCGTCGAGGTGTGCCACCTCCGCCCAGCCGACATCGTCCACGCGCGCAAAGGGGCTGACGAAGTCCACCTGAACCGAGCGTGGGACATTTTGGCCGTTCGCCTTCCTGATCTCGGTGATCTCCGGGCAGTGTTCGCGAATGGCCTTCTCCACGCCGGCCGACAGCGTCAGCCCCGAAGCGGGGCAGCCGTCGCAGGCGCCAGTGAGCCGGATGGTCACGGTGTCCGGTGGTTCCACTGCCACCAGTTCCACGTCGCCGCCGTGTTCCCGCAGATAGGGCCGCACCGAATCGAGTGCTCGCTGCACGCGTTCGTCGAGCGAAGGACGGAGGATTTCCAGATGCCGCAGCACCGCATACACCACTTGGTCGCTGGCGACTTCCCGCAGGCGGCTGGCGGCCGCCGGGTCGTCTTTGAGCGCTCGGATCAGCCGGGCGAAGGCCTCCCGGTGTAGGGCTTCGATGGCCCGACGCAGCGCCTCGACCGTGTGGCGTTGCTGTTCATCCCAGCCGGCGACGATGGTCTGCAAGGCTTCGATGTCCTTGAGCAAGCCATCCAGGGTCGGGGCGCCGGTCGCTGTATGCTCCGGGACGGCGGCCATGGCCTCAGGCGTACTTGAGGTTGCGGAACAGCCAGGGTTGCAGTATGCCGCCGACCAGCCCGGCGAGCCCGCCGGCAGCCCACAGCGCCAGCCCGGCGAAGCTCGCACCGATCAGCACTGCGGCGGTCACCGCCGCACCGATGGCGATGTCCTGGACAACCTTGGCCGGATCCTGGAACAGCTTGCCCTGGAAGAACAGCTGGATGGAATTCAGCACCATGTCGATCATGCGCCACCCCCCAGCGACAGGACCGCCAGCACGGCCAGCCCGACGATCAGGCCGGGCACCGCACCCAGCGGTCCGTAGAAGCTGCCCATCCAGGCCCCCAGGCTCTTTTCCATGTGTCCGTGGGCGACGATGGCGCCGCCGATGGCGCCGCCTGCCAGCGCCGCGACGATGCCGGCGCCCAGGGCGCCCAATGCGCCGATCAGGCTCATTTCGGTCATGGCATTCATCCTCCCTCGTTGGTCAGTCGCCGGATGCACGCCGTTCGGCCCCATTTCCACCGTTGTCGGGCAAGCCATCCAGCTCTCGTCGAAGTTCCTCCAGCGCATCTGCGATCTGCTCGACCTTGCTGATCTCTCCAAAGCGAGTGAAGATGTCGCATGCCTCGCGGTACAGCGCCGCCGCGCGATGCAGGTTGGCGCGGTTGCCATGCTCTGGGTGTTCCGGATCGTCGGGCAGATTCCACAGGGCGTTGGCTTTGTTGGCGATGGTATTGGCGTACTCGAGCGGCGTGTCGGTCGGGTTGCGTACCCGAAGCGCCTCGTCATAGGCCTCCAGCGCGCGGAGGTTGTTCTCGACCGCATGGGCGCTGGAGGCATACTGCAGGGCGTTGCCGAGATTGTTTTGCAACATGGCGTACTCGGCCGGGTGATCCACGATGTTGACCACATCGAGCGCCGCTTCGAAGGACTGCACCGCCAGTGCCTCGCGCATCTTGGCGCGGGCATCGGTCATGGGGATCGACAAAAAGGCGGTGGCGAGATTGTTGTGGAGAATGGCATATTCGGCCGGGTGCCGCTTGGCATCGAACACCCGCAGGGCCCGCTGGTAGGCTTTGATGGCGTCCGTGATCTTGGCCTGGTGTACCCCCGCCAGCGACTGGATGGTCAGTCCGAGGTTCATCCAGGCCTCGGCCTGTTCCTCGGCGCTGCCGGAGTCTTCCAGTATCGGCAGCGCTGCCTCGAAGGCCTCCTGGGCGCGGTGCAGGCTTTCCGTGTCGGTGTCCGGCATGGCCTGCAGGGCGGTGCCCATGCGGGCCTGAATGCGGGCGCGCAACAGCGCGTCGGACTCGGGAGCCAGCGACAGCGCCCGTTCGTAGAGTGCCACCGCGTCCGCCAGTTCCTCCGGCGACTTCGGCTTCTGTTGCAGGCCCATGGCGATCTCCATCAGCATCTCGGCCTTCTCGGCCGGAGTCGCCTGGGCTTGTTCCACCATCCGCAGCGCGGTTTCCGCCTGTTGCCGGGCGAGCGAGGACAGCATGTTCGGTGGTGTTCTCCTGACGGACGTACGGACGGAGCGTAGGACGGCTTCCCAGAGATGTCAAATATCATTTCATAATGTAAACAAGGTTATCAGCAGTAAGAGCGTTCAGGGAAGCAACTCCTTGCCATATCGCTTTTTGCATGCTATCAATGCAAACTAACTTTTCATTTAGACAAGGTGTAGTCCAATCCAGTGGACCGTCAGTGGACCATCGTCACCCTCGGGTTGAGCCAGGCGGAGCAGGCCTTGGCGGATCGGGTCTTGGGCGCTCATTATCGAGTGCTACAAGCCGAGCTCCCCGAAACGGCGCTGGATCTGCTGGAGGACAGCGACGCTGATCTGTTGTTCTGTGCGCAGGACCTGCCGGGGACCACAGGCACGGCCTTCCTGCGCACCTGTCGGGTTCGTTTCCCGGAGGTGGTCCGTATCCTCACCGGTGAGCTGTCGGAGGGCGAGCTGGTCGATGCCATCGGGGCCGCTGCGGTATACGGCTTCGTACCCAGGCCCTGGCTGGCCGCGCAGCTCGAGCTGGAGGTGCGACGGGCGCTGGAGAATCGGGAACTGGCGTATCGACACCGTCATCTGAGCCGAAAGCTGAAGTTCACCGAGGACATCCTCGAACGTTCGGCGCAGACTCCGGCGGACGAACGGCTATCGTTTCACAAGCTGCTCTACTGCAGCCCGCGCATGGCCGAGCTGTGCAATCTGGCTCGCAAGGCCGCCGCCACCAATCTGCCGGTGCTGATCCAGGGGGAGACGGGGACCGGTAAGGAGTTGCTGGCGCGCGCCATCCACGAGAACAGTGAGCGGCGGGACCAACCGTTGATGGTGCAGAACTGCGGCGGCATGTCCGATGAGTTGCTGCACTCGGAGCTGTTCGGGCACAAGCGGGGTGCCTTCACTGGTGCAGTGAGCGACCGGTTGGGCCTGTTCCCCGCCGCCAACGGCGGCACCGTGTTTCTGGACGAGATTTCCGAGATCTCGCCGGCTTTCCAGGTCAGCCTGTTGCGTTTCTTGCAGGAGGGCGAGGTCAAGCCTCTGGGCTCGGACCGGATCCAGCACTGCGATGTGCGCATCATTGCCGCGTCCAACCGCCCGCTCGGGGAACTGGTCAGTGAAGGCCGTTTTCGTCAGGATCTATACTTCAGGTTGAACGGCTTTCAGTTGATCATACCGCCGCTGCGGGAACGGCCGGACGATATCCCCGTGCTGGCCGAGTACCTTGCGCGCAAGTACGGCGAGTCGATCAATCGTCGGATCCTGGGCATCGCCCCCGAGGTGGTAGAACGGCTCAAAGCGTATCACTGGCCGGGCAATGTGCGTGAGCTGGAGAACGAGATGAAACGCATGGTGGCGCTGGCCGACAATGGCGAGTATCTCACTGTCGCCAATCTCTCTCCGCATCTGGTAGACCTCAAGCCGCCTCGCGTGAACTGCCAAACCTGCCTCGAGCTCAAGGGTGAGACACTCAAGGAGAAGATCGAATACGTGGAGACCGAGCTGGTCCGCCAGGCCTTGCAGCGCCACCGCTGGAACCAGACCAAAGCAGCCGCGGAACTGGGTCTGTCGCGTGTCGGCCTGGCCAACAAGATCAAGCGCTACGGCCTCAACGGCCGGGGTGCGTCCCGCGCCGGCTGAGGCTGTTGCCATGAGCAAAAACGATCACCATCGTCCGTCGCTCGCCGGCGACAAGCTAGTGCCTTTCCCGCAGTCCCGTACCCGGCCGTCGGGAGACCCTCGGGGTTTTCGCGACCTCGGCGTCTCGAGGCTGGTGCGCGAGGTCGGTATGGTCCAACCCAATCTCAAGGGACACTGGTGCAGCCGTTGCCAGGGCATATGGTTCGGCTTCGTGGGAGAGGTCGAATGCCCCGTGTGCGGCAATCGCCACGGCTGAGGCGTGCGCTGCGACCCGCGCAGCTCTGCATAGCTGCTTTGCGTTCGTGCTGTAAAGCATTTTGGCACTTTGTCCACGGCGAGGGTTTCGTGATTCTGCCGGCGTTCCCTATCTGACTGACATTGCTGGATTTTTAGGAAGGATTTTCAGTTGGCATCGATCTTGTAAGTCTTGTCGCAGCGCTCTTTCAATCAGGCCCCGGCAGGGGTGGCGTCTGCGAGGAGGATCGACATGGCCAACGTTCTTTGGCTCCAGGGCGGAGCCTGTTCCGGTAACACGATGTCGTTTTTGAACGCCGAGGAACCGAGTGCCTGCGACTTGGTGACCGACTTCGGCATGAACATCCTCTGGCATCCATCGTTGGGGATGGAGCTGGGCGACAACCTGCAACAGATGCTGCGCGACTGTGTCTCCGGCAAGATCAAGCTGGATATCTTCGTGTTCGAAGGCACGGTGGTGAACGCTCCCAACGGCACCGGCGAATGGAACCGGTTCGCTGGACGCCCGATGAAAGAATGGGTGCGTGAATTGGCGGATGCAGCCGATTTCGTGGTTGCCATCGGCGACTGCGCCACCTGGGGCGGTATCCCGGCCACGGCGCCCAATCCCACGGATTCCCAGGGGCTTCAGTTCCTCAAGCGTGACCACGGCGGTTACCTGGGCAAGGATTTCAGGGCTAAGAGCGGGTTGCCGGTCATCAACATTCCGGGCTGTCCCGCCCACCCCGACTGGGTGACCCAGATCCTGGTGGCGGTGGCCACCGGACGGGCCGGCGATCTCTCGCTCGACGAGTTCCAGCGGCCCAAGACCTTTTTCCAGAGCTTCACCCAGACCGGTTGCACGCGCAACATGCACTTCGCCTATAAGGTCTCCGCCACCGAGTTCGGCCAGCGCAAGGGCTGTCTGTTCTATGACCTCGGCTGCCGGGGGCCCATGACGCACAGCCCTTGCAATCGCATCCTGTGGAATCGGGTGTCGTCCAAGACCCGCGCCGGCATGCCTTGTCTCGGGTGCACCGAGCCCGAGTTCCCGTTCTTCGATCTTGCGCCCGGCACCGTGTTCAAGACTCAGACCATGATGGGCATACCCAAGGACCTGCCCGAGGGCGTCAACAAAAAGGGTTACATCAAGCTCACCGGCGCCGCCAAGGCCGCCGCGCCGGCTTGGGCCGAACAGGACATCTTCGTCGTCTGAACGGCGGGGCAGACCGATTCACCGATCCGGAGGAAATACCCATGACTGAAGCAGTCCAGACACTCGATATCTCGCCGGTCGGCCGCGTCGAGGGCGATCTCGATGTTCGCGTCGACGTACAGGACGGCGTGGTGGTCAACGCCTGGACCCAGGCCGAACTGTTCCGCGGCTTCGAGATCATCCTGCGTGACAAGGATCCGCAGGCCGGTCTCGTGGTGACACCGCGCGCTTGCGGGATCTGTGGTGCCTCGCACCTGACCTGTGCCGCCTGGGCTCTGGACACTGCTTGGCAGACTGAAGTGCCGCGCAACGCCATCATCGCCCGCAACCTGGGCCAGCTCGCCGAAAGTCTGCAGAGCTTGCCGCGCCATCACTACGGCTTGTTCATGATCGACATGGTCAACAAGAACTATCGAGACAGCCAGTACTACGAGGAAGCCGTCAAGCGCTGGGCGCCTTTCACTGGCAAGCACTACGAACTGGGTGTGACCATCTCGGGGCGGCCGGTCGAGATCTACGCGTTGCTCGGTGGACAATGGCCGCACTCCAGCTACATGGTCCCCGGCGGTGTGATGTGCGCACCCACGCTGTCCGACGTCACCCGGGCCTGGTCGATATTGGAACATTTCCGCACCAACTGGTTGGAGCCTGTGTGGCTGGGCTGCTCGTTGGAGCGCTATGAAGAGATCCAGACCTACGACGATTTCATGGCTTGGTTGGACGAGCGACCCGAACATGCCAACTCCGATCTCGGCCTGTATTGGCGCATGGGTATGGATGTCGGCCTGGACAAGTTCGGTAAAGGGCTCGGCAAATACATCTCCTGGGGTTATCTGCCGCATGAGGAAAAATACAACCGGCCGACCATCGAGGGCCGTAACCATGCGGTACAAATGCCCAGCGGAATTTACCTCGGCGAATCGGACGTCCACATGAACATGGATCAGGCCATGGCGCGCGAGGACGTCACGCACGCCTGGTATGAGGAGCAGGGTGGGCCTGTGCATCCGTTCGATCGGACCACCAACCCGGTGGTCCATAACCAGGGTGATTTCGGCGGCAAGTATTCCTGGGCGACGGCGGTACTGCATTCGGAGTATGGCCACCTGGAGGCCGGACCGTTGGCACGGGAGTTGGTGTATGGAGGCGACCACATGGAAGACTGGCAGTACCGCGACGGCCTGGTGCTAGACATGTATAAGAATCTGGGGGGTGCCAGTGTGCTGCTGCGTCACTTCGCGCGCATGCACGAGGTCAAGTACATCTACCGCATGATGGAACGCTGCCTGCGCGAACTGCGTTTGAACGAACCTTTCTATGTCAAGCCCAAAGAACGAGACGGCCGCGGTTGGGGGGCGACCGAGGCGATTCGTGGCGCGCTCTGCCACTGGATCGATGTTGAGGGTGGCAAGATCAAAAATTATCAGATCATCGCTCCCACGACCTGGAATGTCGGTCCACGTACCGGCGAAGGGGAACGCGGTCCCATCGAGGAGGCTCTGATCGGCACTCCGATCAAAGATCCCAAGGATCCGGTCGAGGTTGGACACGTGGCGCGCTCCTATGATTCCTGCCTGGTCTGCACAGTACATGCGCATGATGCGAAGACCGGCGAGGAACTCGCCCGGTTCCGAACCGCTTGAAGGCCTTGCTACCTGGCCGCGCCCGCGAAGCGGGCGCGATCGGACGGGTCGTGCCCGAGCAGAGGAGCCCTGCGTGAGCCAGTCCGACGAGATACTCAGGAAACGGATCGCCGATCTACTGGCCAACGGCCTCGAGACCCAGACCGAACCTTTTCCCGAGACGGAAAAGGAGTTCGCCAGGATCCTGGACCAGCTGCGGGAGCTGCCGCCGGACGACTTGGAGGGCAAGTTGGTGATCTCGGGTTTCGTGGACCACCCTTACGGTGAGGATCAGCAGCGTTGCCTCGAATGCATGTACTACTTGGTGCACCGCAAGTGGTGTGACTTGCCCGAACTGGCGGTCCCGGTGGAGGCCGAGTGGTGGTGCCGCCTGTGGCGTATCTGAGTGGGTGCGAACATGGATCGGGAAGCAACCGTCAGCCCTGAACAGACGGCAGCCGACGGCGAACTGCGCAAACGGCTGCGCGGCATGTTGGAGAGCGGGCTGGAGACGGAGGTCGAGCCACGCGCCTACGATCACGATGCAGTCCAGTCGGTCGTGGCGCGTCTGCAGGCGCTCGCTCCGGACGACTACGAAGGCAAGCTGCGGATCGCGGGCTTCACCTTGACGCCTTGGCGGGGCGAAGACGAGATCGAGCAGGCCTGCGAGACCTGCATGTATTACGTCGTGCACCGGCGCTTCTGTGAACTGCCGGAGTTGATGCTGCCGGTCGAGCCTGAGTGGTCCTGCCGCCTTTGGCGCATCTGAGCTTGCTGTCTTACGCGGACCGGTCCGGCCGGATGCCTCCATGCTAACCATCATCGGTTGTGGCAATCCCAACCGGCGCGACGATGGTGCCGGAGTGGCCGTCGTGCAGCGCCTCCAGGCGTCACTGGGCAACGGGCTGCCGCCGGATGTCCGGATCTTTGATGCAGGCACGGCTGGCATGGATGTCATGTTTCAGGCTCGCGGCAGCCGCACGTTGATTCTGGTCGATGCCTGTCGCAGTGGTGCCGAGCCGGGTGCGGTGTTCGAGGTCCCAGGTGAGGAGCTGGCGGCTCGTCCGGCGCCTTCCTACAATCTGCACGATTTTCGTTGGGACCATGCGTTGTACGCTGGCCGCCAGATCTACGGAGAGGACTTTCCCGGAGAGGTGACCGTTTATCTGATCGAAGCTGCTTCGCTCGAGCTTGGCATCGGTCTGACGCCGGAAGTCGAACGCAGCGTCGAGACGGTGGTCGGCCGGTTGGCTGAACGGATCCAAGCCTGGCGGGTTGATGGCTGATCGAATTCGCATCGCTGGGGGCAGCCTATACTTGGATGCTCGTCTTTACGAACGTTGGTTCGCCGACGTGCAGACGGTGGTGCTGCTGGGGGATCCCCGGTCGCTGCTGCTCGTTCCGGTCGCGCATGCGCCGGCCGGGGGGCTGCTGGTCAAGGTGCGCAACGCGCGGGGTGATCGCGTCGTCCATGCCCCCGAGGCGTTGGCCGGTCGTGGGCTGCCGGAGGATCTGGAGGGCGAATTTCCAGTCGCCTGGGACGAGCGTGCAGCGGCCTTGCGGATCAACCTGACCGTGGCTCCGTCAGGCGTTGAAACGACGGATACTCGCTGAAGATCTGCGCACGGGCGGTGTGGGGTCCTGATCTCTCGATGTTTGAGAGCCATGGAATCCACCACGGTCCCCCTCAGAGCTCGTGCGGATCGCCGCCCGTCGCGCCCGGCCGTGATCGCTCCAAGCTGCGGATGCGGGCGCGAAGCTCGGCGATTTCGCGTTCTTTTTTGGTGATCTCCGCCTGGAGCCGGGCCCGCAGCTTCTCGGGGTCGCGGTGCAGGATGCGTTCGATGACGCTCAGCGCCAGCAAGCTTTCGTAGCCGCGCAGAAGGAGGCTGCGCAGACGGTAGGCCTTGAGTAGTTTGCCGGTCTTGGCCAGCTGCGCCAGGCGCACCAGTTGCAGCCCGCGCAGGAAGGCCAGGGTCGGCAATACCACGATGAGCAGGTTGACCCAGTGGCGCTTGAGGTAGTCGAGGCGGTCCTCGCTCACCGTCAGCATGAGCACCAGCTCCGCGGCGAAGGCCACCCAGATGGCCACCACGGCCACATCCAGGGCCAGGCGCAGGGCGGGGTGGGTGAGCACCTGCTCGTGGAGAAAGAATTCGATGCCCAGCACGGGAAGGATGAGCAGGGTGAAGGCCAGCATGGGCGCGGCCAGCCGTCGCTCCAGGGCCCGGCACAGGGCCCGTCCGCGCCGCCGCCAGCCGATCCGCGGCAGCCAGATCCAGTCGGGTGGCGCGTGGGGCGAGACGGCGAGCCGGGCCGCGGGCAGCAGGATCACCAGCAGCGTCCGGCGCAGCTTGCCCGGATAGCCCGGGCTGTGCCACCAGGCCCACAGGGCCTCCACCCAGAACGGGATCCAAAAGACCAGGAGCAGGGTCAGGGTGAGGTCGCGTTCGCCCCCGTCCAGCTCGGGATCCCGGCTCCACCACTGCAGGATGGCGCCCAGCACGACCAAGTGCAGGAAGGAGACAGCGAACATCCATGGCGCGATGGCGCCGCCGGAGGGGACGGGGTCACGGTGCATGGGCTGGGGGTCTACCACGAGGCGCTGCTCGCTGAAAGTCCCTGAGGCCGTGTGGCGCCGGGTGTCCCGATGGCCGGTGGGGCCCGTGGTTCAGTCGGCGCGCTCCACGGTGACGAGGACGCCCACCTGGGGGTGATCCAGGTAGTGGATCTCGCCCAGGCGCATGCGTCGCTTGCCGACGATCCGGTAGCTTTCCGGGGCGGCCGCGGCCTCCGATTCGGAGGTCGCCTGTGCGGCCGGGGTGTAGATCAAGTCTGTGGTGACATGCAGGAAGCGCCGGGCCACCAGCCGTACGGTGCCGTCGAGCCGCGCACCCGTGGAGGTGCCGGTCACGTGCACGGGCCGGGCGCGGCCCGGGCCCAGCGCCGGTTGCACCCAGGCCTGCGTGGCGAGCACGCGATAGCCGTGGCTGCGGCGCAGCTGGTCCGCGATACCGGACATGGACGCCGACAGCGGCACCGCCCGGAAGGTGCCGTCGCCAGCGCCGGGATCCACGGCCTCCGGGGACAGGGCCGGGGCCTGCGTGGGGATCAGGAGTTCGCGGGTCTGGGGTGGATCGTAGGCGAAGATCACCACCTCCACCCGGTAACCGCCGGCCCAGGCGCCCGCACTCAGCGTGAGGCCGAGCAACAGGACGAGCAATGAACGGAATATCATGCGGCCTCCTTTTCCGGAGCGAGGGTCTGCAGCAGTTCGGTGATGAAGTCGATCCGCCCGCTCAACTCCGGCAGGGGCCGTTCGAAACGCAGCCACTCGCCCTGGAGGCGATAGTGCTCGGGCTCACGCTGAATGAGCCCGATGAGCCGCGCAGTGTCGATGCGGGGCTCGGGGGTGAATCGAATGCGCCCGCCCGCGCGACCCAGCTCCAGTTTGCGCACGCCCAGCGGGGCCACCCGCAGCTTCAACCGGATGGTTTCGAACAGGGTCCGGGCCGGTTCGGGCAATAGTCCGAAGCGGTCGATCATCTCCACCTGGAGCTCGCGCAGGGCGGCCTCGTCGGGGGCGCTGGCGATGCGCTTGTACAGCACCAGGCGGGTGTGCACGTCTGGCACGTAGTCCGAGGGCAGCAGGGCGGGCTCGCCCAGGTCCACCTCCACGGCGTGTTCCGGCTCCGGTGTCTCGTCCGGGATCTCGCCGCGCTTGAGGGCGCGCACGGCGCGCTCCAGCAGTTCGTTGTAGAGGGCGAAGCCCACCGCCTCGATCTGCCCGCTCTGCTCCTCGCCCAGCAGTTCGCCCGCGCCGCGGATCTCCAGGTCGTGGGTGGCCAGGGTGAAGCCCACGCCCAGGTCCTCCAGGGCCTCGATGGCCTCCAGGCGCTTGACCGCATCGGCGGTCATGGCGCCGCGGGGCGGGGCCAACAGGTAGGCGTAGGCCCGGTGATGGGAACGGCCCACCCGTCCCCGCAGTTGGTGGAGCTGGGACAGGCCGAAGCGGTCGGCGCGGTGGATGACGATGGTGTTGGCGGTGGGCACGTCGATGCCGCTTTCGATGATGGTGGTGCACAGGAGCACCTGGAAGCGCTGATGGTAGAAGTCCAGCATCACCTGTTCCAGCTCGCGCTCGGGCATCTGGCCGTGGGCGATGCGGATTTCCACGCCGGGCAGGAGTTCGCGCAGACGGGCGGCCTGTTTGTCGATGGTCTTGACCTCGTTGTGCACGAAATAGACCTGGCCGCCGCGGCGCAGCTCGCGCGCCACGGCCTCTTGGATCAGGGCGTCGTTCCACTGGGCGACGAAGGTCTTGATGGCATGACGGGCGACCGGCGGGGTGGCGATGATGGACAGGTCCCGCAGACCGGCCAACGACATGTTCAGGGTCCGTGGGATGGGCGTGGCGGTCAGCGTGAGCAGGTCCACCTCGGCGCGCAGGGCTTTGAGCCGCTCCTTGTGACGCACGCCGAAGCGGTGCTCCTCGTCCACCACCACCAGTCCCAGGCGCTTGAAGCGCACCTCGCTCTGGAGCAGCTTGTGGGTGCCGATGACGATGTCCACCTTGCCCGCGGCCAGATCTTCCAGCACTTGGCGCTGGGCCTTGGCGCCACCGAAGCGCGACAGGGCCTCGATGCGGATCGGCCAGCCGGCGAAGCGGTCACGGAAGGTCTGCAGGTGCTGCTGCACGAGCAGTGTGGTGGGGGCGAGCACCGCGACCTGGCGACCGTTTTCCGCGGCCACGAAGGCCGCGCGCATGGCCACCTCGGTCTTGCCGAAGCCCACGTCGCCGCAGACCACCCGGTCCATGGGTCGTTCCGAGGCCATGTCGGCCAGCACCGCCTGGATGGCTTGGGCCTGGTCGGGGGTTTCCTCGAAGGGAAAGGCCGCGGCGAAGGCCTGGTAGGCGTCGTTGTCCACCTGGAAAGAGGTGCCCTGGCGGGCGGCCCGTTTGGCGTACAGCTCCAGGAGCTCGGCGGCGGCGTCCCGCGCGCGCCGGGCGGCGCGCTTGCGGGCGCGTTCCCACTGCCCGCTGCCCAGCTTGTGCAGGGGCGCGGCCTCGGGGCTGGCGCCGGTGTAGCGGGTGACCCGGTGCAGGTCGGTCACGGGCACGTAGAGCCGGTCGCCGCCGGCGTACTCCAGGGTGAGAAACTCGCCCGGTTGGCCGCCCACCTCCAGCGTCTCCAGCCCCAAGTAGCGCCCGATGCCGTGCGCTTCGTGCACCACGGGGGCACCGGGGTGCAGGTCCGCCAGGTTGCGGATGATGGCCTGCGGATCGGTGCCCGGCTTGCGGCGGGCGCGGCGTTCCTGGCGGGCGCGGGGACCGAACAATTGGGTCTCGGTCAGGATCGTGAGGCCGGCCCGCGGCAGGTGCAATGGTGTCTCCAGCGGGGCCACGCAGATGCAGGCGGGCGCCTCGCCGTGGGCGAAGTCCGCCCAGCCGGATACGGGCGCCGGGCGCAGTCCCACCCCGGCCAGCACGTCCTGGACGTATTCCCGACGCCCCGGCGATTCGGCGGCGAACAACACCCGGCCCGGCGCGCTCTGCAGAAACGACTCGAGGGCGGCGGCCGGCTCGGCGGCGCGCGGTCGGATGGTCACGTCCGGCGGGGCCTCGGCGGCGAGATTGCGGTGGATGGCGTCCTCCCGCTCGAAGGCGAAGGTCTGCCAGGTGACGCGGGTGCACCGTGACAAGGCATCGGTCAGTTCGTCCGAATCCAGGAACAAATCCTCGGGCGGGAGCAACGGGCGCTCGCGATCGTGACGGCGGGATTCGTAGCGGCGCTGGATTTCCTGCGCGAAGTCCCGCGCCGCCTCCCGGGCGGCTTCCGAGACCACGAACAGGGTCGCGCGCGGTACGTAGTCGAAGAAGCGGTCCGTGTGGTCGAAGAACAGCGGCAGGTAGTATTCGATCCCGGCGGGCAGACGGCCCTCGGAGACCTCGCGATAGACGAGGCTGTCCATGGGGGCGCCCTCGAACCGGGCGCGGAAGGCCTGCCGGAAGCGGGTGCGCGCCGCCTCGTCGGTGGGAAACTCACGGGCCGGAAACAGCTCCAGCGCCTGGGTCCGCCCCGTGCTCTGCTGGGTCTCGGGATCGAACAGGCGCAGACTCTCGATCTCTTCATCGAACAGGTCGATGCGCACGGGCCGCTCGCTGCCCATGGGATACAGGTCGAGCAGACCGCCGCGCACGGCGAATTCGCCGTGGTGCATGACCTGGGAGACGGGGCTGTAGCCCGCCGCCTCGAGCGTGCGCCGGAAGGCATCCAGTTCCAGGCGCTGGCCCACCTCCAGCTGCAGGGCCGCGCCCATGAGCCAGTCCTTGGGGCACAGGCGATGTTGCAGCGTGGGCATGGCCACCACCATCACCCCACGCCGCATCCGAGGCAGCCGGTACAACCAGCGCAGCCGTTCCGAGACGATGTCCTCGTGGGGCGAGAACAGGTCGTAGGGCAGGGTCTCCCAGTCCGGAAACAGCCCGACCGGGAGGCGGTCGCCGAGAAAGAACCGCAACCCCTGAAGGGTGTCCTCGGCGGCCCGGGGGTCGGGTTCGACCACCACCACAGGGCCCTCGTGGCGGGTGGCCGCCTCGGCGATGGCCAGCAACGGCGCGCCGCCGTGGAGCCGCCCCCAGCAGATCTCGGCGCCGGGGCGGGGCAGGGGAGGATCGATGAAACGCCTGGCCGATTCGGACATGGATGGAGAGGGCGGATGTCTGCCGCACGGGGAGGGCGCGTATTGTCCCACAGGGCGGCGGGGAGGA
>JALSSO010000047.1 GCA_026984215.1 Gammaproteobacteria bacterium | reverse complement strand
CCAGGCCGCCCGCATCGGCACCGTCGTGGCCGAGCCCCCAGGCCAGGTCGTGCTGGCCACCGCCTTCGGCGGCGACCGACTGCTCGACATGCTGGTGGGCGAACAACTGCCGAGAATCTGCTGATGCTCACCATCCTCGCCCTGAGCTTTCTGATCGGCATGCGCCACGCCCTGGAGAGCGACCATCTGGCCGCCGTGGCGGCGCTGGCCACGCGCAGCCCCGGCCTGGTTCAGACGGTGCGCCTGGGCGCCGTCTGGGGGCTGGGGCACACGCTGACCCTGTTCGCGTTCGGCTCGGCGGTCATCTGGATGGACCGGGTGATGCCCGAACGCCTGGCCCAGGGGCTGGAGTTCGCCGTCGGGCTCATGCTGGTGGCGCTGGGGATCGACGTGTTGCGCCGCCTGGCGCGCGACCGCGTCCATTTCCACGTGCACCGCCACGCCGATGGCACGGTGCATTTCCACGCCCACGCCCATGGCGGCGAACGGGGCCACGACCCGCTCCACCACGAGCACGACCACGTCGTGGGATTTCCGGTGCGGGCGCTCCTGGTCGGCCTGGTCCATGGCATGGCGGGTTCGGCCGCGCTCATCCTGCTCACCCTGCAGACCCTCCACGACCCCTGGACGGGCATGGCCTACATGCTGCTCTTCGGGCTCGGCTCCATGGTGGGCATGGCCGCCGTCTCGGCCGTCATCGCACTGCCCCTGCAGATCACCGGCCGCAGGCTGACCCGCGCCTACGCGGGCCTGCAGGCGGCCGTGGGCCTGTTCACCCTGGGCTCGGGCCTCTGGATCGCCTGGGAGATGCGGGCCGCATTGGCGTAAATCCCTTTCAACGACACCTCGCCCGTCGGCAGCCCGCCGTCTGCCGGCCCTGTGCTAGGATTTGCGCCCACACACGGATCCGTCAACGCGTTCATCATGTCCGTCGATTCCCTTCGCAACGCCCTGTTCTGGTTGGCGTGCCTGTTCCTGCCCCTTTCCGCGCTCGGGGCCGCCGCAGACGCGGCTCCCAAGGAGGAGCTCATCGACCGCATCGTCGCCATCGCCGGCGACAGCCCGATCACCGAGCGGGATCTGGAGGCCCGGGTGCGGATGGTGATCCGCACCATGCGCCAGAAAGGGGCGGAACTCCCGCCCGGGGAAGTGCTGCGCAAACAGGTGCTCGAACGGCTCATCCTGGAACGCCTGCAGCTGGAGCAGGCCAAGCGCCGCGGGATCCGCATCGACGACAACACCCTCAACGAGGTACTGCGCAAGCTGGCCCGGCAGAACGGGATGAGCGTGCAGGAGCTGCACGACTCGCTGCTCGTACAAGGCGTGGACTGGGCGCGGTTCCGCGAGCAATTGCGCACCGAGCTCACGTTGGAGAAACTGCGCAACCGCGTCATCGGGCGCCGTGTGCAGGTCACCGACCGTGAGATCGACGAGTTTCTCAAACAACGCGGTGCCACGCTGCACAGCGACATGGAATACCGGGTCCGCCACATCCTGATCGCCGTCCCCGAAGGTGCTGGACCGGACGAGATCCAGGCCGCACGCAAGCGCGCCGAGGCCGTCCGCGAGCGTGCCCTGGCCGGCGAGGACTTCGCCCAACTCGCCATCCGCGAGTCCGACGGGATGCTGGCTCTGGAGGGGGGGGATCTCGGTTGGCGCAAGGCCGAGGACTTGCCCACGCTGTTCGCCGATCGGGTTCCGAAGATGCAGCCGGGGGAGATCAGCGAGCTCATCCGCAGTCCCAGCGGCTTCCACGTCATCAAGCTCGAGGACCGACGCGGCACCACGAAGGCGGTGGTGCGCCAGACCCATGCGCGGCACATCCTCATCAAAACCAAGCCGGGACAGAGCGATGCCGAGGTGCGCGAGGAGCTGGCCTCGCTGCGGCGTCGCATCTTGGCCGGCGAAGACTTCGGTGAGCTGGCCATCGCCCATTCGGAAGATCCGGGCTCCGGACCCAAGGGCGGTGACTTGGGCTGGCTGAACCCGGGCAGCACGGTGCCCGAGTTCGAGGAGGTCATGAACGCGTTGCAGCCCGGGCAGATCAGTCGGCCTTTCAAGACCCAATTCGGCTGGCACATCGTGCAGGTACTGGAACGCCGCGAGGTGGACAACAGCAAGGAGGCGATCCGGGAGCGGGTCCGGGAAATCCTGGGCAACCGCAAGGCCGAGGAGGAGACCGAGCTCTGGCTACGCCGGCTGCGGGACCAGTCCTTCGTGGAAATCGTCGATCCGGAGTTCATCGTCGAACCCGACCTTTGAGCCTTGGGCAAACCCCTCTCCCCCATCGCCGTGACGCCCGGAGACCCGGCGGGCGTGGGTCCGGACCTGGTGGTCCTTGGCGCTCAACGCGCCCGCCGCCATCCCTGGGTGGTCCTGGCCGATCCGGAGCTGATCGTTCAACGGGCCGAGCGCCTGGGAGCGCGCCTGCGGATCCGGCCATGGACTCCGGGACAGCCCTGTGCGCCCACTCCGGCCGGCGAGTTGTACGTGTGGCCCCACCCGCTCACCAATCCCGTCGCCCCGGGCCACGCCGATCCGCGCGCCGTGCCGGACACCCTGCGGGCGCTGGACGCGGGGATCCGGGCCTGCCTGGACGGCGGTGCCTGCGCGCTGGTGACCGGACCCGTGAACAAGGCCCTGGTCAATGCCGCCGGCGTGCCCTTCACGGGGCACACCGAGTACATCGCCGAACGGACCGGCGGCCATCCGGTGATGATGCTCACCGCCCCCGGCCTGCGGGTAGCGCTGGCGACCACCCACCTGCCGCTCGCCCAGGTCCCCTCGGCCCTCTCGGCAGAGGGCCTGCGTCGCACGCTTCAGGTGCTGGACCGGGACCTGCGGGCGCGATTCGGTATCGCCACGCCGCGGATCCTGGTCTGCGGACTCAATCCACACGCGGGAGAGAACGGGCACCTCGGCCGCGAGGAGATCGAGGTGATCGAGCCCGTGCTGAGGACGGCGCGCGCCCAGGGCCTGGCGGTCACGGGCCCGGTGCCCGCGGACACGGCCTTCACCCCGTCGCGCCTGAGGCGCTGCGACGCCGTGCTCGCCATGTACCACGACCAGGGGCTGCCGGTGCTCAAGCACATGGGTTTCGGCCGGGCGGTGAACGTGACGCTGGGCCTGCCGATCGTGCGGACTTCGGTGGATCACGGGACGGCCTACGAACTGGCCGGCACGGGCGAAGCCCGGGCGGAGAGCTTCGAGGCCGCGTTGGCGCTGGCCGCCGAGCTGGCCGTGGGGAGCGGCACGCGGGCTCAGCGGATCTGAAAGCCCGTGACCGAACGCGGCACCGCCTCCTCGCAGCGTACCGCCGTGACGCGGGCGTACGGTGGCCCCTCCCAGAGCCAGGCACACAGCGCCTCCACCGCCGCCGCCTCCCCACAGGCGTAGACCTCGACGCTGCCGTCGGCGAGGTTGCGCGCGTAGCCGCGCAGGCCCAGCGCGCGGGCTTGCTCCCGGGTGGTGGCGCGGAAGAACACGCCCTGCACCCGTCCCTCCACGCGGCACAGGACGCAGCGCTCGCTCATTGGTCCCCGGCGGCCACGGCGGCGGCTGCCCCCAGACCCGTGTATTCCTCGAGCTCGGCGGCCGTGACGGGCCCGGCGTGCACCTTGCGGATCACCCCTTCGGGATCGACCACGTAGGTGACCGGCAACGCCAGGATGTAGCCCATGGGGGTGCGGGGATTCGCAAGCGTGGTCAGGATGGGATAGTCCATGAATTGCTCGTCCACGAACGCCTCCAATTCATGGAGGGGAATGTTCTCGAAATCGACGCCCAGCACCACGGCCTGGTCGGGAGCATGGCGCTCGTGGAACAGGATCAGCTCGGGGATCTCCTCCCGACAGGGCGGACACCAGGTCGCCCAGAAGTTCACGATCACCCAGCGGCCGCGGTAGTCGCGCAAGTCGTGGATCCGACCGTCCAGGTCCGGGAGCCTGAGCTCGGCGGCATCTCCCGGGCGCCCCGCCGCCCACGGCTGCGGGGGAAACGCCAGCGCCACGCAGGTCAAGACCAGCGCCGACAAGCCTGATCTCACGGACATCGGCGCGCCTCCATCGTCCCTTGCCGTGACTGATATAATCCGCGCCTGCATGGCTTTTGCAAGTGGAGGCGTCATCGGATGGCCGCCGAGCCCGTCGTCATCTATCACAACCCGCGTTGCTCCAAGTCCCGCGCCGCGCTCAAGCTGCTCGAGGAACGGGGCATCCAACCCCGGATCGTCAAGTACCTGGAAACTCCGCCGGACCACGCCACGCTGAAATCCCTGCTGGAGCGGCTGGGGATGAAGCCGCGTGAGCTCATGCGCCGCAAGGAGAAGGAATACAAGGCGCTGGGTTTGGACGACCCGAGTCTCGGCGACGAGGCGTTGATCGACGCGATGGTGAAGCATCCGCGCCTGATCGAGCGGCCCATCGTGGTGGTGGGCGACCGGGTCGCCCTGGGCCGCCCGCCGGAGAAGGTGCTCGAAATCCTGCCGTGAGCGAGATCCTGGTCCTGTACTACAGTCGCCACGGCAACACCGCCGCCATGGCCCGGAAGATCGCCCACGGCGTCGAACGGGTCGAAGGCATGACCGCGCGCCTGCGCACGGTGCCGCCCGTCTCGCCCGAATGCGAGTCGGTCGCCCCAGAGATCCCCGCCGACGGTCCGCCCTATGCCACGGCCGAAGACCTGCGCGCGTGCGCGGGCCTGGCCCTGGGCAGCCCCACCCGTTTCGGGAACATGGCCGCGCCCCTCAAGTATTTCCTGGACCAAACGGGCGGCCTTTGGATGCAGGGCGCCCTGGCGGGCAAGCCTGCGGCCGTGTTCACCTCCACGGCCAGCCTGCACGGCGGCCAGGAGAGCACGCTGCTGTCCATGATGCTGCCCCTGCTTCATCACGGCATGCTGATCGTAGGGCTTCCCTATACGGAGAAGGCCTTGCTCACGACCCGCACCGGGGGAACACCCTACGGTCCCAGCCACCTGGCCGGCGTCGAGGACCGCAATCCGCTCAGCGAGGAGGAGAAGGGGCTGTGCCTTGCATTGGGCCGGCGCCTCGCGGAGATCGCGCGGCGGCTGGAGGCGGCGGCTTGACATCCCGGCTGGCCGCCCGCCGGGCTGCGATGGCCGGCCACTTGGCCCTGCTGTTCGCCGTGGTCGCGTGGACCGCCTGGCTCGACCCGCCCCAGCGGATCCCGCGGGCCCTGGCCTTGATCCTGCTGACGCCACCGTTGCTCCTGCCCCTGCGCGGGATCTTGCACGGCCGCCCCTATACCCACGCCTGGGTCCTGTTCGTGGCCCTGGCCTACTTCGTTCTGGGCGTGTGGCACGCGGCGGTTCCGGCCGAGCGGGTCTATGGACTCACCGTGGTGGCTGCCTCGCTCACTTGGTTTTTCGGCGCCCTGTTCTACGTCCGGTTCACCTACCGCGCGACATGATCGAGATCGAGGTCGCCCGCTTCAACAGCCTGCACCCGGGGGGCGCTCCGCCCAGCCCGGTCCGGCTCGTTCTGCCCGAGGGGGCGACCGTGGGCGATGCCCTCGAACGGGTGACGGACGGCGGCGAAAGGCCCTTCCTCGTCCTCCTCAATGGGCGCAACATCCTGCGCGGCTTCGGGCCGACGGCGGACGTCGAGCACCACCTTCCCCTGCGCGACGGAGACCGCCTGGCGCTCTCGGGCCCGATCCCCTACAGCCGGGGCTACGGCTCGCCCGTCGTATAGCGCCCGCACATTGACCGACGTCAACGCGCTTTCCGACCTCGGTCAATGAAATCCCATGCGCTTAACATGGGTTAAGACTCGCCGCGAGGGTTTTCCCTAGGTTGTGGGATCCAGGGCCATGGGCCCGTGCTCGCCCGAATTCCCAAGCCGAAAGGAGCCTTCCCGTCATGAGAATGAAAACGATACTGCTCGGGATCCCACTGCTGCTGTGCCTTTCTCTGCAGCAGGCCGCCGCCAAGAGCGAGGGTCCCTCGCCGGAAGAAAAAGCCAACGTCAAATGTCTGGATTGCCACCGCGCCACCAACGCGCAGCTGGTGCGTGACTGGGAGACCAGCGCCCACTCCAAAAACGGCGTGGTCTGCGCCCACTGCCATGGGTTGAAGCACACCACCGCCGAAGACACACACGAGGCCCGTCTGCCCACGCCCGACACCTGTAAGAAGTGTCACGAGAAACAGTTCACCCAGTTCTCCAAGGGGAAGCATGCACTGGCCTGGGCGGCCATGAACGCCATGCCCACCACCCACATGTTGCCCATGGCGTTGACCCAAGGAGAGAAGGGCTGCGGCGGCTGCCACAAGATCGGCATCAAGTCGGCCGAAGAGATCGCCGAGCTGAAAAAACACGGCTCGGGCTTCGGGAACGCCGCCTGCGACTCCTGCCACACGCGTCATGCCTTCTCCAAGAAGGAGGCCCTGCAACCGCAGGCCTGCCAGACCTGCCACATGGGCTTCGACCATCCGCAGTGGGAGATGTACTCCGCCTCCAAGCACGGCGTGCGCTACTCGCTCAAACAGTTGGGCGTGCTGGGTGAGCAGGCCTCGGCACCCAAGTGTCAGACCTGTCACATGCAGGACGGCAACCACGAGGTGCGCACGCCCTGGGGCTTCCTGGCCGTGCGTCTGCCGCTGCCCGAGGATCCCCAGTGGAAGGCCGACCAGGTGACCATCCTCCAGGCCCTGGGCGTGCTCGACCCCCAGGGCAAGCCCACCGCCCGGCTGGACGTGGTGAAGGCGGCCGACGTGGCGCGCCTCACACAGGAGGACTTCGACCGGGAACGGAAGAAGATGCTCGACACCTGCCAGCAATGTCACGCACGCGAATTCGCCGAGGGCGAACTCAAGAAGGGCGACGAGATGATCAAGGCCGCCGATCACCTCCTGGCCGAGGCCATCCGAATCGTCGCCGGACTGTACAAGGACGGCATCCTGGAGAAGCCGGAGGGTTATACCTACGCCTTCCCGGACCTGCTGACCTTCCACCACGCCCCGCGGCCCATCGAGCAGAGGCTTTTCGTGATGCACCTGAAGCACCGCATGCGGACCTTCCAGGGTACCTTCCATGCCAACCCCGACTACGCGCTGTGGTACGGCTGGAGCGAGATGGTCCGCGATCTCTCCGAGATCGAGGAGATGGCCGCAGCGCTCCGTGAGAAGCACGCCAAAGGCGCCGCGAAGAAGGTGGCGCAAGAGGAGGCCCTGGAATCGCGGGCCGTCAAGGCCGACGACCACCAGTCCTGACGTCCCCGGAGGAATGCGAGATGAAAACACGTTTGAGCCTGAGCATCGCCCTGGCACTGGGTCTTGCCATGGGGGGCGCGCAAGCCGACCGGCTGCGCATGGAAGTGCTCGCCGCACCCTGCGCCGGCTGCCATGGCACCGACGGGGCCAGCGCCGGGACCAGCATGCCCACCATCGGCGGTCTGCCCAAGGAATACTTCATCGGCGTCATGCAGAAGTTCCGAGACGGCAGGCGTGTCTCCACCATCATGGGCCGGATCGCCCGGGGCTATAGCGACGAGGAGATCGCCCGGATGGCGGAGTATTTCTCCACCAAACCCTGGAAGCCCCACAAGGCCAAGCTGGATCCCAAGCTGGTGGCCAAGGGCAAGGCGCTGCACGAGAAGTACTGCGCCAACTGCCACCTGGCCGGCGGCCGGTACGCCGAGGCCACCCTGCCCCGGCTCGGCGGGCAATGGCCCGACTACCTGCACACGCAGCTCGTGGAGTGCAAGCTCGAGGACCGGCCGGTGCCCCAGCCCAATCTCATGGAGCTGCGGCTGGGCAAGCTGAGCGACGAGGACCTCGAGGCCCTCGCCGAGTTCTATGCGAGTCAGCACTGAGGGGGGAGCATCGATGAGCACATTCACGCGCAGACGATTCATTCTGGCCATGGGTGGGGCGGGCGCCGCATTCGGCCTGTCCCGGCCGGTACCCGCGGGCGTCAAGAAGAAGGCACGGGTCGTCGTGGTGGGCGGCGGCTACGGCGGCGCCATCGCGGCCAAGTACATCCGCAAGCTCGACCCTCATATCGAGGTCACGCTGATCGAGAAAAACCGGCAATTCGTCTCCTGCCCGCTGAGCAACGAGGTGCTGGGAGGCGAACGAGACATCGCCTCACTCACCTTCGGCTATGAGGGGCTGAAAGGCCATGGCGTCAAGGTGGTTCACGACGAAGTGGTCGGTATTGATGCGGACAAACACCGGGTGCGCACCCGTGGAGGCGGGACCTACGCCTACGACCGGTTGGTGGTCTCCCCCGGCATCGACTTCCGCTGGGAGGCCATCGGGGGCTACGGCCCGGAGGTGGCGGAGCGGCTTCCCCACGCCTGGAAGGCGGGTCCCCAGACCCTGCTCCTGCGCAAGCAGATCACGGCCTTGCGCGACGGCGACAACGTGCTCATCGTGGCACCACCCAATCCGTTCCGTTGCCCCCCCGGACCCTACGAACGCGCCGCGCAGATCGCTCATTACCTCAAGGCGCACAAACCCCGGTCCAAGGTGATCATCCTCGATCCCAAGGACAAGTTCTCCAAGCAGGGGCTGTTCACCGCGGGATGGAAAAAGTTCTACGGCGACCGGATCCAGTGGATCGGGGGCTTCGCCGGCGGCAAGGTGGAAAGCGTGGATCCCAAGAAGATGACCGTGCAGGCCGAGGTGGAGACCTTCAAGGGCGGTGTGATCAACGTGATCCCGCCCCAGAAGGCCGGCCCCATCGCCCACAAGGCCGGGCTGGCGGACGAATCCGGCTGGTGCCCGGTGGACCAGAAGACCTTCGAGTCCTTGCGGCACGCGGACATTCACGTGATCGGCGACGCCTGCATCGCCGGCAAGATGCCCAAGTCCGGCTATGCGGCCAATTCCCAGGGCAAGGTTTGTGCCGTGGCGGTGGTCGCCGCCCTCAACGGCGAGCCCGTCCCGGAGCCCTCCTACATCAACACCTGTTACAGCCTCATCGCACCGAGCTATGGGATCTCCGTGGCGGCGGTCTATCGGCTTCAGGACGGCCGGATCGTACCGGTCAAGGGCGCCGGCGGGCTGTCGCCGGCCGAGGCCCCCGAGCACGTGCGCCGGATGGAGGCCATGAACGCCAGAAGCTGGTTCCGCAACATCACCTCGGACATGTTCACCTGAGGCGCGCCTCGAACGAAACGCGCATCGGCCGAGGGCCTCTCCCGGCAGGACGGGAGGGGCCCAATGGTTTCTTGGAGCCCGGGATTCCGTCCATCCGGGCGGAGGGTTGTACGGCGGGCTGTGGGCCGTCCCCCCGACGGGGGCTCAGTCCGGTTCCACGTTGACCTGGACCATCCCGTCCTGAACGCGCACCTCGAAGGTGTCGATGTCTTCGTAGGCCGGCGGCGTGAGGGCCTCGCCGGTGATGATGTCGAAACGGGCGCCATGGCGGGGGCAGATGATCTCGGTGCCTTCGATCTCCCCGCCGGTCAGCTCGGCGCCGTCGTGGGTGCAGATGTCCTCGATGGCGTAAAACTCACCGTCGAGGTTGAACACGGCGATCACCCGGTCGTCGTACTCGATGGTGCGCCAGGAGCCAGGTTCGAAATCCTCGGCAGCCGCCACGTCGATCCACTCGGCCATCCTTCCCCCTCGTCATACAGTCCGCGGAGCCCCTCGCCCCTTTATAGCACAGGCGCCGGCGGTCACAGGAGGCCGAGCTGCAGCTTGGCCTCCTCCGAAAGCCGGTCCTGGGTCCAGGGGGGATCCCAGACCAGCTCCACCCGCGCATCACGGACCCCCTCCACCGCCAAAAGCCGGTCCTCCACCTGTCCCGGAAAGGTCTGTGCGACCGGACATCCGGGGGCGGTCAGGGTCATTTCCACGGACACGCTGCCGGTGGCCTCGTCCACGTCCAACCCGTAGATCAGGCCGAGATCGTAGATGTTGACCGGGATCTCCGGGTCGTAGATCTCCCTGAGGGCCTCGATGACCCGCGCCTTCAGATCGGCGGGCGCAGCCTGCGCCTCGGCCGCCGCGCCGGCTTCGCCGTCGGCCAGCGGGGCCGCTTCCCGTGTCTGCTTCTCGTCGTTCATGACTGGTCGATGATCCGTGCCGCGTCCGAAGCCGCTCCGCTTGCATGCGGCTCATTCGGTACTGATGGTGTCCTGCTTGCCCTCCAGGGCCCCCTTCATGGTATGCCAGGGGAGGGTCGCGCATTTCACGCGCATGGGGTACTCCTTGACCCCGGTGAGCACCGTGAGTTTACCCAGCAGGTCGTCGTCCTGGACTTGTTCCTCGCGGGTGAGCAGGTCGTGGACCACCTCGAAGAGCTTTTCCGCCTCCTCCACGCGACGTCCCTTGAGCGCCTCGGTCATCAACGAGGCCGATGCGGTGGAGATGGCGCAACCGGCGCCCTCGAAACCCACATCCTCGATCACCCCGTCCTTCACGCGCAGGTGGATCTGGAACTCGTCGCCGCACAATGGGTTGAAGCCATGAGCGGTATGGGTGGTGCCCTCCGGCTTTCTGGGGTAGTTCCTGGGATTGCGGTTGTGATCCAGGATGACCTCTTCGTAGAGCTCTCGCAGCTCGTTCATCGCCCGAACACCTCTCTCACCTTCCACAGGGCCGCCACCAGACGGTCCACCTCGCCGCGGGTGTTGTACACGCCGAACGAGGCCCGAGTCACGGCGGGAATGCCGAAATGCCGCATGACCGGCATGGCGCACAGATGGCCCACGCGCACCGCCACCCCCTCGCTGTCCAGGATCGTGCCCACGTCGTGGGCATGCACGTCCTCGAACACGAAGGACAGGATCGCGGCCTTTTCCGGCGCGGTGCCGATCAGGCGTAGGCCGGGGATCTCAGAGATCCGCTCGGTGGCGTATGCGAGCAGGTCGTGCTCATGGGCACCGGCGGTTTCCGGCCCGATGGCCTCCAGGAAATCGATCGCCGCCCCCAGCCCGACGGCGCCTGCGATATTGGGCGTGCCGGCCTCGAACCGGGCCGGAGGCGGCGCATATTCGCTGCCCTCGAACGTGACCCGCCGGATCATCTCCCCGCCGCCCTGATACGGGCGCATGCCCTCCAGATGTTCCAATCGCCCCCAGAGCACGCCGATGCCGGTGGGTCCGTACATCTTGTGGGCGGAGAAGGCGTAGAAATCACAGCCCAGCGCCTGGACGTCCACCGCGCGATGGGCCACGGCCTGGGCGCCGTCGACCAGCACCGGCACCCCATGGCGCCGCGCCACGGCGGCCATTTCCGTCACCGGCGCCACGGTGCCCAGAGCGTTGGACACGTGGGCCACGGCCAGCAGGCGCGTGCGTTCGCTGAACAGGGCCTCGAACTCGTCGAGCACCAGAGCGCCCTGGGCGTCCATGGGCACCACGCGCAGACGCGCCCCCGCCTCCTCGGCCACGAGCTGCCAGGGCACGATGTTGGAATGGTGTTCCAGGGCCGTGACCAGGATCTCGTCACCGGGGTTGAGGCGCGGGCGCAGGAAGCTCCGCGCCACCAGATTGATGGCCTCAGTGGTCCCACGCATGAATACGACCTCGCGCGCGTCGGCCGCGCCCAGGAACCGGGCGACTCGCGCACGGGCGGCCTCGTAGGCCTCGGTGGCCCGCTGGGCCAGGCTGTGCACGGCGCGGTGCACGTTGGCGTTGTCCTGCGCATAGTAGCGGGAGACGGCGTCGATCACCGAGCGCGGTTTCTGGGTGGTGGCGCCGTTGTCCAGGTAGACCAGCGGCCGCCCACGTACGCGCTCGCGGAGGATCGGAAAATCTACCCGCACCCGTTCCACGTCCAGCGCGGCCGGCCGGGGCGCCTCGCGAATGGACGCCGGGACGCTCACCCCACCCCCTGCAGCTCCGCCGCATGCGGCAGCTTACGCACCAGTAACTCCTCGATGAGCCGCCGCACGGGTTCCAGGCCCATGTGTTCCACCAGATCGTGGGCAAAACCGTAGGTGAGCATGCCCGCCGCGGTGGCCTCGGGGATGCCCCGCGAGCGCAGGTAGAACAATTGCTGCTCGTCGAGCTGTCCCACGGTGGCCCCGTGGCTGCATTTGACGTCGTCGGCGTAGATCTCCAGCTGGGGTTTGGTGTCGATCTCGGCCTCGCGCGAGAGCAACAGATTGTGATTGGCCTGCTGCGCGTCGGTCTTCTGCGCACCCGGGTGTACATAGACCACCCCGTTGAACACGCCACGCGAACGGCCCGCGAGCACACCCTTGTAGAACTCGTGGCTGGTGCCGTGGGGCTTGCGGTGATCCACGCGCGTGTGGTTGTCCACGTGCTGGCGGCCGTCGGTGACGTAGAGCCCGAACAGCTCGCACTCGGCGTATTCGGCGTCCAGATCGGCGCGGATCTCGTTGCGCGTGAGCGCGCCGCCCAGGCAGACGTTGTGCGAGCGGTAATGGCTGCCGCCGAGCTGATGGGTGTCGATGGCGGCGATGTGGCGACCCTGGAGGCCTTCCTGCACCAGCTTGTAGTGACGCAGGTGGGCGTGCGGCTGCAGGACCAGCTCATCGACCACGTTGTTGAGGTAGACTCCCTCGCCCAGGGCGATGTAGTGCTCGATCACCACCGCCCGCGCGCCTTCGCCCAGATGGATCAGGTGCCGCAGATGGTGGGCGTCGGGCTCATCCCGACCCACCGTCACGTGCAGCACGTGCACCGGGTGCACCAGCTCCACGCCGGGCTCCACCTCGAGAAACAGCCCATCGGTGAACCATGCCGCGTTGAGGGCGGTGAAACCGTTCTCCTCCACCGCAACCCGCCGGCCCACGAGAGCCTCCACCCGATCGGGGCACATGCCCAACGCCTCGGCCAGCGGCAACGCGGTGACGCCGGTGGGCAGTTTGCCCGGCCGGGAGAGCTGCGGCGCGTGACGACCGTTGAGAAACACGAAGCGGTGTGCCTCGAGCCCCTCCATGCGGGCCTCGCCCAAGTCGTCCTCCACCAGTCCCGCGCAAGTCTCCGTGGCCAGTGCGAAGCGTTCGCGCTCGATGGCCCGTACGGAGGTGTACTTCCACTCCTCCTGGCGCGTGGAAGGAAAGCCCAACCGCTCGAAGGCCGCCAGCCCCTGGCGACGGAACGCATCGAGCCAGGGCATTCCCGCTCCCGGCAGCCTGCCTGCCGCCTCTTCGAAGGCCGCCACGTAGTGATCCAGATTCGCCACGGCCGTGCTCATGCCCCGGCGGCCTCCTCCACCCAGGCGTAGCCCTGCTCCTCCAGCTCCAGGGCGAGGGAGCGATCGCCGCTCTTGACGATCCGTCCATGGGCGAGCACGTGGACGTGATCCGGCACGATATAGTCCAGAAGGCGCTGGTAGTGGGTCACCACGATGAACGAGCGCCGCCCGTCGCGCAGGGTGTTGACGCCTTCGGCCACGGTCTTGAGGGCGTCGATGTCGAGCCCGGAGTCGGTCTCGTCCAGGATCCCCAGCTTGGGCTCCAACATGGCCATCTGGAAGATCTCGTTGCGCTTCTTCTCGCCGCCCGAGAAACCTTCGTTGACGTTACGCTTGAGCAGGTCCTCGCGCATGTGGACCAGACGGATCTTCTCCCGCGCCAGCTTCAGGAAGTCCATGGCGTCCAGCTCCGGCAGGCCCTGGTGCTTGCGTTTGGCGTTCACCGCGGCCTTGAGGAAATACATGTTGTTCACCCCCGGGACCTCCACCGGGTACTGGAAGGCCAGAAAGATCCCTTCCCAGGCCCGCTCCTCCGGGTCCATCTCCAGGAGGTTCCGGCCCTCGTAGATCACCTCCCCGCCCAGCACCTCGTAGCCGGGGCGGCCGGCCAGCACGTAGGCCAGGGTACTCTTGCCAGAGCCGTTGGGTCCCATGACGGCGTGCACCTCGCCGGGGTTCACCTCGAGGTCGATCCCCTTGAGGATCTCCTTGCCATTGACTGCGACCCGAAGGTCCTTGATGGTCAACATCGCTCGCATGCTCCAAACAGACGGGCCGCGACGCGCGGCCCCTTCGTTGTTCCCCACGATCCCCGGCCGCCTCGCGCGGCCGGACCGGCGGCCCTCAGACCGCGAAACTCTCCCCGCAGCCGCAGGTGGCCTGCACGTTGGGGTTGTTGAACTTGAACGTGCGGTTCAGGCCCTCGCGCACGAAATCGATCTCGGTGCCCTTGACGTAGGCATAGGCCTCGGGATCCACCACCACCACCAGATCCTCCCCGGCCGGGAACACCCGGTCGTCCGGGTTGGGCTCGTCCACGATGTCCAGCACGTAGCCGAACCCGGAACAGCCCATGGCGGTGACACCGAGACGGAGACCCTTGCCGGCACCGCGCTGCTCGATGAGCCTGCGCACCTGTGCCGCAGCCGCCTCGGTCAGGGTCACCGGCGGCTCGTCGGTCACGACATTCACGTTGATTGCACTCATTCTCTCACCTCGACTGGCAAACTCTTCGACACGGCGGTCACATAGAAATCAATGATATGAAAGGGTTGACGAGCCCTCATGAGATTTTTCCGCATACCGTGCGACCGCTTCGTCCATTGCACGACCGGCCGATCAACCCACCGCTCCTTCGAGGCTCACACTCAGCAGCTTCTGGGCCTCGACGGCGAACTCCATGGGCAGCTCGCGAAACACCTCCTTGCAGAAGCCGTTGACGATCATGGACACGGCGTCCTCCTCGGTGATGCCCCGCTGGCGCAGGTAGAAGAGCTGATCGTCGGCGATCTTGGAGGTCGTGGCCTCGTGCTCCACCTTGGCCGTGGGGTTCTTCACCTCCATGTACGGGAAGGTGTGCGCCCCGCAGCGGTCTCCCATGAGCAGGGAGTCGCACTGGGTGTGGTTACGGGCCCCGTCCGCCTTCTTGCCGATGCGCACCAGCCCCCGGTAGGCGTTCTGCGCGCGGCCCGCCGAGATGCCCTTGGAGACGATGGTGCTCGTGGTGTTACGGCCGATGTGGATCATCTTGGTGCCCGTATCGGCCTGTTGCCGGTTGTTGGTGACCGCCACGGAATAGAACTCGCCCACCGACTCGTCGCCGCGCAGGATGCAGCTCGGGTATTTCCAGGTGATGGCCGAGCCGGTCTCCACCTGGGTCCAGGAGATGTGGGCGCGGTCGCCGCGGCAGTCGCCGCGCTTGGTGACGAAGTTGTAGATGCCGCCGCGGCCCTGCTCGTCGCCCGGATACCAGTTCTGTACCGTGGAATACTTGATCTTGGCGTCCTTGAGGGCCACCAGCTCCACCACCGCCGCGTGGAGCTGGTTCTCGTCACGCATGGGGGCAGTGCAGCCTTCGAGATAGCTTACATAGCTGCCCTCGTCGGCGATGATGAGCGTGCGCTCGAACTGCCCGGTGTTGCGGGCATTGATGCGGAAATAGGTGGACAGTTCCATGGGACAGCGCACGCCCTTGGGGATGTAGACGAACGAGCCGTCGGAGAACACCGCCGAGTTCAGGGCGGCGAAGAAGTTGTCCGTATACGGCACCACGGAGCCCAGATAGGCGCGCACCAACTCCGGGTGTTCCCGGACCGCCTCGGAGAAGGAGCAGAAAATGATCCCTTCCTTGGCCAGTTTCTCGCGGAAGGTGGTGGCCACCGACACGCTGTCGAACACGGCGTCCACCGCCACCCCGGCCAGCGCCGCGCGCTCGTGCAGCGGGATGCCCAGCTTCTCGTAGGTCTCCAACAGCTTGGGATCGACCTCGTCGAGGCTTTTGGGAGCATCCTTGCGGGACTTGGGCGCGGCGTAGTACGAGATCGCCTGGAAGTCGATGGGGTCGATCTCCAGTTTGGCCCAGCGCGGCTCGGCCATGGTCAGCCAGTGACGGTAGGCCTCCAGGCGCCACTCCAGAAGCCAGTCCGGCTCGTTCTTCTTGTTGGAAATGAGCCGTATAATGTCCTCGTTGAGGCCCGGTGGCGCGGTTTCCTCTTCGACGTCGGTCTCGAATCCATGCTCGTACTGCTTCCGAACGAGCTCCTCGACCTCGCGTTCAGTGCTGGCCATCGGCGGCCTCCTCCACGAAACGGGTTGGCATCGGGAATAATTCCTGAGTAAAATGCTCAGGATTAGGATAGTGCAACCCTTGACGAGCGTCAACGATTCTCCGAACCACCCAACGCGCCCCAGCGCGGAGGTATCCGATCATGAGTGAAACCCAAACCGCCTCCACCGAGGCTCCCGCCACCGCCGCCTTCCGCCATGAACTGACCGAGGCCGAGGTCAACGTCACACCGGCGGCCGCCGAACAACTCAAGGCCCTGGTGGATTCCGAGGAAGACGTGGAGGCCGTGCGCATCTACGTGGCCGGCGGCGGCTGCGGCGGCATGACCTACAGCATGACCTTCGCCACCGAGAAACAGGACTACGACGCCGTGATGGAAACGGACAACGGACTGAGGATCTACGTGGATCCCGTCGCCCTGGCCTTTCTGAAGGGCGTGGAGATCGACTTCAGCGAGGGCATCAACGGCGCCTCGTTCGTGTTCCGCAACGTGTTCCAGTCCATCGGCGGCGCGGGCGTGTGCTCGGCCTGTGGCGCCGCGGGCGGAGCCTGCTGAGGCCCGCCGCGTCCTTGCGTCCCGCGTCCGGAGGCGGGCCGGCCCGCGCCCGCCTCCTGCTCATCGCCCCCCCATCGAGCTACCGCACCGGCGCCTACCTGAGCGCCAGCCGGCGCCTGGGCCTCGAGGTGACAGTGGCCTCCCAGGGCAAGGCCCCGTTGGTGAGCCTCTACACCAACGGCCTGGCCATCGACCCGGACGATCCCGAGGCCGCCTTCCAGCGCCTGCTGGAGGAACACGGCCGGCGTCCCTACGGGGGCGTGGTGGCCACCGACGACCAAGTGGTGGAACTGGCCGCGCGCATCGCCACGCGGCTCGGGCTGCCGGGCAATCCCCCCGAGGCGAGCCGTTATTCACGCCGCAAGGATCTGGCCCGCACGCGGCTGGCCGCCGCGGGGCTGCCCGTGCCCGCCCACGAGCGGCTCGCCATCGAGGCCATCGAAGCGGGCGCCCTGCCCGCCTGCGGGTTTCCGGTGGTGCTCAAGCCGTTGAGCCTGTCTGGAAGCCGTGGCGTGATCCGCGCCGACGAGGCGGAGGGCTTTCGCGCCGCGGCCCGCCGCATCCAGCGCATCGTGGCCAGGGCCGCCGACCCCGAAACCCGCCGCTCGGTGCTGGTCGAGCGCTACGTGCCGGGATGGGAATTCGCCCTGGAGGGGCTGCTCACGGAAGGCCGCCTGGAAGTCCTGGCGTTGTTCGACAAGCCCGATCCGCTGGAAGGCCCCTATTTCGAGGAGACGTACTACATCACGCCCGCCCGGATCGACGAGGGCGCGCGGGACCGGATCCGCGAAACCGTCGCCGCGGCCTGTGCCGCCTACGGCCTGGTGCACGGACCGGTCCACGCGGAACTGCGCCTCGACCCCGCAGGCACACCGTGGATCCTGGAGGTCGCCTCCCGGACGATCGGCGGACAGTGTGGGCAACTGCTGCGTTTCGGGACCGGGTACGGCTTGGAGGAGCTGGTCGCCGCCCACGCCGTGGGCAGCCCCCTGCCCGTGCGCCCGCCGCGCGCGGCGGCGGGCGTGCTGATGATCCCCACGCCGCGAGCGGGCATCCTGCGCCGCGTGGAGGGCGTGCTCGCCGCCGCGCG
>JALSSO010000046.1 GCA_026984215.1 Gammaproteobacteria bacterium | reverse complement strand
GCGTATTGCCCACGCCATGCCGCCCCCCACGGGCCACCAAAAGCCGTTGCCCGTGGCGCTTCAGCTCGCCGATTTCCTCGCCGGTTCCAGCATCCCGCACGATGGTGCCGACCGGCACAGGCACGATCAGATCCTCCCCCTTGCGGCCGGTGCGTTCTCGACCCATCCCATCCTGTCCCCGCTGGGCCCGGTAACGACGGCGGTTTCGGAAATCGGCCAGGGTGGTGAGCCCTTCGTCGGCCTCCAGGTAGACGCTGCCTCCATCGCCTCCGTCCCCTCCATCTGGACCGCCGAACGGGATGAAGCGCTCGCGCCGGAAGCTCACGCAGCCGTGACCGCCGCCGCCGGCTTCGACAGTGATGGTCACCTCGTCTACGAATCTCATGGTCGTTGGTGAAGCCTTTGGGGCCGTTCGGGAAACCGCCGACCGGATGCCTGCCGGACGATCCCCCGATTGGACCGCCGCTGAAAGCACCGGTTCGCCGCCCCGGCCGCGGACGAGCCGCGGAAACGAAAAGGCCCCGCTTCTTGCGGGGCCCTGCGGGAGCGCTGCCGGGCAACGACCTCAGGCCGGCACCACACTGACGTACTTACGCCGCTTCGGACCCTTGACCTCGAAAACCACCTTGCCGTCGGCCTTGGCGAAGAGCGTGTAGTCCTTGCCGCAGCCCACGTTGACGCCAGGGTGAAAATGCGTGCCCCGCTGGCGCACGATGATGTTGCCGGCGCGCACGGCCTCACCCCCGAACTTCTTCACACCCAACCGCTTGGATTCGGAGTCGCGCCCGTTGCGGGAACTTCCCCCTGCCTTCTTGTGTGCCATCGTTACCTACCTCAAGCCTCGATGGAGGTGATCTGAACCTCGGTGAACCACTGACGGTGGCCCTGCCGCTTCATGTGATGCTTGCGCCGCTTGAACTTGATGACGTCGATCTTCCGTGCCCGGCCATGGGCCCGAACGGTGCCGGTGACCTTGGCGCCCTCCACGCACGGCGTGCCCACCTTCACGTCCTCGCCGTCGGCCACCAGCAGAACCTGGTCGAAGTCCACCGATGCACCCTCTTGCGCGGCGAGCCGCTCTACGCGAAGGACGTCGCCCTCGGAAACCCGGTACTGCTTGCCGCCCGTGGTGATGACCGCGTACATGATCGTTGCGTCCCCGACTGCATTGCGCCTGCTGGAAAAGGCCGCGAATTGTATCCGGCGGCCCCGCACGTGTCAAAAGCCGGCCCGCGGACGCCGGGGCCGTATCGAAAGAAGCCGCGTGGAGAGTATAGTATCCCCGCATGCACGCATCCGAGAATACGACCGTGCGGGAACCCAGCAGCGCCGGTGCGGGGCCGGACCTGCGGTCCATCCGTGCCCTGGTGGCCGAGGACATGCAGGCCGTCGACGCGCTGATCCGGGATCGGCTGCGTTCCGAGGTGGTCCTCATCAACCAGCTCGGGGGCTATATCGTGGGCAGTGGCGGCAAGCGCCTGCGCCCCCTGCTGGTCCTGCTGAGCGCCGGCGCGTGCAACTACCGCGGCGACAAGCACCGGCTGCTGGCCGCCATCGTGGAGTTCATCCATACGGCCACGCTGCTGCACGACGACGTGGTGGACGCCTCGGAACTGCGACGCGGGCAGGAGACTGCCAACGCCCTGTGGGGCAATGAGGCGAGCGTGCTGGTGGGCGATTTCCTCTATTCGCGCGCCTTCCAGATGATGGTGGAGGTGGAAAGCATGCGCGTGATGGAGATCCTCGCCGACGCCACCAACACCATCGCCGAGGGCGAGGTCCTGCAGCTGCTCAACTGCCACGACGCCGAAACCACCGAAGACCGGTACATGGCCGTCATCCGTTCCAAGACCGCCAAACTGTTCGAGGCCGCCGCCCGGCTCGGCGCGGTGCTCGGCGGCATGCCGCGTGAGGTGGAGGATGCCCTGGCCGCATACGGCATGCACCTGGGCACGGCCTTCCAGATCGTGGACGACCGGCTCGACTACAGCGCCTCTTCCGAGCAGACCGGCAAGAATCTGGGCGACGACCTGGCCGAAGGCAAACCCACGCTGCCGCTCATCTATGCCATGCGGCACGGCACCGAGGCCCAACGCCGCCTGATCCGTGAAGCGGTCGAGAGGGGGGGGCTGGAGCGGATCGACGAGGTGATGGAGGCGATTGAAAGTACCGGCGCCATTTCGTACACTGACGCGCTTTCCCGGCGCGAGGCCGATCAGGCCTTGCAGCGGCTTGAAATGGTCCCCGATTCCGAGTACAAACGCGCCCTGCACGCGCTGGCCCGGTTCTCCGTCGAACGGACGTACTGAGGCCCCGGACACCGGAGAGTAGCTCAGCCTGGTAGAGCACTGCCTTCGGGAGGCAGGGGTCGCAGGTTCAAATCCTGTCTCTCCGACCAATTCCCGAGCCCGGCCGGCACCCCGGTCGGGCGCCTCTCACCACGCCTGTGAACGCGCCGCAGCGGCCCGCCTCCACGGCAAAAGCACGCATCGGCACACGAGGGACGGTAGCATGGGCGCCGCTTCACACGATCCGGCAACCATGGACGAACGACGCAGACTGGGCAGCCAGCGGCGCTGGGTGGTCAAGGTGGGCAGCGCGCTCATCACGGCGGACGGACGTGGGCTGGACGGCGAGGCGCTGGGCCGATGGGCCGACGAGATCGCACGCCTGCGCGAAGCGGGGCGCGAGATCGTGCTGGTCTCCTCGGGTGCGGTGGCCGCCGGCATGGCGCGGCTGGGCTGGCGCCGCCGCCCGCACGCGCTCAACGAGCTGCAGGCCGCGGCCGCGGTGGGTCAGATGGGCCTGGTGCAAGCCTACGAGAGCCACTTCCAGCGTCACGGCCTGCACGCCGCCCAGATCCTGCTCACGCACGAGGACCTGCAGGACCGCCAGCGCTATCTCAACGCCCGCTCCACACTATGCAAGCTACTGGAGCTCGGAACGATTCCAGTGGTCAACGAGAACGACACCGTGGCCACGGAGGAGATCCGCTTCGGCGACAACGATACCCTGGCCGCGCTGGTGGCCAATCTCATCGGCGCCCATCTGTTGGTGATTCTCACCGACCAGGAGGGGCTCCATGACCGCGATCCCCGCCGCGATCCCGACGCCCGGCTGATCTCCCAGGCAACCCTGGACGATCCGGCGCTGGATGAGGCGGCGGGCCCAAGCGCGGGCATCCTGGGACGCGGAGGCATGGTGACCAAGATCGCCGCGGCCCGCAGGGCGGCCCGATCCGGCACGGCCACCCTCATCGCCCCTGGACGCCGGCCCGGCGTGCTGCAGACCATCGCCGAGGGCGGGCCCGTGGGCACCCTGCTGCTGCCCAACGCCGGCCCGCTGGCCGCGCGCAAGCAGTGGCTCGCCAACCGGCTGCGCGCGGCGGGCTCGGTGGTGCTGGACGAGGGGGCGGCCCGCGTGCTGCGGACCCTGGGGCGCAGCCTGCTGCCGGTGGGGGTGCGGGAGGTCAAGGGCGACTTCCAGCGCGGGGACCTGGTCTCCTGCCTGGACCCCGATGGACGCGAGATCGCCCGTGGGCTGATCAACTACAGCGCCGCGGAGACGCGGAGGATCCTCGGCAGGCCCTCCCACGAGATCGAGGCCGTGCTGGGCTACGTCGACGAGCCGGAGTTGATCCACCGCGACAACATGGTGGTGTTCTGAAGCCCGGCGAAAACGCCTGTCATGCCGGGAGCAGCCGGAGGCCGCGCAGCTGTCGGGCGAACCGCTGGAGGCTTTCCACGCCCGTGGCCTCGGCCTCGCGGCACCATTCCTGCAGGGCCTGCAGCAGGCGCTCGTTGTTCACGGAATCGGTCCATACGGCCTGCAGGCGCTGGCGGAACTCGTAGACGGTGCCCAGGACCTCGTTGGCCGAGACGACCGCGCGCAGCCGCTGCCGCGCGGTCTCGTCGAGGCGTTCCTCACTGCGGGTCCAGATCCACCGTATCTGGTTCAGCAGGGCACGGGTACCGCTGTCGGCGCGCCGCAACTGGTCCTGCAGGGCAGGAACCATCACGTTGCGCGCATAGGCCGACATGACATGCAGCCGGGCGGTGATGACTGCCCGCAGGGTCTCCATGTCCACCTGTTCGTGGCCCGGTTCCATCACCGGGGTGGGCGCCACGCGGCGCACCCGGGCGAGCCCCAGGGCGCAGAGGACGCGGATGTAGGCCCAACCCAGGTCGAATTCCCACCAGCGACTGGAGAGCTTGGCCGAGCTGGGATAGGCGTGATGATTGTTGTGCAGCTCCTCGCCGCCGATCAGGATCCCCCAGGGCACGATGTTGGTGGCCGCGTCCGGCGACTCGAAGTTGCGGTACCCCCACCAGTGACCGATGCCGTTGATCACGCCGGCGGCGAACAAGGGGATCCAGATCATTTGCACGGCCCAAATCGTGATGCCGATGGGTCCGAACAGGACGCCGTCGACGGCCAACATGAGCACGATGCCCAGGTTGTGATGCGGCGTGTAGAGACGCCGCTCCAGCCAGTCATCGGGCGTGCCGCGCCCGTAGCGCTCCACCAGCCGGCGGTCGGCGGCCGCCTCCCGATACAGCTCCGCACCCTGCCAGAAGACCTTGCCGATCCCCTTGATCTGGGGGCTGTGCGGGTCCTCGGGTGTCTCGCAGCGGGCGTGGTGCTTGCGGTGGATGGCCACCCACTGGCGCGTGACCATGCCGGTGGTGAGCCAGAGCCAGAATCGGAAGAAATGAGCCACCGCCGGATGCAGGTCCAGCGCGCGATGGGCCTGGCTGCGATGCAGAAAGAGGGTGACGGCGGCGATGGTGACATGGGTGAGCGCCAGCGTGACGAGCACGTAGCCCCACCAGGGAAGACGGACGATACCGTCCAGCCAGTCGAATTCGGTCATGGGCTGAAGTCTTTCGGTCGGCCGGCCCGGAAAACCGCGGTGGGCATCCGGGCCGCTGGAGTTTCGGGGCCGACACTATACCACCACTGCCACGGGAGGCGGGGAACCGACCCGACCAACGGGCACCCCTTTCGTGACCGAGCGCGCTAGTCCCGGCGGGCCAGCAGCAGGTTGCCCACCCGGTCTGCCCGCACGGACCAGCCTGGCGCGACCCAGGTGGTACCCACGGCTTCGACGACGATCACGGGGCCGGCCAAAGGAAAATCCACGGGCACCCGGTCCCGGGGCAGCACGGGCACCGGCGCGGCGACGCCCGCCACAGGGGTGTGGAGCAGGGGTTCGGGCGGGCCAGCCGGACGATAGGCCGGCAGAGACGGTGGAGTCACGTCCTCGGTGAGCCCGACGCGCAGATTGACCAGCTCCACCGGCATGTCCAGCGCATGCCCATACCGCCTGCGGTGGGCGGCATGGAAGGCATCGGTGCTCTTGCGGATCCCGGTCCACGGGATGCGCAGGGTGTGGGACTGACCCTCGTAACGCAGGTCCAGGCTGTCCTCGCGTCGCAGGTCGCCAGCCCCCTCGGCGCGCAGTTCCGCCTCGCCCCGGGCCGCGATCCGGTCGAGCCGTGCCTGGATCCAGGCGTCTTCACGCGCCTCGAGCAGGGTGTTGACCGAATGCGAAAGCTGGCGGCCGGCGGGAGCCACCAGCATGCCCAAGGCCGACAACACGCCGGCGTAGGCCGGCACCAGGGCCTCGCGCATGTCCAGGGCCTCGGCCAGATCGCACACATGCAGCCCGCCAGCACCGCCGAAACTGGCCAACGTGTAGTCTCGGGGGTCCTCCCCGCGCTGCACCGAGATCACCCGCAGGGCCTGGGCCATGTGTTCGTTGGCCACGCGCAATACGCCGCGGGCGGCGGCCACGGCATCCAGACCCAGGCGCCGCCCGAGCCGTTCGAGCGCCGCGCGCGCCGCCGCCGCGTCCAGCGGCAGGCTCCCGCCCAAGGCCACGTCGGCCGGCAGACGCCCGAGTACCACGTTGGCGTCGGTCACCGTGGGTTCGCGCCCGCCGCGGCCATAACACGCGGGGCCCGGATCGGCGCCGGCCGACTCGGGACCCACCTGGAGGAGCCCGCCGGCGTCCACGCGCGCCAGCGATCCGCCTCCCGCGCCAATGGTGTGCATGTCCACCATGGGCACGGCCACCGGGTAACCCGCGATCCGCCCTTGTGCCGTGAGGCGGATCTCCTGATCGAGGAGGGCGACGTCCGTGGAGGTCCCCCCCATGTCGAAGCTCAGCAGGCGCAGCCGCGCCCCGGCGCGACCCGCATGCAGCACGCCGCGCAAACCGCCCGCCGGACCCGACAAGAGCAGGTGGACGGCCCGCTCCGCCGCCCGGTCCGCGGAGATGGCGCTGCCATGGCTCTGCATCACCGCGACACGCGCGCCCGGCAGCGCCGACCGCAGCCGCCGCAGATAACCCCCCATGATGGGCCCCACGTAGCTGTTGAGCCAGGTGGCGATGCCGCGCTCGTATTCGCGCAGCTCCGGCAGGATTCGACTGCTGAGCGAGACGAAGATCTCCTCCGGAACCACCCGGCCCACGGCGTCCTCGAAGCGCTCGTCCAGGAACGAAAACAGAAGATTCACGGCCACCGCCTCGGGGCGCAGCGCCCGCAACCGCTGGCGCAGCGCCTGCAGGTCGGCCTCGGTCAGGGGCTCCAGCACCGTTGCGTCGGCCGCCAGACGCCCGCCGGTCTCCAGGCAGAGCTCCGGGGGTACCGGCGGCCGGCGGGGCGGCGGCTGGAGATCGTAGAGCGCCTCCCTGGCCTGTCGGCCAAGGGCCAGCACATCTCCGAAACCCCGGTTCGTGACGTAGGCGGTGCGCACGCCCTTGCCCTCGAGCACCGCATTGGTGGCCACGGTGGAGCCGTGGACGACCTCCAGGCCCCGCGGGTCCAGGCCCATCTCGCGCACCCCCCGGACGATGGCCTCCTCCGGGGCGCGCGGTGTGGAAAGGACCTTGTGCACGCGGATACGCGCCTCGTCCAGATAGACGAGGTCGGTGAAAGTCCCCCCGGTGTCCACGCCCAGTCGCCGCATCGTTTTCTGCCTTGAACCCATTTGCGAGAATAGGGATCCGGCCCCATCGCCGGGGCATTGTAGGGGGCATCGCGATGCACGATCCACAGGCCGACCCGCCCGACGCCCCGTCCCTCCTCCAGGCCCGGGGGCTGACGCGGCGCGCCGGCGCGCACACCCTCGTACGCGGTATCGATCTGACCCTGCGCCGCGGCGAGGTGGTGGGCCTGCTGGGACCCAACGGGGCGGGCAAGTCCACCACGCTGCGCATGCTCGCCGGGGTACTGCGTCCCGATGCGGGGGTCGTGCGGATCGAGGACCGGGTCCTGGATCGCGCGGCCCGGCGGCGCATCGGGTACCTCCCCGAGGAGCCTCCCCTGTACCCGGAGCTCACCGTGGACGAACAGCTCCGCCTCGCCGGGCGCCTGCGGGGTCTGAGGGCCGGCGCCCGCGCACGGGCCGTGGCGCAGGTCAAGGACCGCTGCGGGCTGCGGACCGTGGAGCGGCGGCTGGTGGGGCGTCTGTCCAAGGGCTACCGGCAGCGCGTGGGGCTGGCCCAGGCGTTGCTGGGCGATCCGCCCGTCGTCCTGTTGGACGAGCCCACCGTGGGACTGGACCCGGTGCAGTTGCGCGAGGTGCGTGAGCTGGTGCAGGGACTGCGCAGCGGGCACGCGGTCCTGTTCTCCACCCACATCCTGCCCGAAGCGCAGGCGGTCTGCGACCGGGTGCTGATCCTGGTGGCCGGGCGCATCGTGCACGAGGCCCGATTGACGGAGGAGGCGCCCGGCCTGCGTTACCGGCTGGCCTTCGCCACCGACCCGGGCGTCGACGCCCTGGCGGCGGTGCCGGGCGTCACCCGGGTGGACCCGACCCGTGGTCCCGCCCATGCCTATACCGTGCAGCTGCGGGACGAGGGCGTGCTCGACCGGCTGCTCGACCGAGCCACCACCGCGGGCTGGGGCCTGCGCGCGCTGGAGCCGGAACGGCGCTCGCTCGAGACCCTGTTCATGGACTACGCCTTCGGCGCGGAGGCGCGGGCGGCATGACCGGCGCCATCGCCGCCCACGAACTGCGACGGCTGTTCCGAAGTCCGCTGGCCTGGATCACACTGGCGGTGACCTGTTTCGTGCTGGGTCTGGTGTTCCTGACCCTGACCGACGTCTACCTCAGCGTGATCCAGCCACGCATGGCCGCCCGCGCGGACGCCACCGGCGCCACGGAACACATCGTCAGTCCGCTGTTGTTCTGGTCGGGCGTGGCCCTGCTCGCGGTGATTCCGCTGATCGCCGCGCGCGCCTTCGCCGAGGAGCGGCAGCGGGCCACATTGCCGCTGCTGCTCGCCGCGCCAGCTTCCGCCACGCAGGTCGTGCTCGGCAAGTACGCGGCGCTACTGGCCTTCCTCGGCTTGGCCGTGGCGTTGGTGGCGGGCATGCCCGCGCTACTGGCCTTGGGCACCACCCCGGACTGGGGCCGAATCGCCGCCGGCCTCCTCGGGCTCTACCTGCTGCTTGCCTCGTTCGCCGCGGCGGCGCTCTATGTCTCGGCGCTCACGCGCACCCCGGCGCTGGCCGCCGTGGGTGGGCTCGGGCTGTTACTGTTCCTGGCCCTGCTGTACGTGGCCGGGAACGCCGCCACCGCCTCGGGCGAACTGCTCGCCCGGTTGTCCCAGTTCGCCCACTTCCAGCCGTTCCTGGAAGGGCGGGTGCGCAGCGAGGACCTGGCCTATCACGTCCTGTTCGCGTTGGTTTTTCTCCTCCTCACGGGGCGCCGTTACGAACGGCTGCGGGATCGGCCATGAGGGGCGCGGTCTGCCGGAGCCGGTTGTGGCGTCTTGCAGGGGAGGCCGTCGTGACGCTGGCGCTGCTGGCCGGCGCGGGCCTGCTCGGCTGGCTGTCCACCCAGTACCGCTGGGAATGGGACTGGACCCAAGGACAGCGCAACCGGTTTTCCGAACCCACCCGGCGGCTGCTGCAACACGTGGAAGGCCCCCTGGAGCTGGTGGTCGCCGCGCGCGCCGACCAAGAGGCCCTGCGCAAGGCCGCCCGGAAATGGGGCGAACGCCTGCAACGCGAACGCGGCGCCCCGGTGGGGCTGCGCTTTGTGGACCCGGAACGGGAACCCGCAGCGGCGCGCCGCCTGGGAATGAACCGCCTGGGCCAGGCGGCGCTGGTGGCCGGCGACCGCGCCCAGCGCCTGGCCGCTTTCGACGAGCGCGCGCTCGCCCGCGCCCTGCAGCGTCTGGCCCGGGGCGGGGAACGCTGGATGGTGTTCCTGGAGGGACACGGCGAGCGCAGCCCGCGCGAGCCGGGCGACCAAGGCTTGTCCCGATGGGCCGAGGCATTGGAACAGGCCGGTTTCACCCTCTATCCCCTGAATCTCGCGCGCACCCCGGTGCTGCCCGACAATACCGACGTGCTGGTGCTCGCCTCACCGCGCAGCCCCCTCACGCCGGGGGAGCTTCGCAAGCTACAGACCTACCTCGCCCGCGGCGGCAATCTCCTGTGGCTGCAGGATCCGGGCACCGCCACGCTCGAGGGGCTCGCCGCGCTGCTGGGGGTGCGCCGCGTTCCTGGCGTGGTGGTGGACGCCAACCTGGAGCTGCGCAAGGTGCTGGGTATACGCAACGCCGCGGTGGTGCCCGTGGTGGACTATCCGAAACACCCGATCACTCGGGAACTGGACGCACTCACCCTGTTTCCCGTGGCCGCCGCCGTGGAGAACGCGCCGGTCGAGGACGATCCGTGGCGGCGGACGGCCATCCTCGAAACGCTACCGCGCGCCTGGTCCGAGACGGGCAGCCTGGAGGGCGGTTCCGTGCAGTTCAACGCGGCCGATGGGGACCGGCCCGGTCCCCTGGTGTTGGGCCTGGCGCTCACCCGCGCTCGAGCCGATGGCCGGGAACGACAGCGGGTGGTGGTCATCGGTGACAGCGATTTCGCATCCAACGCCTACCTGGGCGCGGCCGCCAACCTGGATCTGGCCCTGGCACTGGCCAACTGGCTGGCCCGGGACGACGCCCTCATCGACGTCGCCCCCCGTCCGGCCCCCGACGTGAAACTGGTGTTCTCCGAAGGCGAGATCCTCTGGATCAGCCTGTGGGTGCTTGCGGGACTGCCTGGAACGTTGCTCCTGGCCGGACTCTGGACGGGCTGGCGCCGGCACCGGGCCTGACCGGGCACTTCCCACGAAGGCCCGCCTGCGCGCCCGTGTGCGGGCCCGCCCCCGACGGCCGGGTACAATACGCGGCCATGGATGCCGCCGCCCCCTTCCATCTGCGCGCCGATCCCCAGGACACCGCCCCTCCTTCCGACGGGTTCACCCTGGCGCGCGTCCGTTTCGGTCCCCAGGAGGGGTTCCCCATGGAGGACCCGCGCAACGTGCGCGTTCCACTGCAGCCGCTGAACGAGCCGCTGGAAGAACGCTGGGTGGCCCGCCATCGGGTGGAATCGGGGTGGACCGGTGCCTTCGCCTGGGCCGGGCTGCCGGAGGCGATGTTGGTTCGCATCACGCTGGAGGAGATCGACGAGCCCCGTTTCGCCACGCAGGTGGAGCATCTTTACCGTGCCCTGTATGCGTTTTTGAAAAGCACTGGCCACCCCCATCCCCTGCGGATCTGGCAGTACATCGAGCGGATCCATACCCCGTATCAGGGACTCGACCGCTACCAGCGTTTCTGCGCCGGGCGGCACCGCGCCGTGGGTGCCCACATGCCGCCCGAGCGGCTGCCCGCCGCCACGGTGATCGGCTCGCGGGAGCCGGGATTCACCCTGTACGCCCTGGCCGCCCCGGAGCCCGCCCTGCAGATCGAGAATCCCCGCCAGGTCAGCGCCTTCCGCTATCCCCCCGAGTACGGCCCCGTGAGCCCTTCGTTCTCGCGGGCCGTACTCAAACGCTGGCCCGGCGGTGGCGTGCATCTGTACATCTCGGGAACGGCCAGCATCGTGGGCCATGCCTCGCGCCATCCGGAGGACGCCGAGGCGCAGCTGGAGGAGACGCTGCAGAACCTGGAGGTGCTGCTGGAGCGCGCGCTGGAGGCCGGTGCCCCCGCCCTGCGCCTGGACGAGCTGTCGGCCTTCCGGCTGTACGTGCGCCACCGCCATCATGCCGAGCGCCTGGAGGCCCGGTTCCGCAGTCTGGTCGGCCACGCCGTCCCGCTGGCAGTGCTGGAAGGCGAGATCTGCCGCCGCGAGCTGCTGCTGGAAGTGGAGGCGGCATGGTACGGCTGAAGCGAACCGCCGGTGCCTGAGCTACCGGAGGTGGAGACCACCCGGCGCGGACTCGCGCCCTGGGTGAGCGGCCGGCGCGTGCGGCGGGTCGAGGTGCGCGAACCGCGCCTGCGCTGGCCGGTGCCGGAGGGGCTCGGGGCACGGCTGAGCGGGGCGCGGATCCTGGGGGTGCGCCGGCGCGGCAAGTACTTGATCCTGGATACGGAAGCCGGGGCGGTGCTGCTGCATCTGGGGATGTCGGGCAGTCTGCGCATCGTGGACGCCGGAACGCCCCCCGGCCCTCACGATCACCTGGACTTCGTGCTCGACTCGGACCGGGTCTTGCGCCTGCGCGATCCCCGACGGTTCGGGGCCGTGCTCTGGGGCGGCGACAGGCCCGAGGGCCACCGCCTGTTGCGGGCGCTCGGTCCCGAGCCACTCGATCCCGGCTTCGACGGGAGCTGGCTCCACGGGCGCGCGCGCGGCCGGCGCGTGGCGGTGAAGCCGTTTCTGATGGACGCGCGGGTGGTCGTGGGGGTCGGTAACATCTATGCCAACGAAGCACTCTGGGCGGCGGGGATCGATCCCCGGCGTCCGGCCGGCAGGATCGCCCGGGCACGCTATGAACGGCTGGCCCGGGCCGTGCGCCAGGTGCTCGGAGCCGCCATCGAAGCGGGGGGTACCACGCTACGCGACTTCGTGCGCGAGGACGGCCGGCCCGGCTATTTCGCCCGCACGCTCAATGTCTATGGCCGGGAGGGAAGACCCTGCCCGCGGTGCGCGACGCCGATCCGGCGGATCGTTGTGGGGCAGCGGTCCACCTTCTGGTGTGCGCGCTGCCAGCGCTGAGCACCCCTCGAACGCAACGGGGCCGGCGATCGCCGGCCCCGCGAAATCCCATGCCCGCCGCCCGCGAGCATCAGCCCATGGCCTTGATGCGGGCGTTGAGGCGACTCTTGTGGCGGGCGGCCTTGTTCTTGTGGATGATGCCCTTGGTGGCGGTGGCATCGATGATCGGCACGGCGGTCTTGTACGCCTGTTCGGCCGCCTCGCGGTCACCGGCCTCGATGGCCTTGATCACGCGCTTGATCAGGGTGCGCATGCGGGAACGATGCATCCGGTTCCGCTCGCGGCGCTTCTCCGCCTGCCGGGCGCGCTTGCGTGCCGAAGGTGTGTTGGCCAAGGCTCGGACTCCTCGATGGTTGAATCGGGCTGACAGGAAAGGGGCGGTATGTTCTGGAAAACCGTGGTTGAAGTCAAGTCCCCGGGGCCGGCACACTTGCGCGCCATGGTCACGCCCGCAACCCGATACCCGTGAGCCGAGGCCTGTTGCGTTCCACGGCCGTGGTGTCGGCCATGACACTGCTGTCGCGCATCTTCGGTTATCTGCGCGACATGGTGATCGCCGTGAGCTTCGGCGCCACGGGAGCGACCGACGCCTTCTTCGTCGCCTTCCGGATTCCCAACTTTCTGCGCCGGCTGTTCGCCGAGGGGGCCTTTTCGCAGGCCTTCGTGCCGGTCTTTTCGGAATACCGGGAACGTCGCGATGGCGCGGCGCTCAAGGACCTGGTGGACCACGTGGCCGGCGCGCTGCTGGTCGCCTTGGCCGGCGTGACGGCCCTCGGGGTGGTCGGGGCGCCGCTCATCATCGCGGTGTTCGCCCCCGGTTATCTGGACGACCCCCAGCGCTTCGGGCTGGCCTCGGGGATGTTGCGAGTGACTTTTCCGTATCTGCTGTTCATCTCGCTCACCGCGCTGGCCGCCGGCATCCTCAACAGCCTGGGGCGGTTCGGCGTGCCGGCCTTCACCCCGGTCTTGCTCAACGTCTCGCTGATCGGCGCGGCCCTGTGGCTGGCCCCGCGCATGGCCGAGCCGGTGACCGCCCTGGCCTGGGGCGTGTTCATCGCCGGCGCCGCCCAACTCGCCCTGCAGCTGCCCTTTCTGACGCGTGCCGGTCTGTTGCCACGCCCCCGCTTGCGGCGCGCGCATCCTGGAGTGCGCCGCATCCTCCGGCTCATGCTGCCGGCCATCTTCGGGGTGTCCATCGTGCAGATCAATCTGCTGTTCGACACGCTCATCGCATCATTTTTGGCCTCGGGCAGCATCTCCTGGCTCTATTATTCGGACCGCTTCGTGGAACTGCCGTTGGCGCTGTTCGGCATCGCGCTGAGCACCGTGGCCCTGCCCCGCCTGTCGAGCCTGCACGCCACCCGTGACGTGCACGGGTTCCGCGCGACCCTGGACTGGGCCCTGCGCTCGGCCTTTCTGGTGGCCGTTCCGGCCGCCCTGGGGCTGATCCTGCTGGCCGGTCCCATTCTGGCCACCCTGGTTCAGTACCGGGCCTTCTCGGCGCAGGACACGGAGATGGCGCGCTTGTCGCTGATGGCCTATGCCCTGGGGCTGCCCGCCTTCATGGGCATCAAAATCCTCGCGCCCGGATTCTACGCGCGGCAGGACACCACCACGCCGGTCAAGATCGGTGTCATCGCCATGCTCGCCAACATGGGCCTGAACGTGCTCTTCGTGGTGCCCTGGGTGGGGCTGGACCTGCCCGGGCCGCACGCCGGACTGGCCTTGGCCACCTCCGCCTCGGCGTGGCTCAACGCCGCGCTCCTGCGCCGCCGCCTGATCGAGGAGGGGGTGTACGAGCGCGGTGGACACTGGGGCCGGCTGCTGGCCGCCAGCGCGGCCGCCGGGCTGCTCATGACCGTCCTGCTGGCCTGGGTCACCCCTCCGCTGACCCAGTGGAGCGCCTGGGGAGCCGCGCAACGCGTCGCCACGCTCACGGGGCTGATCGCCGCCGGTGCGCTGGGCTATGCGGCGGCGCTCTGGATGGGCGGCGTGCGGCCGGCGCTGTTGCATCCGGGCGTACCGGGCGGGACGAGTCCTGGCCGCGGTGCCTGATGCGCCGGGACCTCGTGAAGGCGCCCGGCGCTCCCCTTACAATGTGGCCTTTGTGGGGCCTGTGGAACCATGGAACTCATTCGCGGCGAGCACAATCTTCGGCCACGCCACCGGGGCTGCGTGGCCACCATCGGCAACTTTGACGGGGTGCATCTGGGCCACCAGACGGTGCTGGGGCAACTCGCCGAGAAGGCCGCCGAACTGGATGTGCCCACCACGGTGATCGCCTTCGAACCCTTGCCCCGGGAGTATTTCGCCGGGGGGCGCGCCCCGGGACGACTGACCCGCCTGCGTGAGAAGCTCCAGGCCCTGCGCCGGTTTTCGGTGGACCGGGTGCTGGTCCTGCGCTTCGACCGGCGGCTGGCCGAGATGCCCGCAGAGGGCTTCATCGAGCGCATCCTGGTGGAAGGGCTCGGGGTACGGCATCTGGTGGTGGGCGACGACTTCCGCTTCGGGCGCGGGCGCGAGGGGGATTTCCACACCCTGCGGGAGGCGGGCCGCAGACACGGCTTTACCGTGGCGCACATGTTGACCTTCGACATCGACGGGGTGCGGGTGAGCAGCACGCGGGTGCGCGAGGCCCTGGCCGCAGGCGACCTCGAAACCGCCGCCCGGCTTCTGGGGCGGCCGTATCGTATGAGCGGGCGGGTGGCCCATGGCGACAAAAGGGGCCGCGCCATCGGCTTTCCCACCGCCAATATCCGCCTGGCCCGCAAGGTGTCCCCCCTGCAGGGGGTGTTCGCCGTAGAACTGTACGGCCTCGAGGACGAGCCGCTGCCCGGCGTGGCCAATGTGGGCACCCGGCCCACGGTGGACGGCACCGAGGCGCGCCTGGAGGTGCATCTGTTGGACTTCGACCGGGACATTTACGGCCGGCACGTGCATGTGGAGTTCCTGCGCAAGATCCGCGAGGAACGCCGCTTCGAATCGCTGGAGGCGCTGATCCGGCAGATCCGCCGGGATGTGGAGGCCGCCCGCGGTTTCTTCGCCCGGCAGGCCTCGGCGCGGGAGGACACTTCGCCCGGCAGGCTGCGGCGACGCCCTTGATTCCCCAGCGGGTTCCGGGCATGTTGGGCGGCGCCCGGTGAATCCCTCCCCCCTCCCCCGCAGGGGAAGGGGTTTTTCGTGGCTCGCAAAAGACCCGAACGAAGCCGATGACCGACGACTACAAAAAGACGCTCAATCTGCCGCAGACCGGATTTCCCATGCGCGGCAACCTGCCCAGGCGCGAACCCGAGCGCCTCGCCCGTTGGCGGGCCACCGGACTCTACGAACAGGTGCGCGCGGCCCGCCGGGATGCGCCCCGGTTCGTGTTGCACGATGGCCCCCCCTACGCCAACGGTGACATCCACATCGGGCATGCCGTCAACAAGATCCTCAAGGACATCATCGTCAAGAGCCGCGTCCTGTCCGGCTTCGACGCCCCGTTCGTGCCCGGCTGGGACTGCCACGGGCTGCCCATCGAGCTGCAGGTGGAAAAGACCCACGGCAAGGCCGGCGTGGACCTGCCGGCGGCCGAGTTCCGGCGCGCCTGTCGCGACTACGCCCTGGCCCAGGTGGAACGCCAGCGCCGGGACTTCGAACGGCTGGGCGTGCTGGGCGACTGGTCACATCCCTACCTCACCCTCGATCCGAAATACGAGGCCGACATCCTGCGGGCCCTGGCGCGGATCGTGGCCAACGGGCATCTCGCCCGAGGGGAGAAACCCGTGCACTGGTGCGTGGACTGCGGCTCGGCCCTGGCCGAGGCGGAAGTCGAGTACGCCGAGCACCGCTCGCCGGCCATCGATGTGAAGTTCGAGGCCGTGGATCCGGATGACGCCGCAAGCCGGTTCGAGTTGCTGGACGGCCCTGGCCACGGGCCGGTTTCGGTGGTGATCTGGACCACCACCCCATGGACCCTGCCCGCCAATCAGGCCGTGGCCCTGCACCCGGACTTCGACTACCTGCTCCTGCAGGCCGGCCCGGAACGCCTGATCGTTGCCCGCGAGCTGGCCGAGGCGGCGCTGGCCCGCTGGGGGTTGGCGCAAGCGCAGACGCTGGGAACCGCCCGCGGCGCCGCCCTGGAGGGGCTGGTGCTGCGCCACCCCTTCTACGAGCGCACCGTGCCCGTGATCCTCGGCGAACACGTGACCGCCGAGGCCGGCACCGGGGCAGTGCATACCGCGCCGGGTCACGGTCAAGAGGACTACGTGGTCGGCCGGCGCTATGACCTGCCCGTGGACAATCCAGTGGGCCCGGACGGACGCTTTTACGCGGACACGCCCCTGGTGGGCGGCCTGGCCGTGCACGAGGCCAACGGCGTGGTACTCGAGGCTTTGCAGCAACGCGGCCGTCTGCTCTGCCACCAGCAGATCCGGCACAGCTACCCGCACTGCTGGCGGCACAAGACACCGATCATCTTTCGCGCCACGCCGCAGTGGTTCATCGCCATGGACCGGGCGGGCTTGCGCGAGGCGGCCCTGCGGGCCATAGAGACCGTGCGGTGGCGTCCGGACTGGGGCCACACACGCATCCGCAACATGGTGGCCCAACGCCCCGACTGGTGTATCTCGCGCCAGCGCAACTGGGGGGTGCCCATCGCCCTGTTCGTGCACCGGCGCAGCGGCGAGCCGCACCCCGATACGGCCCGCCTGCTGGAGGCGGTGGCCGAGCGCATCGAGAACCAGGGGCTGGAGGGTTGGTACGACCTCGACCCGGTGGAGCTGCTGGGCGAGGAAGCCGAACATTACGAAAAGGCCGGCGACATCCTGGACGTATGGTTCGACTCCGGGGTGACCCATCACTGCGTGCTGGAGCCCCGGCCGGAGTTGCACTTCCCCGCACAGATCTACCTGGAAGGCTCGGATCAGCATCGCGGCTGGTTCCAGTCCTCCTTGCTGACCGCCGTGGCCATGCGCGGCGAAGCCCCCTACCGGGAGGTCCTCACCCACGGTTTCACGGTGGACGCCAAGGGGCAGAAGATGTCCAAGTCCCGCGGCAACGTGGTCGTTCCGCAACAGGTCATGGACCGGCTGGGCGCGGACATCCTGCGCCTGTGGGTGGCGGCCACCGACTACACGGCCGAAATGGCCGTATCCGACGAGATCCTCAAGCGCATGGCCGACGCCTACCGGCGCATCCGCAACACCGCCCGGTACCTGCTGGCCAACCTGCACGGCTTCGATCCGCAGACACACACACGCGAGGCGGCGGCGCTGCTCCCGCTCGACCGCTGGGCGCTGGACCGCGCGGCGCAGGTGCAGGAGACGGTGCTTGCCGCTTACGAGGACTACCAGTTCCATCGCATCTTCCAGGTGGTGCACAACTTCTGTGCGGTGGACATGGGCGGCCTGTACCTGGACGTGACCAAGGACCGGCTCTACACCTTGCCCGCCGACCATCCGGCGCGACGCTCCGGCCAGACGGCCATGTTCGGCATCCTGGAGGCCATGGTGCGCTGGCTGGCGCCCATCCTGAGTTTCACCGCCGACGAAATCTGGGAACACATGCCCGGCGAGCGCGCCACCCCGGTCTTCGCCGCCCACTGGCACCGGTCCCTGCCGCGGCTCCAGGACGGCCCCTTGTCACGGCCGGACTGGACACGGCTGCTGGAGGTGCGAGAGGCGGTGAGCAAGGTCCTGGAGGGCTTGCGCAAGGCCGAGGCCATCGGCGCCGGGCTGGATGCCGAGGTGGACCTCTATTGCGATGGGGCGCTGCGCGAGGTGCTCCAACGACCGGGGGAGGAACTGCACTTCCTATTCATCACCTCGGCGGCGCGGGTCCATCCGCTCGCGCAGGCCCCGGAGGA
>JALSSO010000045.1:17500-73089 GCA_026984215.1 Gammaproteobacteria bacterium | reverse complement strand
GCGTGTTCCTGCAGATCACCGCCGAGCCGACCGAGGACCTGCCCGTGCCGGGACGCCGCTACAGCTTCGGCGTGGTGGAAAAGGCCCAGGCCTTCGGCGACTTCGCCGTCCTGTGCCAGCGCGGCCGACGGGCGCTCGGCGTCCACCTGGAAGGCGACATCCACGCCGGCCTCGCGCGGTTGGCGGAGTTGGTGGACACTGCCATCGGCGGTCGAACCTAAAAGGTGATGCGATCATGGACACCGCCAGCGACAACGACTGCCGGTGAACACCGGCCCGCCGGTCTTGCCCCCTTCGACCCGGTCCGTGCCATGCACTTGTTCAAGCATCACTAAATCTGGCCACGCCAACCCAGTACCGGACCGAAAGTGAAGCAGTTTTACAGGCACACCCAACAGCTCTTATCCAACTACTTTGAGGGACCGGCCATCTCGAAAGACTGCACGTACGCCACGTGTTTCGGTATAATTTCCACATCCTGCAACAAACCTTGGCCTATGACGCCTCCATGCAGGCTTTTTAGCATAGGCGGAACAAGCGACCTGATCTCTTGTTATCATAATAAGAAGTTCGGACCCTGCCGGCACTTTACAAGTACATTGCAACCGCAAAATCAAAAGGGCACAACAAAATGAGGCGAGCATTACGGAAGGGAAAAAAAATAATTCTGCTATACAAAAACAAATATTTGGACAGATTCATCTTTATCCATATCAACAAGACCGGAGGAAGCAGCATCGAAAAAGCCTTAAAGCTCCCTTTGGAACACAAGACCGCACTGGAAAAAATCAAAGAAATAGGGAGAGCCAGGTGGGATAGCAAGCTGACTTTTACTGTCGTTAGGAATCCCTGGGACAAAGTCGTATCACATTACCATTATCGCGTTCAAAGAAACCACCCCTCCTTGCGAGACAATCCCATAGAGTTTAACCAATGGGTAAAGCTAGCATACGGGGACAATGACCCTCTGTATTACGACAAGCCCAGGATGTTCATGCCGCAAATAAAGTGGATCGAAGATCAAAAAGGAAACATTCTCGTAGATGAGATAGTACATTTTGAACGCCTTGAAAGTGAACTCAACAAGGCATTGAATAAGGTAGGGGTAAGTGTCTCACTACCGCACGTGAAAAAATCTCGACACGGCAGCTATAGAGACTACTACAACGACGAGACAATTGAGATTGTACACAACTGGTTCAAGCGGGATATAGAAATGTTCGGGTATCGCTTTTAATAAGCGGGACAACCAGAAAATACACACGCCGTTCCAGAATTTCTCACACCAATCCCCGGAAAGGCACTCTTTCTGCAAAAAGGGAATTTCAAAATCACGTGTCGCTTTTACCAATCTGTCATGCCAGTTGCCGCCCGCCAGCAGCTCCAATCGTCCTCTGACGTCCTTGGTGGTGATTGGGATGAAGCCACGTACCACCATCCGCTCGCTCTCGTCTCGAGCGTCCCGCATCGGCGATGGAAGAAAGCCACTACACAGAGGCCACGGCGATGACCACGGATGGCGCCCTCGCTCGCTTTCGGCCGCCGGGTTCGCTCCCGTTCGACCCATGCTTGATCCAGCAACGGTTTCGCATCGGCCTCAAGATTGGGGTGTCCGTCCACACCCTCGCATGTCTCTGGATCATGACCAACCGTTGCGCCGCACCACTGCTGCGCGTACCCTGCCCCTGTCCGGGACATGCGGGATGTCCTGGGACGGTATCTCAATGATCAATCGGGGGGCTGCCGATGCAAATCGGTCTGTTGGGTCTGGGGCGCATGGGCGCCAACATGGCTCGGCGCTGGATGCGTGCCGGTCACGAGTGTGTGGTGCACAACCGCAGTCCCGAGCCCATCCACGCCCTGGAGGCTGAAGGTGCCGTGGGAGCCTACTCCCTGCGGGAATGGGTGGCCAAACTGGAGCGCCCCCGGCGGTGCTGGCTCATGGTCCCGGCGGCCGTGGTCGACGACGTCCTGGAACGGCTGGTGCCCCTGCTGGAAGCAGGCGACGTGGTCATCGACGGGGGCAACTCCTTCTTCAAAGACGACATCCGCCGAGCCCAAGCACTGGCCAAGGCGGGTATCCACTACGTGGACTGCGGCACCAGCGGCGGCGTATGGGGGCTGGAGCGGGGCTATTGCCTCATGATCGGGGGCGAGCGCGCGGTGATCGACGCGATGGCGCCCCTGTTCCGGGCCCTGGCGCCGGGCCTGGGCGACATTCCGCGCACGCGGGGCCGCACGGGCGAACCCGCCCCTGCCGAGGAAGGCTGGCTGCACTGCGGGCCCAACGGCGCGGGGCACTTCGTGAAGATGGTGCACAACGGCATCGAGTATGGGCTCATGGCCGCCTACGCCGAGGGCTTCAACCTGCTACGCCATGCCGGGGTGGGCAAGGCCAGAGCAGCCACCGACGCGGAGACCGCCCCCCTGGCCGACGCCGAGGCTTACCGCTTCGATTTCGACCTCAAGGAGATCGCCGAGTTGTGGCGACGGGGCAGCGTGATCCCATCCTGGCTGCTGGATCTCACGGCTGCGGCCCTGTATCGTCAGCCGGATCTGTCCGACTTCACCGGGCGGGTATCGGACTCGGGAGAGGGGCGCTGGACGTGTCAGGCAGCCATCGAGACCGGCACGCCCGCGCCGGTGCTGACCGCGGCCCTCTATAGTCGTTTCACCTCGCGCGGTGAGGACGCCTTCGCCAACCAAATCCTTTCGGCCATGCGCTACGAGTTCGGCGGCCACCATGAGAAAAAGGATTGAAGTCGCGACCCATTGCAACGCCGCCTCGCCTCCCGGATAGGCCCCGTCCCGTGTCAGAAGTCACATTCGAGCGGTGTGTCCTGGCAGCGCCGCCTGGTCCCACGTTCCCCGACTGGACGGAGGCCGTACGGCAGGCACTGGGGGCGGAGGTGGTGCACAGCGCGCGGCACCGCGTCGTCTGGCTGGACACCTTCGACTGGCGATTGTGGCGCAAGGGGTTCGTGCTGGAGTGGCTGGGCGGGGATGGCTGCGGCGACCTGCGTCTGCGTCGGATCGGTGGCTGCCGCGTGGAGGTGGAGGTGGGTGGCGTGAAGCCGCCCCGCTGGCCAGACGACCTGCCCCAGGCCGGGCTGCGGGCTCGGCTGCGGCGGATGACGGCGCCCCGTGTCCTGCTCCCGGTGGCCGAGTCCCGCGGCCGGCGGGCTCTGCTCAGGGTGCTGGGTCCCGAGGACAAGACGGTGTTGCGCCTGGAGCTGCGCGACGAGGCGGTAGCCGGTCACCCGCCCCAGCGGCTCATCCAGCCCCTGCCGATACGGGGCTACGACCGGGCGCTGCGCGGGGCGATCCAGCGGTTGCGCGCCGAGTTCCAGGCGCAGTGGGCCGCGACGGACCCCCTCGGCCTGGCCCTGGCCACGCTCGGACGCGCGCCCGGCGACTACAGCAATAAACTGGCGGTGCGGCTGAACCCCTTGGACCGGGCCGATCGGGCGCTGAAGAAGATCCTGCTCCATCTCCTGGATCTGGTGGAGCGCAACGAGCCGGGGGTACGCGAGGACCTGGATCCGGAGTTCCTTCACGACTACCGCGTTTCCTGGCGCCGCACGCGCAGCCTGCTCTCCCAGGTCAAAAAGGTCCTCCCCGACGAAGAGGTGGCCCGCTTCGCCGCCGAGCTGCGCTGGATCTCGGGACTCACTTCCCCCGTGCGCGACATGGACGTCTACCTGTTGGAGTTCGACGGCTACCGCGAGTCCATCCCGGCCGACCTGCGCCCGGGCCTGATGCCGCTCCACGCCCTGCTCGTGGAGGAGAAACGCAAGGCGCATGCGGCACTGGCGCGGGCGCTCTCCAGCCGCCGTTATCGGAGCTTCATGCAGGCCTGGCGGTTCTTCCTGGAGGCCCCGCCCCCCGCCTACACGCCACTGAAGAATGCCGCCCGGCCGGTGACCGAGGTCGCCAGCCGCCGCATCTGGAAGGTCTTCCGGCGCGTGCTCGGGCAAGGGCGGACCATCGATGACGCCAGCCCGCCAGAGGACCTGCACGAGCTGCGCAAGACCTGCAAGAAGTTGCGCTATTTGCTGGAGGCGTTCGCCAGCCTCTATCCCGCCGAGCCCTTGCAGGCCTCGATCCGGGACCTGAAACATCTGCAGGACAACCTCGGCGAGTACCAGGATCTGGCCGTGCACGCCGCGGCGCTGGGCACCTTCCGGGAGCGCCTGTGCGAGACGGCCCCCGATCCGGCGCTCACCGACAGGGCCATCGAGGCCCTCATCGAATCCTTCCAACGGCGTGCCCGCCAGGTCCGCCAGGAATTCGCCGACCGCTTCGCGGCATTCGACAGCAAACCCGTTCGCAAACGCTTTCGCGCCCTTTTCAAAGAGGACGGCCGCGCATGAGCCGGGTCCTCGCCCTGTATCAGATCAAAGGCGGCGTGGGAAAGACGGCCACCGCCGTGAATCTCGCCTTTCTGGCCGCCGCCGAAGGGTACCGGACCCTGCTCTGGGACCTGGATCCTCAAGGCGCCACCTCGTTCTACTATCGGGTACGCCCCAAGGTGAAGGGCGGGGCGCGCAAGCTCGTCTTGCGCAAACGGGCGCTGGACGAGGTCATCAAAGGGACCGATTACGGCGGGCTCGACCTGATCCCCGCCGACTTTTCCTATCGCAACCTGGACCTGGATCTCGCAGGAGTGCGCAAACCACACACGCGCATCCGCAAGCTGCTCAAACCCGTCGCGCGGGACTACGATCTGATCCTGCTGGACTGCGCGCCCGGCATCACCCTGACTTCCGAGTCGGTGTTCCACGCCGTGGACGCCCTGGTGGTGCCGTTGATTCCCACCACGCTGTCGGTGCGCACCTACCACCAGCTCCAGGACCACCTCTCTGTCCACGGGCCACGGCGCCTGCCGTGTCGTCCGTTCTTCTCCATGGTGGACCGCCGCCGCGGGATGCACCGCGCCCTGGTGGACACGCTCAGCCACGAGATCCCGGAGATCCTGCCCATCGAGATCCCCTACTCGGCCGAGGTCGAACGCATGGGCACGCGCCGTGCGCCGGTGTGCGAGTTCGCCCCGCGTTCGCCGGTGACCGATGCCTACCGCAGGCTGTTGCGCGCGGTGATGGGCCAGCCCGCGGGCTAGGCGCGTTCGGCCGCCAGAGTCTCGCGCAGGGCCTGGAGGAACGCCGTGTTTTCCCGTGGCGTGCCCACCGTCACCCGCAGGCAGTCGTCCAGACCCGGCTGGTTGCTCAGGTCCTTGATGAGCACGCCCCGGGCGAGCAGACCCTCGAATACCGCACGGCCCTGGCCCGCCGGCACCCGGAACAGGATGAAATTGGTCTCGCTGGCAAACGGCTCGACCCCCTCCATCGCTCCCAGCGCCGTGGACAGGCGGGCCCGCTCGGCGCGGATGCGCGCGGCCTGCTCCTCGAAGACCGCCATGTGCTCCAGGGCGAAGGCGGCGCTGGCCTGGGTGAGCGCGTTGATGTTGTAGGGCAAGCGCAGCTTGTCGAACTCCCGAATCCAGTCCCGCGGGCCTACCGCATAGCCCAGGCGCAACCCGGCCAGGCCCTGCTTGGAAAAGGTGCGCATGACCACCAGGTTGTCCCACCGGCCCACGGCGTCGAGCAGGCTGTCGTCCGCAAACGGGGCGTAGGCCTCGTCCACCACCACCAGGGCCGGGGCGGCCTCGATCAGCCGTTCCACTTGCTCGCGCGGCCAGCGGTTGCCCGTGGGGTTGTTGGGCCAGGCCAAAAAGACCGCCGCGGGCCGTTCGGTCTCGATGGCCGCGAGCATGGTGTCCAGGTCCAGGCCGAAATCCCCGCCACGCAATGGCACGCCCAGGTAACGCATACCGGTGAACTGCGCGATCATCCGGTACATGACGAAGGTCGGCTCCGGGGCCAACACCACGCGGTCCCGGGCGGCCAGCGCCAGCAGGAAGATCTGGATCAATTCATCGGAGCCGTTGCCGAGGATCACCTCCACTTCCGGGCGCAGCTGGAGCCAACGCCGCAGCCGTTCGCGCAGCTGCCGCGCGGCCGGGTCCGGGTACCGGTTGAGCGGCACCTCGCGCAGCCGCTCCAGCCAGGCGTCCACCAGCTCCGGCGGGAGCCGGTAAGGATTTTCCATGGCGTCCAGCTTGATGGCATCGCCCGGGTCGGGCACGTGGTAAGCCGTCAGCGCCCGCACCTCGGGGCGCACCCACTCCCTCGCGCTCATCCTTCGTCCCCGGGGATGCGCAGCTCGGCCGAGACGGCATGGGCCACCAGCCCCTCGCCGCGCGCCAGCACCGATGCGATGCGCCCCAGCTTGGCCGCACCCTCGGCCGAACAGCCGATGAGGCTGGTCCGTTTCTGAAAATCGTAGACCCCCAGTGGCGAGGAGAACCGGGCGGTGCGCGCCGTGGGCAACACGTGGTTGGGGCCCGCGCAATAGTCGCCCAGGGACTCGGCGGTGTAACGGCCCAGGAAAATGGCGCCCGCGTGGCGGATCTTCTCGGCCAGCGCCTCGGGTTCGGCCACCGACAGCTCCAGGTGCTCCGGCGCGATGCGGTTGGCGAGGGCCGCCGCCTCGTCCAGGTCCCGAACCTGGACCAGCGCGCCACGCGCGGCCAGCGAGGCACGGATGATGTCCGCCCGGGGCATCTCCTCGAGCAACCGCTCCATGGCCGCGACCACGGCATCCAGAAAGGCCCCGTCCGGACAGAGCAGGATGGCCTGGGCGTCCTCGTCGTGCTCGGCCTGGGAGAACAAATCGGCGGCAATCCATTCGGGCGGCGTGCGCCCGTCGCAGATCACCAGGATCTCCGAGGGTCCCGCGACCATGTCGATCCCCACGGTGCCGAAGACCAGCCGTTTGGCCGTGGCGACATAGATGTTGCCGGGCCCCACGATCTTGTCCACCGCCGGGATGGTCTGCGTACCGAAGGCCAGGGCCGCCACCGCCTGTGCACCGCCGATGGTGAACACCCGGTCCACCCCCGCCACCGCAGCCGCGGCCAGCACCAGCTCGTTGAGCTCGCCGCCGGGCGCGGGCACCACCATGATCACCTCGGAGACGCCGGCCACCTTGGCCGGCACTGCGTTCATGAGCACCGAGGAGGGATAGGCGGCCTTGCCTCCGGGCACGTAGAGGCCCACCCGGTCCAGGGCGGTGACCCGCTGGCCGAGCACGGTGCCGTCGGGCTCGGTATAGGACCAGGACGCGAGCCGCTGGCGCTCGGCATAGCGGGTGATGCGCGCCGCCGCCGTCTCCAGGGCGTCGCGTCGGTCGGCGGCGATGGCCTGCCGAGCCGAGGCCAGACGCTCGGGGGCGAGTTCCAAGGCGGCCATCGAGTCGGCCTGCACACGGTCGAAGCGCCGCGTGTAGTCCAGCACGGCGGCATCGCCCTCGACACGCACGCGGTCCAGGATCTCCTGCACCGCGCTCACGACGGCCGGATCGGCACCGGCGTCGTGAGCCAGCAGGGCCTCCAGGGCCGCCTCGAATCCGGCATCGGTCGTGGACAGGCGTCGGATCTGCAGGGAATCGGTCACGTCGCTATCTCGGCTGCTTGGATGTGGGCGCCGGCGCGGCGCACGGCTCGTGGGGCCGGGGCAGGACGATGCGGCCATCCCCCGGCCCCCGCGGAGCGCACCGCGCCGACGACTACCCGGCCGCGGCCCGGCCGTGAACCGCCTCGCGGCGGGCGCGCACGGCGGCGGCCAGCGAGCGCAGGATCGGATCGGTATCGTCCCATCCGATGCAGGCGTCGGTGATGCTCTGCCCGTAGACCAGGGGTTTTCCGGGCGCGGCGTCCTGGCGGCCGGCCACCAGATGACTCTCGATCATCACCCCGAGGATGCGGCGCTCGCCGGCGGCGATCTGGCCCGCCACGTCGCGCGCCACGTCCAACTGCCGTTCGTGCTGCTTGCGGCTGTTGGCGTGGCTGCAATCGATCATCACCTGGGGGCGCATCCCGGCCGTCTCCAACCGGCGGCACGCCTCGTCCACGCTGCGGGCATCGTAGTTGGGCGTCTTGCCCCCGCGCAGAATCACGTGACAGTCGTCGTTGCCCGTGGTGGAGAAGATGGCCGAGCGCCCCGCCTTGGTGAGCGAGAGGAAATGATGTGGCTGGGCGGCGGAGCGGATGGCGTCGATGGCGATCTGCAGGTCGCCGTCGGTGCCGTTCTTGAACCCCACGGGGCAGGACAGGCCCGAGGCGAGCTCCCGATGCACCTGGCTCTCGGTGGTGCGCGCCCCGATGGCGCCCCAGGCCACCAGATCGGCCACGTACTGGGGGCTGATCAGGTCGAGGTACTCGGTGGCCGCCGGCAGTCCGGACTGATTCAGGTCCAGCAACAGGCCCCGTGCCAGGCGCAACCCCTTGTTGATGTTGAAGCTGCCGTCCAGGTCCGGGTCGTTGATGAGCCCCTTCCAGCCCACGGTGGTGCGCGGCTTCTCGAAGTAGACCCGCATGACGATCTCCAGCTCGCCGGCCAGCTCCCGGCGCAGCCGCAGGAGACGCCGGCCATAGTCGCGAGCCGCCTGCGGATCGTGGATGGAGCACGGCCCGACGATCACCACCAGGCGATCGTCCCGGCCGCAGAGCACATCGTGGATGGCCTGTCGCGCACGGAACACCGTCTCGGCCGCCTGCTCGGTGATGGGAAACTCGCTGTGGACCTGCTCGGGCGGGCTGACTTCCCGGATCTCCCGTATCCGCAGGTCGTCGGTTCTGTATTTCATGCCGGTTCCTGGGCCTGCTCCTCGACGGCCCGCCCCAGGGCATCCACCAGGGCGCTGACGGCCGCGTGCTTCATCTTCATCGCCGCCTTGTTGACCACCAACCGCGAGCTGATGTCCGCGATGTGCTCCAGCGGCACCAATCCATTGGCCCGCAGGGTGTTGCCGGTGTCCACCAGATCCACGATGCGGTCCGCGAGCCCCACCAGCGGCGCGAGCTCCATGGAACCGTACAGTTTAACGATTTCCACCTGCTGGCCCAAAGCGGCATAGTAGCGCCGGGTGCTCTGGACATACTTGGTGGCGATGCGCAGGCGCCGGTGGAGACGCGCGGCGCGCCGGGGACCGGCCACCATGAGCCGGCAGCGCGCGATCCCGAGATCCAGGGGTTCGTAGAGCCCCTCGCCGCCGTGCTCCATGAGCACATCCTTGCCGGTGACGCCGAGTTCGGCCGCGCCGTATTGCACATAGGTGGGCACGTCGGCGGCGCGGATGATCACCAGCTTCACATCCGCCTGGTTGGTGTCGAGGATGAGCTTGCGGCTGGTGTCCGGATCGTCGCGGGGGACCACGCCGGCACGCGCCAGCAGCGGGATGCATTCCCTGAAGATACGGCCCTTGGACACGGCGATGCGCAACATGGTTGAGTCCTTCATGCGGGGATGCGGCGGATGTCCGCCCCGAGCTGGGAAAGTTTCTCCTCGATACAGTCGTAGCCCCGGTCGATGTGGTAGATCCGGTCCACCACGGTCTCGCCCTCGGCCACCAGACCGGCCAGGATCAGGCTGGCCGAGGCGCGCAGGTCGGTGGCCATCACCGGGGCGGCGTACAACCGCTCCACGCCCCGCACGAAGGCGGTGTTACCGGAGACGCGGATGTCGGCACCCATACGCTGAATCTCCTGGACGTGCATGAAGCGGTTTTCGAACACGGTTTCGGTGATGGTGGCGCTGCCCTCGGCCACGGCATTGAGCGCGGTGAACTGGGCCTGCATGTCCGTCGGAAATGCCGGGTAAGGGGCGGTGCGCACGTCCACGGCCCGCGGGCGGCGGCCTTCCATGTCCAGCGCGATCCAGTCCCGGCCCACGGAGAGACGGGCTCCGGCCGACTCCAGTTTGACGAGCACGGCGTCCAGCGTGTCCGGGCGGGTGTCCTTGAGCCGGACCCGCCCCCCGGTGATGGCACCGGCCACGAGATAGGTCCCGGTCTCGATCCGGTCGGGCAGCACGCGGTGCGCGCAGCCCCGCAGCCGGTCCACGCCGTGCACCGTGATGCGGTCGGTGCCCGCCCCTTCGATCCGCGCCCCCATGCCGGCGAGAAATGTGGCCAGGTCCGAGACCTCGGGCTCGCGCGCGGCATTCTCGATCACCGTGGTGCCCTCGGCCAGCGTGGCCGCCATCATGAGGTTCTCCGTACCCGTGACGGTGACGTTCTCCAACACCAGGCGCGCCCCTTTCAGACGCCGCGCACGAGCCCGGATGTACCCGCCTTCGACGCGGATCTCCGCGCCCATGGCCTCGAGCCCACGCACGTGCAGATCCACGGGGCGCGAGCCGATGGCGCAACCACCGGGCAGAGAGACGTTCGCCTCCCCGTAGCGCGCCAGCAGGGGACCCAGCACCAGGATCGAGGCACGCATGGTCTTGACCAAGTCGTACGGAGCCGTCAGTTCGGAAATGCCGCGGGGATCGACCTCGATGTTCATCTGATCGTCCACGGTCAGCGAGACACCCATGCGCCCGAGCAGCTCCATGGTGGTGGTCACGTCCTTGAGGTGAGGGACATTCCCCACCCGGCTCGGCGTGTCACCCAGCAATGTGGCGGCCAGGATCGGCAGCACGGCGTTCTTCGCCCCGGAGATGCGGATCTCTCCGTGCAGCGGCCGGCCGCCCTTGATCAGCAGCTTCTCCATTTCCGATGTCCGAGAAATCGGCGCGCGGCGCGATGATCGAAGAAACGGGCGCAGGCGGGTCGGTGCGCGCTAGGTTACCACGGGTTCCCCGTGGGACCTGCGCCGTGCGCCGGGAGCCTCGCCGAAACCGAGCAGAGATTGCAATCCGGCGGCGGCCGCCAGCGCTTGCAGGGACTTGGGAGGCCGCGTGAACCGAACCCGGACTCCGCGCTGACGCCCCCACCGCACCCACGCCACCAACAGCGCGAGCCCCGCGCTGTCCGCCCGCCGGACCGCGGTCAGATCCACCGTGAGCGTGTCGCCGGTGATCCCGGCGAACCGCGCCGGTGCCTGGTGCCACAGCTCCGGAACCGTCTCGAACGTGAGGTCCCCGTCGACCCGGAAGCGGCTCTTGCCGTCACGCAACAGTTCCATGGCCCGATTCCCGTAGCGAGGCGCAGCCGACCGGCCCCGGCTATGACCCGCCCTCGGCCTGCTCCAAGTCCCGGATCACGGCTTCCAGGCCCTTCGCGGCGACCTTCTGTCCGATGTCGTCGCGGAACAGCAACACCAGGCTGGTGCCGTCGACGACCACGTCGTAGACCAACCACCGGCCGTTTTTCTCGTGGAAATAGTAATCCACGTGCATGGGCTGCTCGCCGGGCACCTCGATTCGGGTGCGCACCACCCGCCGCCTCGGATTCGTAGTGGGGCGAGCGGGGAGCAGACGCACGCGGGTCTGCGCGTAGTCCACGAGATACGAACCGTACGTTCGCACGAGGCGGCGTTTGAAGGCGGCCACGAAGCGGCGGCGCTGATCCGGGGTGGCCGTGCGCCAGTGGCGCTTGAGGACCAGTTTGGAGAAGGTCTCCAGATCCACCACCGGCACGACGACGGACTGGATCAACGCGTAGAGCTTGTCCGGATGCTGGCGCAGCTCGGCTTCGTGCCCACGGATCGCGGCGAACACCTGGTCGGTCACCCGGACCACGATCTGTTCCGGAGTCTCCGCCCGAGCATGGACGAATTGGGTGAATACCAGCAGGCACAGAGCGAGGACGCGGATCATCATTTCTTGGAGGTGAGCTCGACCAGGAAGCGGCCGATGAGCTGTTCCAGGATCATCGCCGACTGCGTGTATTCGATGACGCTGCCGTCCTTCAGCGTCTCCTCCTCGGCCCCCGGATCGAGCGCGATGTACTGCTCACCCAGCAGGCCCGCGGTATAGATACTGGCGCTGGTGTCGACGGGGAAGAAATCGTACTCCCGGCCCAGCGCCAAGACCACGCGGGCCCGATAGGTCTTGGAATCGTAACCGATCTCGGCCACCCGGCCCACGCGCACCCCGGAGGCCGTGACCGGGGCGCGCACCTTGAGCCCCCCGATGTTGTCGAAGTAAGCGGTGACGCGGTAGGTCCCCGTGTCGCGCAGCTGGGAGAGATTGCTCACCTGCATCGCGAGCACGAACAGCGCGCCCAGCCCCAGCGCCACGAACACGCCGACCAGGATCTCGATCTTGCGCTCCGCCATGTCCCCTTGCGTCTCCCCTGCCCCTCGCGCGTTCTCGTCCGGGCGTTCATGATACCGGCGCCGCCCCGGCGCGCGCTCAGAAATTTCCGAACATCAGCGCGGTGAGGATGAAATCCAGGCCCAGCACGGCCAGGGCCGTGTTGACCACCGTGCGGGTGGTCGCCCGCCCCACACCTTCCGAGGTGGGCACCGCGTCATAGCCTTCGAACACCGCGATCCACGAGGCCACGAAACCGAATACCACGCTCTTGATGATCCCGTTCACCACGTCGTCGTGAAAGTCCACCTGGCTCTGCATCTGCGACCAGAAGGCGCCCGAATCCACCCCGAGCAGGCCCGACCCGACGAAATATCCCCCCCAGACCCCCACCGCGCTGAACAACGCCGCCAGCAGCGGCATGGCAAGAAAGCCGGCCAGGAAGCGCGGCGCCACCACCCGCTCGATGGGATCCACCGCCATCATCTCGAGACCCGCCAGCTGTTCCGTACTCTTCATCAGCCCGATCTCGGCGGTCAGCGCCGAGCCGGCCCGGCCCGCGAACAGCAAGGCGCTCACCACCGGGCCCAGCTCGCGCACCAGCGACAAGGCCACCACCACCCCCAACGACTCCTCGGCGCCGAACCGCACCAGGGTGACGTACCCCTGCAGGCCCAGCACGAAACCCACGAAACCACCGCTCACCACGATGATGAGCAAGGAAAGCACCCCCACCGAGAACAGCTCCCGGATCACCAGACGCGGGCGCAGCACCAGATGTGGCAGGCTGGCCAGGGTACGCACAAGGAAGAGGTGGCCCCGTCCCAGGCGCGCCACACGCCCCAGGCTCCAGCGGCCGAGCAGCTGCAGCCAACCGATCACGCCCCCTGTCCCTCCAGCAGTTCCTCGTAGTAAGGGCGGGCCGGATAGTGAAAGGGTACCGGGCCGTCCGGAAGACCCTGGATGAACTGGCGCACCCAAGCCGAACCGGTCTCGCGCAACGCATCCGGCGTACCGGAGGCGATCACGCCGCCCTCGGCGATCACGTGGATGTAATCGGCGATGGAGAAAGTCTCGGCCACATCGTGGGAGACGACGATGCTGGTGAGGCCCAGGGCCTGGTTCAGCTTGCGGATCAGTTGGACGATCACGGCCTTGGTGATGGGGTCCAGGCCGGTGAACGGCTCGTCGTACATCACCATCACCGGGTCCAGCACGATGGCCCGGGCCAACGCCACGCGCCGGGCCATGCCGCCGGACAATTCGGCGGGCATCAGATCACGCGCGCCCCGCAGTCCCACCATCTCGAGCTTGATGAGCACGACGTCGCGGATCAGCGCCTCTGGCAGGCGCGTATGTTCACGCAGCGGAAACGCGACATTGTCGAACACGTTCAGATCGGTGAGCAGCGCCCCGCTCTGGAACAGCATGCCCATGCGCTTGCGCAAGGCGTACAAGCCGCCGCGCGACAGGCGGTGGACGTCCTGGCCGTCGACCCGCACGGTACCGCGCGCGGGCCGCAGGCGTCCGCCGATGAGATTGAGCAAAGTGGTCTTTCCGGTTCCGCTGGGACCGAGGATTCCCGTTACACTACCAGCCGGGACGTCGAGATCCAGCCCCCGGAAGATGGGCCGCCCGGCGCGTGAGAAGTGGACGTCCCGGACCTCGACCCGGGCCACGGTCCTGCCGCCCATGGAGCTGCCGTCGTTCAAGGCGCGGGGCCCTTTGTGGTGGAACCGGATAGGGGCGCAAGTGTCTTTGCCCGCCGCGCAGCATGTCAAGCCACGAACCCGATCTCTGGATCACCCCGCCGTTCGAATGCGGATATTTCCCCGACCGGCCCTCGGTGAACCTGTTGGTGGATCCCGGGGCGCCGATGGATCCGGCCCGCTACGGCACCCTGCTCGACCTCGGTTTCCGGCGCAGCGGAGCCCAGATCTATCGCCCCCACTGTCCCGGATGCCGCGCGTGCGTGGCCACGCGCATTCCGGTGGCGCGGTTCCACCCCAGCCGCGCGCAGCGCCGGACATTGGCGCGCAACCGCGATCTCACCGTGCACGTGGTCCCGGCGGGCTACCGTGACGAACACTTCGACCTGTACCTGCGCTATCAGGCGGCCCGGCACGGCGGCGGTCCCATGGACGACCCCGACCCGCGCGGCTACACGGCGTTTCTGTTTGCGCCCTGGGCCCGCACCGAGTTGGTGGAATTCCGTCACGGAAAACGGTTGCTGTGTGTCGCCGTGTGTGATCGCGTTCCCCAGGGCCTTTCGGCCCTGTACACCTTTTTCGATCCAGAGCACGCCGCGCGGGGGCTCGGCACGCACGCACTGCTGTGGCAGATCCAGGAGGCGCGGGGCCGCGGCGGCACGCACGTATACCCCGGCTACTGGATCGAAGGCCACCCCAAAATGGACTACAAGCGCCGCTTCCGCCCCCTGGAGGGTTTTGTATCCGGACGCTGGGTGGTCATCGAACCGGCCCGCGCCGCCGCGGACCGGACGCCCCCTTGACGCAGGTCAACCCAATGGCGGTCGGCATCGGGGATCATACGAACAAGGCCAATGACCCCGGCGCTGCGAGGTGCGTCATGGAACTGTGGATGGACCTGCTCTTCGGCAATGCCATCGGCTTGTTGAGCGTCGTCACGGTGGTCGGCGCGATCGTCATCGTGGGCTTTATCGGCGTCATGCTCGCGATCAAGTCCAAGCCCAAACACTCGTGAACTGAACTGTACCTGCTCCTCCTCTCCCCGGCATTCGCGCCCCAAGGGCGCACAACCGGGTAAGACTGCGGCGAACCCTCGAAGAACGGTTCGCCGTTTTTTTTTTGCATTCCGAAAGCCGCGGATGCGGCCCGACACGGCGCCGGCCACGGTAGAATCCAGGCATTCCGATTCCCAGGAACAGGGTACCCGTGGAAGACCCCGTCGTACTGATCGGCATTGGTGAGATGGGCGGCGTGTTCGCACGCGGCTTCCTGCGCGGCGCGCACCCGGTGTTTCCCGTCACCCGCGGCCTGGACCCCGGTGAGGTGGCTGCCGCGGTTCCCGCCCCGGCCCTGGCCTTGGTGGCGGTGGCCGAGAAAGACCTGCACCCGGTCCTCCGGCGTCTGCCCGCGGCTTGGCGCGGGCGCGTGGGACTGCTGCAAAACGAGCTGTTGCCCCGGGACTGGCGCGCGCACGACCTCGAGCGACCCACGGTCATCTCCGTATGGTTCGAAAAGAAACGGGGCCAGGACGTGAAGGTCATCGTGCCCTCGCCCGTCCACGGGCCCGGCGCCCCGCTCATCGCCGGGGCGCTCGCCACCCTCGACATCCCGGTGCGGGTGCTCGCCAACGAGGCGGAGTTGGAATTCGAGCTGGTGCGCAAAAACCTCTACATCCTCACCACCAACATCGCGGGCCTGGAGGTGGACGGCACGGTGGGCGAACTGTGGTTGCAACACCGGGCGCTCGCCATGGAAGTCGCCGCCGACGTGCTCGCGATCCAAGAGGCGCTGGTCGGGCACGCGCTGCCGCGCGAGCGCCTGATCGAGGCCATGGTGGCGGCCTTCGACGGCGACCCGCAGCACCGCTGCCTGGGTCGTTCGGCCCCCGAGCGGCTGCGCCGGGCACTGGAACAGGCCAGCGCGGCCGGGGTCGAGGCGCCCACGCTCGCGCGCATCGCCGGGCGTCGCCGCTGACCGCGCGCCGCCCTTGGGCCCGCTCAGGCGGGCGCCGGCAGCCGCCCGGGTTCCAGCCCCAGCAATCCACCCAACCAGTCCCAGTCGAACCAGGGCCCCGGGTCCGTCTTGCGACCGGGGGCCACGTGCTCGTGGCCGGTGACCGCGTCGCACGCCAGCGCCGGATATCCCCCCTGCAGGGCGCGAATACAGGCAGCCAGGGCCTCGTACTGCAAGGGGGCGAACGGCAGTGTGTCGGTGCCCTCGAGCTCGATGCCGATGGAAAAGTCGTTGCAGCGCGCGCGACCTCGGTACCGGGAGACCCCCGCATGCCACGCCCTGCGGTGAAACGGCACGAACTGGGTGATGCGCCCGTCCCGGGCGATGAACAGGTGGGCCGAGACGCGCAACCCGCGCAGCCCTTCGAAATAGGGATCCGCCGTCGGATCGAGCCGCCCCAGGAACAGATCCTCCACGAAGCCTCCCCCGAATCGCCCCGGGGGCAGGCTGATCGCATGGACCACGATCAGTTCCGGGGCCTGCCCCGCCGGGCGCTCGTCGCAATGGGGCGAGGACCGCAGGGGCACCGCCGGCATCCGGCCGGAGACCGGGTCCACCTCGATGTCAAGACGTTCCTTTCCCATCGCCTGCCGGTACAATCCCCGCTCTTTCGCCGTTGCTCCGCCGCGCATGGTCTCACTCGCCGAGCTCAATCCGCAACAGGCCGAAGCGGTGCGCCATCTGGGCACGCCGCTGCTGGTGCTGGCCGGCGCCGGCAGCGGCAAGACGCGTGTCATCACCCACAAGATCGCCTGGCTGGTGGGGGCCTGCGGCTTGCCCGCGCGCCGCATCCTGGCCGTCACCTTCACCAACAAGGCGGCCCGGGAAATGCGCCAGCGCGCCGCCGCGCTGTGCCACGGCGCCCAGGCCCGGGGCCTGACGGTCTGCACTTTCCATGCCCTGGGCCTGCAGATCCTGCGCCACGGTGCGCGCGAGGCCGGGTTGCGCCCGGGCTTCAGTATCCTCGACACCCAGGACGTCCTGCATCTGATCCGGGAGCTGATCCAGGGTGGGGACGCGGTCGACACCGACTCACTGCGCGCGGCCATCTCGGCGTGGAAGGATGCCGGCGTGGATCCGGATCGGGCCCTGCGAGAGGCCGAGGACGAGCAGGCGGCGCACGCCGCCCGCCTCTACGCCCGCTACGAGCGGCAGCTGCGCGCCTGCAACGCGGTGGACTTCGACGACCTCATCGCCCTGCCCGTGCGCCTGCTCCACGAGCAGCCGGCCTTGCTCGAGCACTGGCAGCAGCGTAGCGGCCACCTACTGGTGGACGAATATCAGGACACCAACGCGGCGCAATACACGCTCATGCGCCTGCTGGTGGGGGTGGGGCACGGACTGACCGTGGTGGGCGACGACGACCAGTCCGTGTATGCTTGGCGCGGAGCCCGGCCCGAGAACCTCAGGCACCTGCAGCGGGACTTTCCGGGGCTGAAAGTGATCAAACTGGAGCAGAACTACCGCTCCACGGGCCGCATCCTCGCCGCCGCCAACGGCCTCATCGCCCGCAACACCCATCTGTTCGAAAAACGCCTGTGGAGCGCCCTGGGACCCGGCGACCCCATTCGGGTGCTGCCCTGCAAGAGTCCGGAACACGAGGCCGAGCGCATCGTCTCGGACCTGCTGCGTCTGCGCCTGCGATACGCCGACGACTGGGGCAACTACGCGGTCCTCTATCGCAGCAACCACCAGTCCCGCCCCCTGGAGCAGGCCCTGCGCGAGCATGGCATCCCCTGCCGGGTCAGCGGGGGCACGTCCTTCTTCTCGCACAGTGAGGTCAAGGACCTGCTCGCCTACCTGCGTCTACTGACCAATCCCGAGGACGATGCCGCGTTCCTGCGCGTGGTCAACGTGCCACGCAGGCACATCGGCCCGGGCACCGTCGAACGGCTGGCCGCCTACGCCGGCGAACGCGGCGTACCCTTGCTCCAGGCCTGTGGCGAGTTCGGCCTGCGCGAGCGCTTGCCCGCCGACGCCCACCGCCGCCTGACCCGCTTCGCCGAATGGGTGGAGGAGGCCCGACACCGGGCCCACGCCGAGCCGCCGCAGGCCGTGTTCCGGTACCTGCTGGCCGAGCTGGATTACGAAGACTGGCTGCGCGACACCAGCACCAGCCCGGCCCAGGCCGAGCGGCGCATCGCCCGGGTGGGCGAACTGGCGGCGTGGATCGGCCGGATGGCGGGCGATGAGCAAACCGAGGGCAAGGACCTGGAGGCCATCATCGGCCATCTGGCGCTGGTGGACCTGCTCGACCGCAACGAGGACGAACGCGCCCGGGACGCCGTTCAGCTCATGACCCTGCACGCGGCCAAGGGACTGGAGTTCCCCCATGTCTGGATCGCGGGCATGGAAGAGGAGATCCTGCCGCACCACGCGAATCGGGAAGGCACGGGACTGGAGGAGGAACGCCGTCTGGCCTACGTGGGCATCACCCGCGCCCAGCGGCACCTGACCCTGAGCTATTGCACTAGCCGCCCGCGCGCCGGGGAGACCGTGGACTGCACCCCCAGCCGCTTCTTGCGCGAACTGCCCGCCGAGAGCATCGAGTGGCACGAACCCGGCTCGCCTGCCGCCCAGGCCCGCGTGCGTGAGACCGGACGTGCGCACCTGAGCAATCTGCGCAGCCTGTTGCAGCCCTGAACAGCGGAGAAAACGTCAGGGACCGGCGCGGCTGGGATGCGGGCCGGACCCGGCCGGGTTCCGCCCGGCGGCGGATCGTGTTGGACGCAACCGCCGGTCTAGAAAGTGAACAGCCGCAACGGCTTGGGGGGCGCCACCCCAAAGCCCTGGGCATAGTCAACAGCGAGGCGCTCCAGCTCCCGAAGGATCGACGCGTTCTCGGCATATTCGGCGATGGTCCGCAACCTCATGGCCTGGCCGACCTCGTTGATGGCCGAGACCATGGTGCAGTCCACCGGATCGTCCAGCATTCCCTTGACGAACCGGCCGTCGATCTTCAGGTAGTCGACCGGAAGGGATTTGAGATAGGCGAACGAACTCAGCCCGCTGCCGAAATCGTCCAGCGAAAAGCGGCATCCCAGCCCCTTCAAACGTTGCATGAATTCGGCCGCCTCGCTCAGATTGGCGATCGCCGCATTCTCCGTGATCTCGAAGCACACCGCCTGGCCGGGCACCTGATAATGCCGCAAGCGCTCCCGCACAAACCGCGAGAACTCGGGGTCTCCCAGCGTCGCACCGGACAGGTTGATCGCCACATGCAGGCGGCGGCCCAGCGCGTGGCGCGCATACCAGTCGAAGACATGACCCACCACCCAGCGATCGATGTTCCCGATGAGGTTGTAACGCTCGGCCGCCGGCAGGAATACACCCGGGTTCACGCGCTCGCCGCGTTCGTCCAACAGACGCACCAGGACCTCGATGTAGCGCCCCTCGGACGTGGGCTGCAGGGGCTTGATGTCCTGGTAGTAGAGGACGAATCGGTCCTCTTCGAGCGCCCGCCTGATCTGCGATACCCAACGCATCTCGCCGTGGCGCCTGAGCAGCTCCGCGTCGCTCTCCTCGTAGACGTGAACCCGGTTGCGTCCCCTGTCCTTGGCCGCGTAACAGGCCATGTCGGCCCGGCTGAGCACGGTGACCACGTCGGGACTCTCGGGCGTGATCGCCACCGCACCGACACTGGCGCCCACTTCAAAGGCCTTTTCCTCCCACACGAAACGGAAACCGCTCACCGTCCGGCGCAGCGATTCGGCGATCTGACGTCCCTCGCGCAACGAGCACCCCTGCAACAGCACGCCGAATTCGTCCCCGCCCAGGCGGGCCAGGGTGTCGGATCCCCGCAGCTGCCTGCGCAACAGCGTCGCGAGCTGTTTGAGGAGCTCGTCGCCGGCCACGTGCCCACAGGTGTCGTTGACGATCTTGAACTGGTCGAGATCCATGTACAGAACCACGTGCCGCTTATGCTCCTCGCGCGCGGTGCGCAGGGCATGTTGGAGGCGCGCCTCGAACTCGCGGCGGTTGATGAGATCGGTGAGTGGGTCATGGGTGGCGTGATAGGCGAGCCGCTGTTCCATGGCCCGCGCCTCGCTCATGTCCTGGAACACGATGGTGGCGCCCAGCGGCGTACCCGCTCGAGAACGGATGGTGGCGACCGTCTGACGGATGGGTATGTCTCTTCCGTCTTGCCGGTGCAGCAGCACCATGCGTGTGTCCGCCGCCCGCTCGTCACCGCGCAGGCACTGGGCCACCGGATTGGGCACCCGCTGCCCCGTGTCCTCGTCGCTGACTTGATAGATCAGCGAGAGTGATTTACCCCGTGCGTCGGCCAGCCGCCACCCGGTGAGCTGTTCGGCCGTGGGATTCATGGTTTCGATGCGACCCTGGATGTTGGTGGTGATCACGGCATCCCCGATGGAGTGCAACGTCACCTGCGCCCGCTCTTTCTCGCGCAGCAGAGCGAGCTGGGCGGCCTTGAGGCCGCTGATGTCGAGAAGATACCCGTCGAAGTGCTCCAGCTGGCCTTCGCCGCCATAGACTGGAACGATGTAACAGTAGACCCACCGGACCCCGCCCGCGGGCACCCGCAGACGGACCTCCGATTCCAGGTGGGGCAACCCATGAGCGTCCTCCTTCTCCATCCGTGCCCGCGCGAGCCGATCGGCGTCCTCCCGGTGCAACAGGCCCAGAAAAGAGGTCTTTTCGAAGGCCAGCGTCTCGAAATTCAGTCCGAACTGCAGCACATTGGGCGAGATGTATTCGATGGGCCAATCCTTCTGCGCCCGGCAGCGGAAGACCACCACCGGCCCGTCCAGGAACAGCTGGCGCTCGCGCTGCAACTCACTCTCGGCCCGTTGCAGCCTTCGCAGGTGCCGCAACCGTTCACGGTTGTGTTCCAGCAGGTTCTGGACCAGATCCTGATTCTCCGCCTGAAGGCCGAGCAGCCTTCGCATGGCCCGGTTGTAATCCCGGGCCAGCAGAAGGATCAGCCCCCCGAGCAGGAGGATGATCCCGCCCATCGGGACGAAGGAAGACGCCCCCGCCACGAGCGGCCAGCTCGCCATGCCGGCAAGAAGCGGGAGCATGAATGCCAGGTAGACGGGGTAGACCAGGGCATTGGTCGGGATCGCGCCCATCAACAATCCGGTGCCCACCGTGTAGATGAGCACCAAGAGCTCGGGCGGCCAGTGGGGATCCAGAAAGAACACCGAGGCACCCCAAAGCAGGCCGGAGATCAGTGAACCTGCGGCATAGCCCCACATCCAACGCCGGGCCGCCGCGAACCCTTCCGGACGGCGGCGCTGGTATGCCCGAATGAGCATGAACCGGCCGCCTGCGGTGATCAGGTGGGCGGTGAACCACAACACGAGCCAACGCGATGGAATGTGCTGCCAAACCGTGACGGTCACCACCAGAACCGCGATGAACGCGGCCAGAATAGTCCCGAGCCCCTGTTCGTAGAGCAGATTCACCCGTGCGACGAAACCGCGCCGGGCAGGATCGCCGCAGAGACGTTCGGGGGACGGTCGCTCCGGGTGCGGGACCGATGCCGCGGTAGACCGCTTTACGCTCATGCGCGACCCAGGCCCCTGCCGGCGATCGCCGTCCCGGACACAGACTCCACTCGTCGGAGGCCTTCATTGCCGGACATTGCCGAACGACTCTGCATGAGTTGCAATACTGGCAGCAAGCCCGTGGCTTGTATAGCCGCACCGGTTACGGTGAACCCACCGCCCTCCACCGTTACTGGTTCGGGGAGGTAGGCAACCCGCATTCCGCCAAAAAGAAGGGCCCCGCTGCAAGCGGGGCCCTTCTCACCAGTCGATCTGGCTGGTCCGGAACGACTTACATCATGTCCATTCCGCCCATGCCACCCCCGGCGCCCGCGCCGGCTCCGGCCTCCTCCTTCTGCGGGATCTCGGCCACCATCGCCTGGGTGGTGATCATGAGCCCCGCCACGGAGGCGGCATTCTGGAGCGCGGTCCGCGTCACCTTGGTCGGGTCCAAGATCCCCATTTCGATCATGTCCCCGAACTCCTCGGTGGCCGCGTTGTAGCCGAAGTTGCCCTCGCCCTCGCGCACCTTGGCCAGGATCACCGAAGGCTCCTGACCGGCGTTGGCCACGATCTGGCGCAGGGGTTCCTCGAAGGCGCGACGGGCGATCTTCACGCCCATCTCCTGGTCCACGTTGGCGGTCTCGACCTTGTCGAGCGCACCCATGACGCGGATCAGGGCCACGCCGCCGCCCGGCACCACGCCTTCCTCCACCGCCGCGCGGGTGGCGTGCAGGGCGTCCTCCACACGGGCCTTCTTCTCCTTCATCTCGACCTCGGTGGCGGCACCCACCTTGATCACGGCCACCCCGCCGGCCAGCTTGGCCATGCGCTCCTGGAGCTTCTCGCGGTCGTAGTCCGAGGTCGCCTCGTCCATCTGCTTGCGGATCTGCTCCACCCGGGCCTTGATGTCCTCGGGCCGACCTGCGCCGTCGACGATGGTGGTGTTCTCCTTGCTGACCGTGACCTTCTTGGCCCGGCCCAGGTCGTCCAGCGAGGCCTTCTCCAGGCTCAGACCGACCTCCTCGGAGATCACCGTGCCGCCGGTGAGGATGGCGATGTCCTGCAGCATGGCCTTGCGCCGATCACCGAAGCCGGGCGCCTTGACCGCCGCCACCTTGACGATGCCGCGGATGGTGTTCACCACCAGGGTCGCCAGGGCCTCGCCCTCCACGTCCTCGGCGATGATCAGCAGCGGACGACCCGCCTTGGCCACGGCCTCCAGCACCGGCAGCAGATCCCGGATGTTGGAGATCTTCTTGTCGTGCAGGAGGATGTAGGGGTCCTCGAGCTCGGCGGTCATCTTCTCCTGGTTGTTCACGAAGTACGGCGAGATGTAGCCGCGGTCGAACTGCATCCCCTCGACCACCTCGAGCTCGTTCTCCAGGGATTGGCCTTCCTCCACGGTGATGACGCCTTCCTTGCCCACCTTCTCCATGGCCTCGGCGATGATGTTGCCGATGGACTCGTCGGAGTTGGCGGAGATGGCGCCCACCTGGGCGATGGCCTTGGTGTCGGTGCAGGGCTCGGAGATCTCCTTGAGCTTGTCCACGGCCGCCGCCACCGCCTTGTCCAGACCCCGCTTCAGGTCCATGGGGTTCATTCCGGCGGCGACCGCCTTGATGCCCTCCTTGAAGATGGACTGGGCCAGCACCGTGGCCGTGGTGGTGCCGTCGCCCGCCACGTCGGAGGTCTGGGACGCCACTTCCTTCACCATCTGGGCGCCCATGTTCTCGAACTTCTCTTCGAGTTCGATCTCCTTGGCCACGGAGACCCCGTCCTTGGTCACGGTGGGGGCGCCGAAGGCTTTATCGAGCACGACGTTGCGGCCCTTCGGCCCCAACGTGGCCTTCACCGCGTTGGCCAGGATGTTGACACCGTGCAGCATGCGCTGCCGGGCTTCATCGTCGAACAGTACTTGTTTCGCTGCCATGGTTTACTTGACCTTTCCTCGGTTTGAGATTCGTCTGTTGTGGCGTGGGTAGAGCGTGGCGATCAGCCTTCGATCACCGCCATGATGTCGTCCTCACGCATGACGAGGAGGTCCTCACCCTCGACCTTGACCTCGGTGCCCGAGTACTTCCCGAACAGCACCTTGTCGCCGACCTTGACGTCCAGGGGGCGCACCTCGCCGTTCTCCAGAATCTTGCCGTTGCCCACGGCGATCACCTCGCCCTTGATCGGCTTCTCGGCCGCCGTGTCCGGGATCACGATGCCCCCGGGGCTGGTACGCTCCTCTTCCATGCGCTTGATGACGACGCGGTCATGCAATGGGCGAATCTTCATGAGTTCTGAACTCCTCTCGTCTTTGTGTTCGCAAGTCGATGGGATCGGCTACGGCAGTGCGCGCACGGCACCGCGGCACGTTATCAGCACTCGCCATTGCCGAGTGCTGATAAATATAGGTCCATTTGACGACCTGTCAAGATCGGCGGCTCTGGGATGCTCCCGGCGGGAGATCATATGGGGGGTGGGAGCGCTCCTTCCAAGCCCTCGAGGAACGAATCGGAAGGGAACATATCCAGTCTGCATCCACGGACCCCTTGAATTCGTGTTGAAAAACGTCACGAGGCACCCGGATGCAAGGCACACGCAGCGCAGCGACCGAGATAGATCGAGGAGATCGGCGTGGAAGCGAGCAACACGCAACGCGGCAGAGGGGTTTCGCGGTCGTTCTTCAACGGTCAGGCAAGCCCGCAGAAGACCAAAGAGGATGCGTGGCGATGCGGAACGCGCCCCAGAAGCGTCGCAAGGGAGGGGACATCCGGCCCACCGCGCGCGGGAGCAGTCAAACCGAACGAGCATCCGCAGGGCGGTACCCCATGTGACCGATCGCCTCAGCCGGGGAGATGGGAGCCCCCTGAAAGACTCAATCCCTGGGACTCACCCGGACGAATGCCCCGGATGGGAACGCTCCCACTTCACCGGATGACGGTGCACTTGGGCTTGGACTTGGCTGAGGCACCGGTGTGCGCCACGGCGCGAACCCGGAAGCACACCCGATCGCCCGGCTCCGCGGGCACCTCCGTGCCGAGCGCGAGCAAGACCTCCTGCCGCGCGGCGTTCTTCCGCGTGGGCGTCTTGGTTTTCACCGGCACGTCCGTGTTGCCGGGCCGGGTACCGAACAGGACCTCGTAATAGGAGACGGCACCCCGGGCGGGCGACCAGGTGAGCCGCAGCTTTTTCGGCGCCGGCCGGCACCGACGGCACCGCACCTTGACGGTCACCGTCGCCTTGGACACGCGGCCTTTCCCGTCCCAGACGCGATAGACGAACGTCTCCTTCCCCCGGAAGCCCTTCGGCGCCTCGTAGAGCACCTTCTTCCCACCGGTCACGAAGGCCACGCCGCGCCTGGGGCGCTGCACGATCTTCACACGCGCCCTCTTTCGCAACACCCCCCGGTCGTTGGCGAGCACATCCACCCGCACCCGCCGACCGGCGTCGACTGAGGCCCAGTCCGGGCGCGCCTTCAACACGGTGGTTCCTCCCCATGCGGAACCGCCGAAACTCATCAACCCGCCCACCAACAGGATCATCGGCCCACCGACTGCATCGAACCATCTCCGGCGACCCCGTCTCGATCTCCGCGACCCCTGCGCCCCATCGTTACTCATGGTACAAATTTCCCACCTCGCTCACCGAAAGGCCCCAATTATGTGATGTAGCGCACACTTTTCAACGGTTTCCCGACGAACGGCCGAACGACGACAGCGGCCTTCGGAAAAACTCCCAGATAAGCCGGGTTTATGTCTTTCAAAGCAATAACTATTTGGCTTGGCCGCGGTTCACCGATATGTTTCTTCTGCTCGACACTGGGCCGGGGTGCGTGCACGCGGCTGCCGGGGCTGACCTCGCGACGCCGCGCAGCTCCCGCCGGCACCACGCCAGTTTCATGCTCTTCGACGCCCCGGAGAGCGGCTTTGCCAACGACGAAGGAGACCTAGAGTCATGCCAACTTACGTACGCACCGACAAATGCGACGGCTGCAAGGGTCAGGACAAGACCGCCTGCATGTACATCTGCCCGCACGATCTGATGCGCCTGGACAAGGACGGAAGCGAGACGGGCTGGGCCATGAAGGCGTACAACCAAGAGCCGGATCAGTGCTGGGAATGCTACTCCTGCGTCAAGATCTGTCCTCAGCAGGCCATCGAGTGCCGTCACTATGCGGACGTGGTGCCCCTGGGCGCACAGGTGCAGCCGCTGCGTGGCACGGACTCCATCATGTGGACCATCAAGTTCCGCAACGGCACCATGAAGCGCTTCAAGTTCCCCATCCGCACCACTCCGGAAGGCTCGGCGGACCCCTATGGCGGCGAGCCGGACGCGGTGCTCGACGAGATCGCCGATCACAGCACGCTCTTCACCAAGGGCACGCACAGCTGCGATATGAGCCAGTTCGTCGCGGGTTGAGCATCGCGCGGCGATCGTAGCGGGCGAGATTCCGGTCTCGCCGGCCGGCGTCATTTGGACTCCGGCGGGTCATTCATCCGCCGGTGCGTGGAATGTTTTTCGAGGACAAGCAGTTATGAGCGAATACGTGTTTGGAAATCCCGAGGTGATCGAGGAGGAGGTCGATATCCTCATCATCGGCGGCGGCATGGCGGCCTGCGGCGCCGCTTTCGAGATCATGAAGTGGGTCGACGCCGCGAAGCAGCAGGGCGTGGACATCAAGGTGAAGCTGGTGGACAAGGCCGCGCTGGACCGCTCCGGGGCGGTGGCGCAGGGACTGTCCGCCATCAACACCTACATGGGTGAGAACGACCCGGCCGATTACGTGCGGTACGTGCGTGGCGACCTGATGGGCATCGTCCGCGAGGACCTGGTCTATGACGTGGGCCGTCACGTGGACGACTCCGTGCACAACTTCGAGAAGTGGGGCCTGCCGATCTGGAAGCAGCCGGGCGATGAGGGCAAGCCCCTGAAGGAAGGCGGCAAGCCGGTGCGCTCCGGGCGCTGGCAGATCATGATCAACGGCGAGTCCTACAAGTGGATCGTCGCCGAGGCCGCCAAGAAGGCGCTGGGGACCGAGAACATCCAGGAGCGTGTGTTCATCGTCCGTCTCGAGAACGACAAGAACGACCCCAACCGTGTGGCCGGGGCCGCCGGATTCTCGGTTCGCGAGGACAAGGTCTACGTCTACAAGTTCAAGTGCTGCCTGCTGGTCTGCGGCGGTGCGGTGAACGTGTTCCGTCCGCGTTCGGTGGGCGAAGGCATGGGCCGCGCGTGGTACCCGGTGTGGAACGCCGGCTCCACCTATGCCATGGCCGCCGAGGCCGGCGCCGAGATGACCCTCATGGAGAACCGCTTCGTGCCCGCCCGCTTCAAGGACGGCTATGGCCCGGTCGGCGCGTGGTTCCTGCTGTTCAAGGCCAAGGCCATCAACGCCTTCGGCGAGGACTACCAGGCCAAGAACTACGAGGATCTGGCCAACTACGGCTATGACGCCTACGCCCAGGGTTACAAGATGGGCACCTGCCTGCGCAACCATCTCATGATGAAGGAGATGAAAGAAGGCCGGGGCCCCATCTTCATGGACACCCCCACGGCCATGGCCGAGCTGGCCAAGAACATGACGCCCAAGGAAATCAAGCATCTCGAGGCCGAGGCCTGGGAAGACTTCCTGGACATGACCATCGGGCAGTGCGGCGTATGGGCCGGCGAGAACATCGAGCCCGACAAGGAGATGTCCGAGCTGATGCCCACCGAACCCTACCTGCTCGGCTCGCATGCCGGCTGCGCCGGACTGTGGGTTTCCGGTCCCGAAGATCTGCCTGGCACGCCGGACCACTACCACTGGGGTTACAACCGCATGACCACGGTCAAGGGGCTGTTCACCGCCGGTGACGGTGTGGGCGCCTCCGGCCACAAGTTCTCCTCGGGTTCGCACGCCGAGGGGCGCATCGCAGCCAAGGCCATGGTCAAGTTCGTGCTGGACAACAAGGACTGGAAGCCCGAACTGGCCCGTCCAGTGGACGAGATCATCGAAGAGATCTATCGTCCGGTGAAGAACTTCCTGGAGCACAAGGACTACACCACGGCAATCGATGTGAACCCGCACTACATCACGCCGCGGATGTTCCAGTTCCGGCTTCAGAAGATCATGGACGAGTATGTGGGTGGCGTGTCCACTTGGTATCAGACCAACGCCAAGATGATGGAGGTGGCCGAGCGCAAGCTGGAGATGTTGCGCGAGGACTCCCTCAAGATGCGCGCCAAGGACCTGCACGAGCTGCTGCGCGCTTGGGAGAACTATCACCGCCTCATTGCGGCGTACGCACACATGAAGCACATCAAGTTCCGCGAAGAGTCCCGTTACCCGGGTTACTACTACCGGATGGACTTCCAGAACATCGACGACGAGAACTGGAAGTGCTTCGTGAACTCCACCTTCGATCGGCACACGGGTGAGTGGAAGCTGAAGAAGGTGAAGTATGTGCAGCTCATCAAGCCCACGGACGAGGAGCCGGAAGGTATTCACCGCCCCGGCTCGGAAGTCTGATCGTCCCGGATCGGCTTTGTTCGCAGAAAGGCCGGGCACCGCGAGGTGCCCGGCTTTTTTTGTGCAGACCCCAAATCGGGACACGGACGAGACGCGAGGAGGGCATGCTTTGACTCGCGCCGCCATGTGGTGGTGAGCGGGACCTCATCGCAAGAGGCCCAGGGGAGCGGTCCGTCGCGCTGCGGCCGAATACCGCTGCGAGACTAGCGTGACGACGAGATGAACCGCCAGTGGCGCGACTCTCGACAAGCGCACTTGGCGGCTCCAGTCGGAATCCTTCCGATACCCACCCAGATAAGGCGTTCCCGCCCCCTTTAAGGTGTTGAGCAGAACGCTTGGCTGGCAGGAGAGTGGATGGGAAGCCATTGGGGCGCCACCACCGTGAGCACCCCGAGGGCGACGATCGCCCCGCCGGCCACTCGTCGAACCCAGTGACTGCGCGTGAGGCTGGCCAGCCACCGTGCCGCGGCACCCAGCGTGAGCACCATGGGGAGGGTCCCCAGCCCAAAGGCCACCATGAACAGCCCGCCGAGCAGCGGATCTCCCGAAGCCAGCGCGAGCACAAGCGCCGAATAGACGAGTCCGCAGGGCAACCAGCCCCAGAGCAGACCCAACCCCAATGCATGACCCAACGAGCGCACCGGCAGCAACCGCCGCGCCACCGGTTCGACGCGGCGCCACAACACGCCTCCGGCCCGCTCGACAGGGGCGAGGAGCCGTGTCCAGCCGATCAGATAGAGTCCCAGCGCGATCATGAAACCACCGGCCGCCACCAGGGCGATCCAGTGCGCATGAGTCGAGGAGATCAGGCCGAAGAAACGGGTGCCGATGAAACCCGCGATGGCGCCAGCGATGCCGTAGCTGGTGATCCGACCCAGATTGTACGCAAGCGCATATCCGATCATGCGGGCCCGTTCCCCGCGGGGCGCCCCCACAGTCAGCGCTCCCATGATGCCGCCACACATCCCGATGCAATGCACCGATCCCAGCAGCCCGATGGTCAGTGCCGTGAACACGCCCGCTTCCTGAAGGAAGGACACCGTCATGATCGTATTCCGCCGCCTCGCGGAGTCGCGCCGAGCCGCCGTCAGACCCGCCGCGCTCAGCTTCAGGAACCTCGCGGCCGGATCTCTACAAAACCCTGTTCCGGCAGCCGGATCCGCCCCAGCAAGCGCCAGTCCGCGTCGGTGGCCGGTTCCAGAAGCACATACCAGAATCCGGGAACACGGATGGAAGCATCCCCCCTAAAGCGCCCGTCCGCCCCCCTCGGGACCACTAGCTCAACGTCCTGGTCCGCCAGCGTCGGGTGCATCAGGCGGATCCGCAGTTTCTCCGGTTGTACCCCATCCAACACGACTTGAATCCAACCGGCCTCGCCCGCCTGGATCGAGACCCGGGCCACCAAACCCAGCTCCGCAGCCCGACGATCCCGGTCCAGCGTACGGTTGATCGCCAGGCCCGCCTGGTAATAGTCGTCGACGACCAGGCCGTCTGAGGTACTGACCGCGTAATACAGGGTGGTGAAGCCCATGAACATGGCTGCCACCGGTATGGCGATCACGAACCAGACCCAGAAATGCCGGTACCAGGATCTGGACGTGGACTGGTGCCTCATGGCCAGTTCGTGCATGGTTCCAACTCCCTTTTATCTTACGACCGGGCCGAGGAACCGGGAGTCTTCCTGGATACGGATCGAGGGATCGTCCACGGCCTCCAGGATGAACTCCAGTTTCGAGCTCGGACGCCGCAGGTCCCCCGGATCGACGGCCACGCGCACCGGCACGTTCTTGACCTCTCCCGGCTGAACCTCGATCTCGCCGTATGGATTGATGAGCTGGGCACCCTCCAGCCCCTTGATAGAGATCCGGTAGGTGTGCGGTTTGGAGTCCTGGTTGGCGATCTTCAGCGTATAACTGTTTTCGACCAGACCCTCCTCTGTCTCCCGATAGAGTGACATGCGGTCTCGGATCACGTCGAGCTCGGCGGGAACACGCGTCAGGACGGCGTACACGAGCCCCGAGAACAGGATCAAGAGCAGGACCGCGTAGACGACCACGCGCGGGCGCAGAATGTGCGTCTTTTCGCCTTCCATGGCCCGTTCGGTGGTGTACCGGATCAGGCCCTTGGGATAACCCATCTTTTCCATGACCTGGTCGCACACGTCGATGCATGCGGCACAGCCGATGCACTCGTACTGCAGGCCGTCACGGATGTCGATGCCCGTGGGGCAGACCTGTACGCACAGGGTGCAGTCGATGCAGTCCCCCAATCCCAGCTCGCGCGGGTCGACGCCTCGCTTGCGGCTGCCCCGAGGCTCGCCGCGTTTCTCGTCATACGAGATGATCAACGTGTCCTTGTCGAACATGGCGCTTTGGAAGCGCGCATAGGGACACATATAGATACACACCTGCTCGCGCAACCAACCGGCATTGCCGTAGGTGGCGAAACCATAGAAGAAGATCCAGAACGTCTCCCAGGGACCGGTGTCGAAATGGATGAAGCGCACGGCCAGATCGTCGATGGGCGTGAAATAACCCACGAACGTGAAGCCGGTATAGAGGGAAAACGCGAGCCAGACGAGATGTTTGGCCCCCTTGATGGCCAGTTTCTTCGGTGTCCAGGGCGCCTTGTCCAGCTTGATCTGCTTGGGTCGATCACCCTCGATCTTGCGTTCGATCCAGAGGAAAACTTCGGTCCACACCGTCTGCGGGCACGCGTAGCCGCACCACAGCCGTCCCGCCAGCGCCGTGAAGAAAAACAGCGAAAGGGCCGCGATGGCCAGCAGGGCGGCCAGGAAAAAGAAGTCCTGTGGCCAGAAGGTGATGCCAAAGAAATGGAACTGGCGGTTGGGCAGATCCAGCAGGACCGCCTGCCTGCCCTGCCACTTCAGCCACGGCAGTCCGTAGTAGATGCCGAGCAGCGCGAAGACCGCGGCGACGCGAAGGCGCGCGAAAACCCCGTGTACCTCGCGCGGGTAAATTTTCTGGCGCTTGGCATACAGCTCCTGTTGGAGCTGCGCGTCTTGCTGCGCCGCCCTGCCCTTCTTCGCCGTGGCCGCTTTCTGCTGCATGGAGATTCCCTTACATTCTATGTTGAGAAATCAATGAGTTAACGACCGCCTCACTTTATGGCACGGCTTGCAGAAGTACATTGACAACAGGCAAGCCACGGCATTGACCACCCAGAAGAAGAAAAATCCAACCGTGTAAGCGCCCAGGCGGCTGAGTTCGGGACCGCCCACGCAAGAGAACACCTCCAGTGGATCAAAGAAAGTGAATACCAGAACGGTCGTCACACCCGCCGTCAGAAAGGACGGCCAGAGCACGGCCACGACCTTTTGAATGGTAGGGATCTCGCTGGGTTCTGCCATATACGGAATCACTCCAGATTAGGGCCCCGGCCACGGGCGTTCGGGAGAAAAGAAGAGGCCGGGGGCGTGATACCACGCACCCGGCCCCCCTGCAAGTCCACCTCACGGCCGTTCAGTTGGTGCCGGTCTTGTGCGACAGACTGTACACATAGGCCGCCAGCAAATGCACTTTGTCCTTCCCAAGGAACTCCCGGTGCGCCGGCATCTTGCCGTGCCGCCCCTGCATGATGGTCTTCTTGATGGTGGCGACGGAACTGCCGTAGAGCCAATCCTTATCGGTCAAATTGGGCGCGCCCACCGCGGGGTTGCCCTTGCCTTCCGGGCCATGGCAGCCCGCACACACCGCGAATTTCGGCTTGCCGGCCTGCGCCTTCTCCGCGTCATGCTTGAGCCCCGACAGGCTGCGGACATAATGTGCCAGCTGCTCAGCACCTTCCTCGCCCCCGATGGCGGCACCCATGGGAGGCATGGTCCCCTGCCGGCCGTCCAGGATGGTCTTTTCGATGTTTTCCGGCTCACCGCCCCACAACCAGGCGTCGTCGGTGAGGTTCGGGAAACCGGGAGCACCGCGCGCGTCGGAGCCGTGGCAGATGGCGCAATACGTCAGGAACAGCCGCCGGCCAATCTTCTGGGCTTCTGGATCCGAGGCCAGCGTCTTCAGGTCCTTACTCGCATACTGAGCGAAAATCGGACCATATTTTGCTTCGGCCGCCTTGACCTCTTCCTCATATTGCTTGGTGTCGGTCCATCCCAGGACGCCGGCCCAGCTTCCCAGCCCCGGATACAGAATCAGATAGATGATCCCGAAAACCAGGGTGATGTAGAACATGTTGAGCCACCACCTGGGGAGCGGGTTGTTCAGCTCCTCGAGGTTTTCGTCCCATACATGGCCCATGGTCTCAGCGGTCTCGCCCTTGGGCGCGCTCCCCTTACCGGTCCACCAGATCAGCCAGAAGCAGAAAACGATTCCGGCGACGGTGAGAACGATGATCCACCAACTCCAGAAATCACTGGTGAACGTATTGGCTACCCATTCCTCTTTCATGCCTCGTTCTCCTTCCCCATGGGCGTCGGGTCGTCGTCCTCCAACGGAAGCCGCGCCGCCTCTTCAAAGGATTGCTTTTGCTTCGCACTCCAGGCCCACACTCCCACGCCGATGAATACCGACATGCAAAAGAGCGTGAAGACCCCGTCGTAGATGCCGATCCAGTTCATCGCGTCACCTTGATCGCCGTACCCAGACCCTGGAGGTAATGGATGATGGCATCCATCTCGGTCTTGCCCTTGAGCATCTCCGGGGCCTTCGCGATCTGCTCGTCCGTGTACGGAAGACCCACCAGGCGCAACGCCTTCATGCGCTCCTGGATCGGCCAGTCGTCGACCGGGGTGTCTTCGAGCCAGGGGTAGCCCGGCATCACGGACTCGGGCACCACGTCACGGGGGTTGATGAGATGCACCCGGTGCCAGGCATCGCTATACCGCCCACCAACGCGCGCCAGATCCGGACCGGTTCGCTTGGAACCCCACTGGAAGGGGTGGTCGTAGACGAACTCCCCGGCCACGGAGTAGTGGCCGTAGCGCTCCGTCTCGGCCCGGAAGGGACGGATCATCTGTGAATGACACAGATAGCAGCCTTCCCGCACGTAGATGTCGCGGCCCACGACGGCCAAGGCGTCGTAGGGCTTGAGGCCCTCCACCGCCTGGGTCACCGAAGGCATGAAGAACAGGGGCACGATTTCCACCAGACCGCCCACGCTGACCACGATCAGGATCAGCACGATCATCAAGGCGGAGTTCGTTTCGACTTTCTCGTGTCCTTTGGCCATGATCGCGTCTCCTGCTCAGTGGGCCGTAGCCGGCTCGGGAATGCGCGCCTCCACGCTGCGCGCGCCCGCCACCGTCTTCCAGAGATTGAAGGCCATGACGAACAGACCGGCCAGGAAGATGACGCCACCGAGGAAGCGGGTCACGTAGAACGGGTGCATGGCCTGCACCGACTCCACGAAGCTGTAGGTCAGGGTGCCGTCGGGGTTGACCGCCCGCCACATCAGGCCCTGCATGATGCCCGACACCCACATGGAAGTGATGTAGAGCACGATGCCGATGGTCGCCATCCAGAAGTGCCATTCCACCAGACGCAGGCTGTAGATCTCACGTCCGAACAGCCGCGGGATGAGGAAGTACATGGAGCCGAACGTCACCAGGGCATTCCAGCCCAGCGCGCCCGAATGCACGTGGCCGATGGTCCAGTCCGTGTAATGGGACAGCGCGTTGACCGTCTTGATGGACATCATCGGGCCCTCGAAGGTGGACATCCCGTAGAAGGCCACCGAGACCACCAGGAACCGGATGATCGGATCGGTGCGCAGCTTCTCCCAGGCACCGGACAGGGTCATCACGCCGTTGATCATGCCGCCCCAGGACGGGGCCAGCAGGATCAGGGAGAACACCATGCCCAGGGAGGAGGCCCAGTCGGGCAGCGCCGTGTAGTGCAGGTGATGAGGCCCCGCCCACATGTAGGTGAAGATCAGGGCCCAAAAGTGCACGATGGACAGGCGGTAGGAATACACGGGGCGACCCGCCTGCTTGGGGATGAAATAGTACATCATGCCCAGGAAGCCGGCGGTCAGGAAGAAACCCACCGCATTGTGTCCGTACCACCACTGCACCATGGCATCGATGGCCCCCGGGTAGACGGAGTAGGACTTCCACAGACCGGCGGGAACCTCGGCGCTGTTGACCACGTGCAACAGCGCGATGGTGAGGATGAACGCACCGTAGAACCAGTTGGCCACGTAGATGTGCTTCACCCGGCGCTTGGCGATGGTCCCGAAGAAGACGATGGCGTAGGCCACCCAGACCACGGTGATCGCCAGATCGATGGGCCACTCCAGTTCGGCGTACTCCTTCGAAGTGGTGATGCCCAGCGGCAGGGTGATGGCCGCGGCCACGATGATCGCCTGCCAGCCCCAGAAGGTGAACGCCGCCAACTTGTCCGAGAACAGCCGCACGTGACAGGTGCGCTGGACCACATAATAGGAGGTCCCGATCAGGGCTGAGCCGCCGAAGGCGAAGATCACGGCATTGGTGTGCAGCGGGCGCAAGCGGCTGAACGTCAGCCACGGGATGTCGAAGTTCAACGCCGGCCAGGCCAGCTGGGCGGCGATGAACACGCCCACTGCCATGCCGACGATGCCCCACACGATGGTCATGATGGCAAATTGCCGGACCACCTTGTCGTTGTAGGTCGTCTGCTCAGCCATTGATCGAAATCTCCCTGTCAGTCACCACGGAAAACCACTTGCGCGGCGCACGCCCACGGGACGGCCGCCGCCGCACGACATTCATCCCACGATACGTTCGAACTGCGGCTCGAAGCCATGCCCCCACAGCAGCACCGTCACCGCCAAGCTGGCCACCAGCACCACCAGCCCCACCGCAAGCACCGCGCTCGCATACAGAAACCCGCGCTCCGGAGGCACCTCCATCATGATCGGCAGGCCGGTGTACAGCAGATAGACCGAGTAGGCCAGCGCGGGCAGCCCCAGCACCATGTTGAGCCACAACACCGGATAGAGCTGAAAGATGCCGATGAGGAACAACGGTGTGGCCGTGTAGGAGGCCAGCACCACCGCCCGCGGCAGCGTCGCCTTGGCCCCGTAGGTATCGCCCATCCACTTGATGAGCGCGCCCACCGACAGCACCGCCACCAGCAGCGCGAAGTAGTACAGCACGGCGATGGTCGCCGCGCTCTCCACCGACAGTTTCACCGGCTCGTTGGCGCCGATCTGCCAGCCGATCTGCGTCGTGCCGATGAACCCGGCCACCGGCGGAATCGCCGCCAGAAACAAGGTGTGGGTCGCGAAGCACTTGCCGACCGTGCACTCCTCGTCGTGCAACCGCTGCCACTCCCGCACCGGATCGCTCAACAGCCCGATGATGTGTTTGATGACCATGATGATCTCCCCCTTGGTTGTTCCCCGTTGGCAGGCCACTGCGGAACCGCCGCGAAGCCCGGTGGCCGCGTTGCACGCCGCTCGCTTCCCCCGCCTATCTAAGTGGCTCGGTTGCTGCGCTGCGCACGCCTTGCACTGGAACTGCCCGCGGCGTTTTTCAACCGCCGGTCGGCCGACGGGGATTGCGTGCCAGGGAAGCGCACCGCCGGGTTCATCACCATATTCGGAATGGTTAATGTACTCGGAACGGTGCGCCCCCGTAATTGACCCACGTCAATCCCACCTCAGTGGGGCGTCCGAGGCCCACGTGTCTGGCCGGCCGGGCACCGCGCCCGGCCGGCCGATGCATCACAGCAGGGCCGCCGGATAGGCCTCGATCCCCGGATTGCCCTTCACGCCCTTGAGCTTGGGCGTGTTGAGCTTGTCGATTCTGACCGTCTTCTTGTCCTTGAGGTAGGCGATCACTTGATCCCAGACAGCCGGTCCCGGCGATTGGGCGCCCACCGTGGCCCACCCGGCGACCACGTACTTCTTCTTGGGGTCGATGGGGGTGCCGTCGTCGAGCTGCATGTCGGAGATACGCTTGCCGATGTCCTTGGTGGGATCGCAGACATAGTCCATGCCGCCCACCCGTACCATGTCCCCTCCCTGCTGATAGTAGGGGTCCTTGTTGAACAGGTTGTCGCAAACGTCCTCCAGGATCATCTTGAGCTCCTCGCCGGTCATTTCACGGCGATAGGTCTCCGGATAGGTGATGGAGGTCTGGTCGTGGACGTTCTCCACCGTGATGGGGTGGCCCGCCGGCACCGTGGTGCCCCAGCGGAAGCCGGGCGACAACGCGATCTGGGCATCGTTCTGCTCGCGCAGCGCGTTACAGATCACCTGATCGAAGGTGCCGTTGAAATTGCCCCGGCGATAGAGCGTCTCGTCGGCCACCGCGAGCTCCTCGCCCAGCCACCGCTCGTGGGGCGCGCGCAGCTTTTTGAGCAGCGCGGCCATCTCGGGATCGGGATCGAGCAGGTTGGAGAACACCGGCAGCAGACGGAACCGGAAATCGTGCAGCCTGCCCTTGCGCACATCCAGGTCCATCACGCCCAGGAACTTGCCGTTGGAGCCGGCATTGGTCACCAGGGTCACGCCGCCCGCGTTTTTCACCTTGACCGCCCGCGGCACGCCGTCGTGCGTGTGCCCCCCGAAGATCACGTCGATTCCGCGCACCCGCGAGGCCATCTTGAGATCCACGTCCATACCGTTGTGGGAGATCACGATCACCGCGTCGGGTTTCTCGTTCTCGCGGATCTCGTCCACCAGGGCCTGCATTTCCTCGTCGCGGATGCCGAAGGTCCAGTCGGGGATGAACCGTTGCGGGTTGGCGATGGGGGTATAGGGAAAGGCCTGGCCGATGACCGCCACCTTCACCCCTCCCACCTCGCGCAGGGTGTAGGGTTTGAACGCTCGACCCGAGTCCTCGTCGAAGCCGGGGAAGTCGGCGAAGGCGTAGTCGAACAGGGCATCCTCGCGCACGAACACGTTCTGGGCCACGAACTCGCCCTTGAACGCCCGAATGTTGTCGATGACCTCCCGTTCGGTGTAGGTGTACTCCCAATGGCCGGTCATGATGTCCACGCCGAGCTGGTTGCAGGCCTGGACCATGTCGCGCCCGCGCATCTTGAACGACAGGGCCGAGCCCTGCCAGGTGTCTCCGCCGTCCAGCAACAGGCTGTTGCCCGGCCCCGCCTCGGCGCGCGCCCGCTTGACCAGTGTGGCCAGGTGAGCGAAGCCGCCCACCTTGCCGAACCGCTTCGCGCCTTCGTCGAAATCGAGAAAGGTGAAGGCGTGCGCCTCGCGCGAGCCCGGCTCGATGCCGTAGTACTTGAGGAAGGCATGGCCCACCAGATGGGGTGGCTGGCCTTTCATTGAGCCGATACCCAGATTGACGTTGGGCTCGCGGAAATAGACCGGCATGAGCTGCGCGTGGCAGTCGGTCATGTGCAGAATGCGCACGTTGCCGAACTTCGGCGTCTCGTAGAAGTCGGATGGTTGCTTGCGCTTGGCGAAAATGGACTGCGGGAACAGGCCGGCCGCACTGGCCAGACCCATGATACGGATGAACTCACGGCGAGAAAGGCTCATCGAACACTCCTCCATGCTGGGGGGACCTAGGTCCCACGGGACCGGGGTGGATACTCAAGCCGTCCCTGTGCCGACCACGAAGCCAGACACGGCGTCATTGTCGTTCTTGTGGCCGCCATGATAGCCAAAACCGCCGGGGCCCGGGGGAAAAACGACACTTGCGACATCACAGGGACAAGACGGCCCCCCCAGCCCTACACTGAGCCCATGGATACGCCGCCGCCGACCGCCTCCGAACCCCGCTCCTGCTATCACTGCGGCCAGCCCGTGCCGTCGGGCAGCCCCTACGCCGCCGTGGTCCTGGGCGAGCGCCGGCCCATGTGCTGCAAGGGCTGCGAGGCCGTGGCCGAGGCCATCGTACGAGGGGGGCTGGAAGACTATTACCGCTTCCGCACCGCGCCACCGGACGGCTCCGCGGACCCCCTTCCGGAGGCGCTGCGCGAACTGCAGGTGTTCGACGATCCCCGGGTCCAGGAAAGCTTCGTGCGTGAGGCGGGCCCACACCTGCGCGAGGCCAATCTGATCCTCGAAGGGATCACCTGCGCCGCCTGCGTCTGGTTGAACGAGCGCCACCTCAAGTCCCTGCCCGGCGTGCTGGACGTTCAGATCAACTACTCGACACACCGCGCCCAGGTACGCTGGGACGAACGGCGCATCCAGCTCAGCCGGATCCTGGAAGCCATCGCCGCCATCGGCTACCGCGCCCATCCCTACGACCCCGCCCGCCAGCAGGCGCTGGTGGAGGCCGAGCGCAAGGACTTGCTGCGCCGCCTCGGGCTGGCCGCGGCCCTGGGCATGCAAGTGATGATGATCGCCGTGGCCCTGTACTTCGGCGAGGCCCGTGGCATGGCCCCCGTCTACCAGCACTTCTTCCGCTGGGTGAGTCTGCTGCTCACCGCTCCCATCGTGCTCTACGCCGCCCGGCCCTTCTACACCGCCGCCTGGCGCGACCTGCGCGCCCGCACCCTCGGCATGGACGTGCCGGTCACCCTGGGCATCTTCGGGGCCTTCGCCGCCAGCGCCTGGGCCACCGTCACCGGCCACGGCGCGGTCTATTTCGAATCGGCGGCCATGTTCGTTTTCTTCTTGCTGGGGGCCCGCTTCCTCGAGGCCGCGGGCCGGCGGCGCGCCCTCTATGCCGTCGAACGGCTGGCCCAGGCCGCGCCACGCACCGCGCACCGCATCCTTCGCGACCAGAGGGGCGAGCGCGAAGAGGTCATCCCGGCCATCGACCTGCGCCCGGGCGAGCGCGTGCGCGTGCGACCGGGCGATGTGATCCCCGCCGACGGGATCGTGCGGGCGGGCCACAGCAGCGTGGACGAAGCCCTGCTCACCGGCGAGAGCCGGCCGGTACCCCGAGCGGTCGGCGAGCGCGTGGTGGGCGGCAGCATCAATGTCGAAAGCCCGCTGGAGATCGAGGTCACCCACGTGGGTCCGGAAAGCGTGCTATCCCGCATCCTACAGCTCCTGGACCGCGCCCAGGCCGAGCGCCCCACCCTGGCGCGGCTGGCCGACCGGGCGGCCGGCTGGTTCGTGGGCGGCGTACTCGTCCTGGCCGCGGCCACCGCACTGGGTTGGTGGTGGGCCGGTGATCCCCATTGGCTCCAGAACGCCATCGCCGTGCTGGTGGTGACCTGTCCCTGCGCCCTGTCCCTGGCCACGCCGGCCGTGCTCACCGCCGCCACCGGACGGCTCGCGGGACGCGGCGTGCTGACCACCCGGGGCGATGCATTGGAAGGCCTCGTCCAGGTGCGCCACGTGGTGTTCGACAAAACCGGCACGCTCACCGAGGGCCGCCCACGTCTGGTCGATATCCAGCCCACGGCCGAGTCGGGCGAGGATCGGGTGCTGGGCATCGCCGCGGCGCTGGAACGCCACTCCGAGCATCCCCTGGCCCGGGTGATCGTCCAGGCCGCACTGGAGCGGGGCCTCGCGCCGCCCGTGGCCGAGGCCGTGCGCAACACCCCAGGGGCCGGCCTGGAGGGCCGTGTGCAGAGCGATCCGGTGGCCGTCGGGCACCCCATGTTCACGGCCAGGTTCCTGCGCCGCCACGGCCACGAGGCACCCTTGCCCGAAACCGCCGCCAGCGAACCGACCGACGCCAGCGTGGTCTGGGTGGCCTCGGCCCGGCGGGGGCTGCTGGGCCGCCTGGTGCTGCACGACGCCGCACGCCCGGAAGCGGCCGGCATGCTGGCCACGTTGCGCGCCCGTGGGCTGGCACTCTGGCTGCTGAGCGGCGACCGCCGCGCCGCGGCCCTCGCCCTGGCCCGGCAACTCGGCATTCCGGAAGGGCACGTGCTCGCCGAGCGCACGCCGCAGGGCAAGCTCGCCGAGCTGCGCGCCCTGCAGACCCGCAACCAGGGCCGCGTGGCCATGGTCGGCGACGGCGTCAACGACGCCCCGGTGCTGGCCGCCGCCGACGTGTCCATCGCCATGGGTGGCGGCGCACAGCTCGCCTTGGCCAGCGCCGATCTAGTGCTTCTGCGCTCGCGCCTGGACGGCGTGACCGAGGCCTTCGCCACCGCCATCCGCGCCCGGCGCATCATCGTGCAGAACCTGGCCTGGGCCCTGGGCTACAATCTGGTGGCGCTGCCGCTGGCGGCGGCCGGCTGGATCCTGCCCTGGATGGCGGCGCTGGGCATGTCCGCCAGCTCCCTGATCGTGGTGGGCAATGCGCTGCGCCTGACCCGCCCGCGCCCCCGTGCCGAGGAGACCTGACCCGATGGAAGCCGTGTTCATGCTCATCCCCATCGCCCTCGTCCTGCTGGTGGTGATCGTGGGGGTGTTCTGGTGGGCGGCCCGATCGGGCCAGTTCGACGATCTGGAAGGGCCCGCATGGCGGATCCTGATGGACGACGATGCCGCCCCGCCGCAGACACCCGAGCGCGAGGCGGTGAAAAACCCGACAAAAGAGGATGCCCAGCATGAATGAATCGGCCCGCCGGCGCACCCTGTTCCCGGCCCTGCTGGCGTCGCTCCTGCTCGCCGCCTGCGCCACGCTGGCGCCCGACCCCCCCCGTGTCAGCGTCAGCGGCATCGAGCCGGTGCGCATGGATGTATTCGAGCAGGAATATGCGCTGCGCCTGCGCATCCAGAACCGCTCCGACCGCCCGCTCAAGATCCGGGGCATGGCCTACGACGTGTACCTCAACGGCAAACACTTCGCCAGCGGCGTGGACGACACCGCCATCGACGTGCCGCCCTACGGCACGCGCGTGGTGCCCGTCCATGTGGTGACCGGGGTGCTCGACTGGCTGCGGCAACTCAACGCATTCGGCCACGACCATCCCCGTCAGCTGAGCTATCGCCTGGAAGGGCACATGCGCCTGGCCGGCGCCGCCGTCCGGTTGCGCTTCGAGCATGAGGGCCGAATCGAGCCGCCCGGCACGCCCCGGCCCGGCCGATGAGCTTGACCTCGAGCGCCGGGCGGCGCGACCGTTGGACAGGGGTCGTCCTGTTCACCGTGGCTTTGGTGGTCCTTTCGGCCGGCTACGGCCTGCGCGACCCCTGGCCCCCGGACGAGCCCCGCTACGCCTTGGTGGCCAAGGAAATGGCCGACAGCGGCCAGTGGCTGTTTCCCACCCGAGGCGGGCACCTGTACGCGGACAAGCCGCCCCTGTTCTTCTGGACCATCGCCGCCGTCTACCGGCTCACCGGGGACATGCGGCTCTCCTTCTTGCTGCCTTCCCTGCTGGCCTCGCTCCTCACCCTCGGGCTGGTCTACGATCTCGCCCGGCGACTCTGGACGCGCCGCGTGGGGTGGTACGCCGCCGCGGCCCTGCTGGTGAGCGTGCAGTTCGCCCTGCAGGCCCGCCTGGCGCAGATCGACGCCTTGCTCACTTTCTGGGTGACCCTGGGCCTGTACGGCCTGCTGCGCCACCTGCTCCTCGGCCCGGCCTGGGGCTGGTACCGGGCGGCGTTCGCGGCCATGGGCCTCGGCATCATCACCAAGGGGGTGGGATTCCTGCCCTTGTTCGCCTTCCTGCCCTGGGCCTGGATCCGCCGGCGCGGCGGGCGGCCCGCGCCCCGGCTGGGCGGCACGGGCTGGCAATGGGCCAGCGGCCCCCTGCTCCTGCTCGCCGCGGTGGGGATCTGGCTCGCGCCGATGCTGATCGCGGTGGCCACCAGCGCCGATCCAGCGCTTCAGGCCTACCGTGACGAGATCCTGTTCCGCCAGACCGGCGAGCGTTATGTCGCCGCCTGGCACCACCACAAACCCTGGTGGTACTACGTGGGCGCCGTGATCCCGGTCTTCTGGCTGCCGCTGACCCTGCTGCTGCCCTGGGCGGTGCCGGCATGGTGGCGGCGGTTGCGACGGGCGGACGCCCGCCAGTGGATCCTGCTCGGGTGGGTGGTGCTGGTGGTGTTCTTCTTCAGTCTGTCCCCAGGCAAGCGCGGAGTCTACATGTTGCCGGCCTTGCCCGCCTTCGCGTTGGCGCTCTCCCCGCTGCTTCCCGGGCTCCTGCGCCGTCCGGGCGTGCACCGGCTCGCATTCGCCGTGCTCGTCTTGCTCACCGTGGGCCTCGGTGGGGCGGCGCTGTGGCTCGCCGTCGGCCCCGACCCCGTGCCGCCGGGCACGCCGTCCCTGCCCTATCCCGCGTTCGTACCCGTGATGCTGGCCGCCGCGCTAGGGCTGGCCTGGGCATGGCGCGGGCCCACCGGCGGGGCGTCCTCCCTGGCGGGCTTTCTGCTGAGTTTTTGGCTGGCGCTGGGGTGGGTGGGCTACCCGGTACTCGATCCCATCCGCTCGGCCGCGCCGTTCATGGCCGAGGTGGGCCGGCGCATCGGGCCCGGCGCCGAACTCGGCCTGTTGTGGTGGAAAGAACAGCTCGTCCTGCTCGCCGACCGCCCGGTCCAGGCCTTCGAATACCGCGGCCGTCCACGCGAGGCCGTGTTGGCCGAGGCGCTGCGCTGGCTGGACGGCGCCCCCGGACGCTGGCTGCTTCTGCCTCGCGAACAACTCCAACCGTGTTTCGATCCGGGGCGCGCCATCGACCTCGGCACCCGTCACCGCGTCCGCTGGGCGTTGGTCGACCGCCGGGCCCGCAGCGGGACCTGCCCGGCCGACCTTCCGTGAACCCGGCGAACCTTCCCGATGCCACGACGACCGCCACGCCCACGCGGCACGTATAATGGTTGATTTTCCGAAGCTCCGGGGAGCACATCGGTCCGTGGAATTGTCCCTCGTCATCCCCATGCACAACGAGGCGGACAACGCCGGCCCGCTGCTGGGCGAGATCCGTACGGCACTCCAAGGCGTGGTGGACTACGAGGTGGTGGTGGTCGATGACGGAAGCACCGATGCGACGCCGGAACTGCTCGCCGGCGCGGCGGCGGCCGATCGCCGCCTGCGCGTGCTGCGTCACCGCGCAAGCTGCGGTCAGAGCACGGCGATCCGCACCGGCGTTCGGGCGGCGCGGGCGGAATGGATCTGCACCCTCGACGGCGACGGCCAGAACGACCCGGCCGACATCCCCGCCTTGTGGCGCGAGGCGCGCCGGCGGGACCACGCAGGGCCGATCCTCATCGCCGGCTGGCGACGCAAGCGCCAGGACACCTGGCTGCGGCGGCTCTCGTCACGGATCGCCAACGGCGTGCGCGGGGCCTTGCTGCGCGACCACACGCCGGACACCGGATGCGGTCTCAAGATCTTCCGGCGCTCGGATTTTCTGGACATGCCCTATTTCGATCACATGCACCGCTTCCTGCCCGCGCTCATGATCCGGCTGGGCGGGACCGTGCATTCGGTGGAGGTCCGCCACCGCCCGCGTACGGGCGGCCGCTCCCATTACGGGATTCACAATCGTCTGTGGGTGGGACTGGTGGACCTGGCCGGGGTCATGTGGCTGTTGCGGCGCAACTGTCTCCCCGAGGTCGAAGAGACGTGAGACGCCGCCGAGTCGGACGACCCCGTCGCGCGTCTCCCCACAACCCCCGACCGATTCGGAGCGCCGCATGCAAGGACAAGGCATTCTCTGGCTGATCATCGGCTTCACCGGCCAAGCGCTGTTTTCCATGCGTTTCATCGTCCAATGGATCTACACCGAACGCCTGCGCCGCAGCGTCATCCCCTTGGCGTTCTGGTATTTCAGCGTCGCCGGCGGGATCACGCTCCTGGCCTATGCCATCCACCGCAGGGATCCGGTATTCATCGTGGGACAGGGGGCGGGCCTGTTCATCTATCTGCGCAACCTGTATTTCATCCACCGGGTTCAAAAACGAGAGGCCACACGGGCGCCCGCCGGAACCGAGTAACCCCCCTGGGACGAGCTCAAGCGGTGCCGTCCGTGCCGGTCAGGATATGCCTCCAGGCCTCGTGTGCGGCGATGATCCGCAGCGCGCGGCGCAGCAGCGTCTTGCCAGGCTCGGTGCGGTGCCAGGGCGAGGCACCCGAGGGATGAGGCAGCGGAACCACGTCCGTCTCGAATCCACGCACCCGGACACGGAACGAGCGGCCCACCTGCTCGGTGAGGGGCGCCGGCGGCAGAAACCGGGCGATGGCGAGCCGACCGGCCGGCAGGATCAGCCGCGGCTGCAGCAGGTCGAGCTCCGTCTCCATCCAGGGCGCACAGTTGGCGATCTCTTCGCGGCTGGGCGCGCGGTCGCCGCCCCGGGGTCGCTTGCCCGGGAAGCATCGACAGACCGCCGCCATGTAGACGCGCCGCCGGAAGCGGTCCTCGTCGATACCGATGCGGGCGAACCAGCCGAACAGGGTCTTCCCGGCCGTCCAGGCGAAGGGGCGGCGCCGCTCGATCTCCCTGGGCCCCGGCGCCTGGCCGACCAGCAGGATGGGCGAGACCACGGGCAATCCGGTGATCGGCGGTCCGATCATGCGCGGGCACCGGCGGCAGGCGCGCAACCGTCGTTGATGGGCCTCCAGCGCCGCGAGCAGCGTCCCCTCCCCGCTCACCGGTCGGCCTGCCGCTCCATGCGCCGTAGCCCACGCTCCACGACCTGGGCGGCGGCCACCAGACCGAAGGCGGCGGTGACGAAGCTCACCGCCCCGTAGCCCATGCGGCAGTCCAGCGAAACGCCGCACACGCCGGGCTTCTCGAAACCCACCGTGCCGTCCGGGCGGGGATAGCGGGGCTGTTCGGTGGAGGAGACGCAGGGCACGCCGAAGCTGCGTCGGGGATTGCGCGAGAACCCGTATTGCGCCCGCAGACGCGAGCGCACCTTGGCCGCCAGGGGGTCGTTCCGGGTCCGCGACAGGTCGCGTACCTGGATCTGGGTCGGGTCGGTGAGACCACCCGCCCCACCCGTGGTCACGATGGGGATCCGCCGCCGCCTGCAATGGGCGATCATGGCCGCCTTGAAGGCGATGCTGTCGATGGCATCCAGCACGGCGGTATATCCGCGGCCGGGGTCCAAGTAGTCGGCCAGGTTGCGGGTGGTGAGAAAGTCGTCCAGTGCGGTGAGGCGGCAGGCCGGATGGATGGCCCGGATGCGTTCGGTCATGACCGCAAGCTTCTTGCGCCCGAAGGTGCCCTCCAGCGCATGCACCTGGCGGTTCACGTTGGTGGGGCAGACCGTGTCGTAGTCGATCAGCGTGAGCGCCCCCACACCCGTGCGCGCCAGCGCCTCGGCGGCCCAGGACCCCACCCCACCCAGCCCCACCACGCAGACGTGCATGGCGCCGATGCGCGCGGCGCCGGCCGTGCCGTACAGGCGCGCGATCCCGCCGAAACGATCTGCGCTCCCCTGCGCGTGGCGCCGTTGGTCAGGCGGGGATGCCAAGGACTTCACAGGCATTGCGGGTGGTGTAGTGCGCCACTTCCGGTAGCGGTTCCCCGCGCACCGTGGCCAAGGCCCGGGCATACTCGGGCAGATACTCCGGGCTGTTGCGCTCGCCCCGGTGCGACGCCCCGGACAGGTCCGGGGCGTCGGTCTCCAGCACCAGGGCCTCGCGGGGCAGTGCATGCGCCAGGGCGCGCAGCCTGCGCGAGCGCTCGTAGCTCAGCATACCGCCGAAGCCCAGCCGGAATCCGAGGTCCAGATACCGCGCCGCCTGCTGGAGGCTGCCGTTGAAGGCATGGGCGATCCCACCCGGCGGGCGGATGCGCCGCAGCAGGGACAACACCACGTCGTGGGCCTTGCGCACGTGCAGGATCACCGGCAGCCCGGCATCCCGGGCGATGACGAGCTGCGCCTCGAACAACCGCAGCTGGCGTTCCCGGTCGAGATCCTTCACGTAGAAATCCAGGCCGATCTCGCCCACAGCCAGGGGCCGCTGCTCGGTGAGCCGCCGCGCCAGGTCCTCCAGATCCGCGTCCGCGTGCTCCGCCACGTAGACCGGGTGAAGCCCAAGCGCCGGATACAGATCCGCGTGGGCGGCGCAGACCCCGAGCAGGTGATCCCACGTCGCAGCGCGTACCGCCGGCACCACGATGGGCCCCACGCCCGCCTCCCGCGCCCGTGCGAGGACCAGCTCCCGGTCCGGAGCGAAGTCCTCCACGTCGATGTGGCAATGGGTGTCGACAAACACGGCCACAGGGACCGGGGTCAGCCGGCCACGCGCGCCTCGTACCCCTCATTCTTCACGGCGGCCATCAGGGCCTCGGGGTCGGCCGTGCCCTCGACGAGGGCCTCGCCAGCCTCCAGGGACACCTCGACCCGTGCCACGCCCGGCACCGCCTCCAGGGCCTTCTTCACCGCCGCCACGCAATGCATGCAGGTCATTCCCTTCACTTCCAGTCGAGTCATGCTGCCATACTCCTGTGATGATTCACGCGAATCGTCCGGAGGACGCCGTGCCCCGCATCCCCAGAGGTGGCTCAGGGGGCGCCCGCCCCGGCCGGTTGTGGCGACAGCCGGTCCTGCCGCACGGGCGACTCCATGGATGCAAGCCGCACCGGTCGCACGCGGCGCAGTCGCAGGCTGTTGGTCACCACGAAGACGCTGGACAACCCCATGGCCAGTCCCGCCACGACGGGGTCGAGCAGAATGCCAAAGAAAGGGTAGAACGCACCCGCGGCCAGTGGGATCAGGGCCACGTTGTAACCGAAGGCCCAGAACAGGTTGCCTCGGATCGTGCGCAGCGTGGCACGGGCCACGTTCAAGGCCGTGGGTACCGCGTCCAGGTGCCGGTGTGTGAGGGTCACATCACCGGTCTCGATGGCGATGTCGGTGCCCGAGCCCATGGCCATGCCCACATCGGCCTGGGCCAGGGCCGGAGCGTCGTTGATCCCGTCACCGACGAAGACCACCCGGTGTCCCCGCGCCTGCAGCTCCGCCACCACCTCGGCCTTGCCCTCGGGCAACACACCGGAATGGACCTGCTCGATGCCCGCCTCGCGGGCCACGGCGCGCGCGGTCTTGTCCAGATCGCCCGTCACCATGGCCACCCGCAGTCCGCGTCGGCGCAGCCACGCGACCACCGCGGGCGTCTCCTCACGCAGGGGGTCGGCGATGGCCAGCACCCCGACCACCCGGCCGTCCACCGCCACGACCATCGGCGTGCGCGCGGCCGACGCCAGCCGCTCCACCGCCTCGCGCGCGGCTTCCAGCGCGATGCCCTCGGCCTCCAGGAAGCGTGCGGTGCCCAACACCACGCGCCGCCCCCCCACCGTGGCCCGCACCCCGTTGCCTGGAACGGCCTCGAAGGCCTCGGGTGGCTCCAACGCCAGCCCCTCGGCCTCGGCCGCCTCCACCACGGCGCGGGCCACGGGATGCTCACTGGCCGACTCCACCGCGGCGGCCAGGCGCAGCAAGGCCGCGCGCTCGCCGCCCGCCACGGTCACCACGTCGGTGAGCCGAGGCCGTCCCACGGTGAGCGTGCCCGTCTTGTCGAAGACCACGGTGTCCACGTGATCCAGAACCTCCAGCGCCTCACCCTTGCGGTACAAGACGCCCAGTTCCGCGGCCCGCCCCGTGCCCACCATGATGGCCGCGGGCGTGGCCAGGCCCATTGCGCAGGGACAGGCCACCACCAGCACCGCCACCGCCGTGACCAGTGCATAGGTGATGGAGGGCTCAGGGCCGAGCCAATACCACACCGCGAAAGTGACCGCGGCCACCACGAGCACCACCGGCGTGAATACCCGAACCACGCGGTCGGCCAGCTTCTGCACTGGGAGCTTGGCGCCCTGGGTGCGCTCCACCAGCCGGATGATCTGGGCCAGGGCGGTATCCGCCCCCACCCGTTCGGCCTCGATCACCAACCGGCCGTGCCGGTTGACGGTGCCGGCGGCCACCGCTTCGCCGGGCTGCTTGACCACCGGCAGCGGCTCTCCGGTGAGCATCGATTCGTCCACGTCGCTGGCGCCTTCCACCACGCGGCCATCCACCGGAATCCGCTCACCGGGCCGCACCACCACCCGATCCCCCACCCGCACGGATGCGATGGGGCGCTCCTGCTCACGGCCGTCCACCAGGACCCGGGCGGTGCGCGCCTGGAGCTTGAGCAGCCCGCGCACCGCCGCCTGCGTGCGCCCCTTGGCGAGCTCTTCGAGATACTTGCCCAGCAATACCACGGAGATCACCACGGCGGCCGCCTCGAAATACAGGTTCCGGGCCGCCTCGGGAAGCCACTGCGGGACGAGCAGCACCGCCATGCTGTACAGCCAGGCCGCGCCGGTGCCCGTCATGACCAGGCTGTTCATGTCCGGTGACCCGGCGCGGTAGGCCTTCCAGCCGGGCCCGATGAAACGCCGCCCCGGCCCGGCCATCACTGCCGTGGTGAGCAGCGCCTCCACCCAGCCCCAGAAGTGTGGCGAGGGTGCCACGGCCTCCAGCCACCTCCCGAAGGCCGGCGCGATCATGGGCCCCATGGCCAGCACCAGAACCGGCACGCTCAGCAAGCCGGCGATCACCACGTCCCGGCGCAAGCGGCGCAGGGCCTGCCGCTTGCGGGCCGCCGCCACGTCCACCTCCCGGGCCGCAGGGTCGCACGCACGTGGGGTGTAGCCGGCCTCGCGCACCGCCTCGAAAAGTTGCTGCTCCTCGACGGTGCCGGGCACGTAGCGGACCCGCGCCCGCTCGGCGGCCAGGTTCACGTGGGCCTCCAACACGCCGGGCAGGCGGGACAGGACGCGCTCCACGCGGGCGGCGCAATTGGCGCAGGTCATCCCCTCCACGGCGAACTCCGTCTCCGCGAGCACCGGCCGATATCCGAGCTCGCGAATCCGCGCCACGACTTCACCGGTGGGCGTGCGACGCGAATCCAGGCGTACCCGCGCTCGGCCCGCGGCCAGATTCACGGTGGCCGCCTTCACACCGTCCAGCTTGTTGAGCCCGCGCTCCACCCGACCCGCACAGGAGGCACAGCTCATCCCTTCCACGTCGATCTCCAGCTCCTCGGCCGCGTCGGCTTCAGGCATCGTCTTCTCCCGCGAGTGCGTCCAAGATCGGGCATTGCGCCGTGGGCCCATGCCCGGGGCAACGTTCGGCCAACGTCTCCAGGGAGGCCTTCATGCGCGCCAGGTCACGGATCCGTCGCTCGATGTCGGCGATCTTCTCCTGGGTGATCGCCTTCACACGGCCGGCGTCGCCGTCCGGCACCTCGGCCAGCGCCAGGAGTTCCCGGATCTCGTCCAGCGAGAAGCCCAGCGCCTGGGCGCGGCGGATGAAGCGCAATCGCCGCACGGCCTCGGGTCGGTACTGGCGGTAGCCGGAGGCCGTCCGTCCCGCCGGCGCCAACAGCCCACGCCGCTCGTAGTAGCGCAGGGTCTCCACGCCGAGTCCGCTGGCCCGCGCCAGCCTCCCGATACTCAAAGTCTGCCCTTCGTGCATGGCGGGCTAGTCTACACCCTGTAGCCGACTACAGGGTCAAGCCCCCACCTGCCGCGACCGGGGCCTCGTGCACGCGAGCCGCGCGCCGGGCCGGCGTCCGAGCGATGCAGGCTGTGCCTCACTCGCGCAGCACCACCGCCAGCCGGCCGTCCTCGACCTCGATGTATTCGATCCCGTCGGCGAAGGACTTCCAAAAACCCGGCTGTCCGCCGAACTCCCGCACCAGGTCGATGTGCTTGAGGCCGCCCAGCCACGCGCTGGGCAAGGGAACCCCCATGAGGCTCACGCCACGCAGCACGATACGGGGCCGACCCGCCTCGAAGGAGACCTCCAGTCCGGCCTTTACCTTGAGGGTGGTGCCGCCGAGGATCGGAAAATCCGGATCCACGGGAACGATGAGCTTGGCGCTCACCAGGTCGTCGGACAGGTCGATGGCCAGCCTGCGTGCCAGATCGGGATTGTTCGCGATCATGGCGTTGAGCTCGCGCTCAGTGAACACCACACGCCGGTCTTCGGCACGCTCCGTGTAGGGTTCCGGCACCGGCCCTCCCGGCGCTCCGCCCTTGGCCGGGGGCTTGTCCGCGGTGTCGGCGGGTGGCGCCCCCAGCCGCTCCAGCTTGGCCTCCAGTGCGCGCTGCTCGGGCGCCGTGAGCCGCACCGGCTCGAAGGCCCGGGCGAAGAATGTGTTGCGCAGCACCCAGTACGTGCCACCCGCAGCCAGCGCCATGGCAGCCAGGACGATCAGCATCACCTGCCATCCCGACAGTCCACGCCGATGCTGAGGCGCCTCGGGTGATACGCCGGTTTCCGTCGCGTTCATTCCGATCCCTCTCGTTCGTCCAGCTCGACCCGGGCCCACCCCGTGCCTCGGTCGACTTCCAGTAGAAGCTCACAATACTCCGGGTGCGGCTGCACCGGCGTGGGATCGTCCGCACAACCGCAACCCGCCACCAGCCCTTCGAAGAACACGCCCACCCGCGCGCGCACAAGATCGTGCTGTACCGTCACGTGCAGCACGGTGACGGAAAACCCCGCCCCCAGGGCGTGGCTGCCACGGGCCAGGGCCTGTTGTAGCGGGAGCCGGTCCGGAGGCTGGGCCTCCAGCTCCGCTTTGAGCACGTCCGGGAGCTCCCCGGATTCGCGGACCCGCGCGGTTCGGGGCAATCGGAGGGTGGTGCTCATGGAGACAAGTCCGCCACGGTTGGCTGGCGGCGGATCATCCATTTCATGAGAAACGGAGGCACCAGCGTGGTGAGTGCGATCACGATAATGAGGCTGGCATACAGCAAATCGTCCAGCACGCCCGTCTGGATGCCGATCTCGGCGAAAATGAGCCCCACCTCGCCGCGGGGGACCATGGCCGTGCCCACCAACCACCGCATGCGCGCCGGCAGGGGCAACACCATGGCACCGAGCACCTTGCCCGCCACGGCCACCGACAACAGGGACACGGAGAGCAACCAGATCTCCGGCTTAGCCCAGTCCACCGCGCGCAGATTCAGCGACAGGCCCACCACCACGAAGAAGATGGGCGTGAACAGCTGGATGATGGGCTGCATCTGCGCCTCGATCCTTTCGGAAAATCTCGGGTCCGTACGCAACGCAATGCCGAAAGGAAGGAAGAAGCGTCGCGAGAGGGCCAGACCCGCAGCGAATCCGCCGAGCAACTCCGGGGCCCCCATCACATGAGCGAGCCAGGCGAAGAACAACACCAACGAGACCATCACCGTGGGAATGAGCCCGGGAATCTGCGTCTGAGACTCCATGCGGTGCACCACCCCCGACATGAGTTTGGCCACGATGGGGGCGAGCACGAAAAAAGCCCCCACGAACAACAATACCTTGGCACCGTTGGCGAGACTCACGCCTCCGGCCGCGGAAAACTCGTACAACAGCGCGAGCAACACCACGCCCAGCACGTCATCGAGCACCGCCGCCCCCAGCACGATCTGTCCTTCGGGGGTTTGTTGGCGCCCCAGATCGGCCAGCACGCGCACCGTGATCCCGATGCTGGTCGCCGTGAGCGTGCCGCCGACGAACACCGCCACCAGGGCGGGCGCGCCGAAACCCCAATACATCACGACGAACCCGAACAGCATGGGAAGCCCGAAACCGGCCAAAGCCAGGCCAGCCGAGTGCAACCCCGCCCGCGCCAGACGCCGCACGTCCGTCTCCAGCCCCACCTGGAAAAGCAGCAGAATGATCCCGATCTCGGCCAACGCGCGCAGGGTCTCGCCCGGCGAAAGCCAACCGAAAACGCTCGGCCCCAGGAGGATCCCGGCCGCCAACTCCCCGATCACCGGCGGGGCGCCCGCGCGTGCCGCCAATTCGGCGAGCACCCGCGCCGTGAACAAAATCGCCAACAAGATGAAGAGAAAGTCCTGCGTGTCCATCAGGGCCCGCTTGTGTTGCACGTCACAGGACAGGATACGCGCACCGGCACCACGGGGAAAACGCCCAACCACGGGCGCGACGCCGCCCGGTATAATCCCCCTCCCAATCCCTTCCACCAGGACAACGGCGGCACCGTGAGCCAGGCGAGCACCCCGAGAAACTTCATTCGCGAGATCGTGGAAGACGATCTGCGTGCCGGGAAATACGGCGGCCGGGTGGCGACGCGATTCCCACCCGAACCCAACGGCTATCTGCATATCGGGCATGCCAAGTCCATCTGCCTCAATTTCGGCATCGCGGAGGACTTCGGGGGGACCTGCAACCTGCGCTTCGACGACAGCAATCCGGAGAAGGAAGACGAGGAGTACGTCCGGGCCATCATGGAAGACGTGCGGTGGCTGGGATACCAGTGGAACCGGCTGACTCATGCCTCGGACTATTTCGAGCAGCTCTACGGATACGCGCTGCGCCTGATCGAGAAAGGCAAGGCCTACGTGGACAGCCTGCCTCCGGAGAAGATCCGCGAATACCGCGGTACGCTCACCGAACCGGGAGTCGAAAGCCCCTATCGCGACCGCTCGGTGGAAGAAAACCTTAAGCTTTTCCGGCGCATGCGGGCCGGCGAGTTCCCCGACGGCGCCCACGTCCTGCGCGCCAAAATCGACATGGCCTCGCCCAACCTCAATCTGCGTGACCCCGTGCTCTACCGCATCAAGCACGTGCCCCACCACCGTACGGGGGATCGCTGGTGCATCTACCCCATGTACGACTTCGTGCATCCACTGTCGGACGCCATCGAATGCATCACCCACTCGCTGTGCACCCTGGAGTTCGAAGATCACCGCCCGCTCTACGACTGGGTGATCCGTGAGGTGGGCACGGAATGCGTGCCGCGCCAGATCGAATTCGCGCGTCTAGCGCTCGAGTACACCGTCATGAGCAAGCGCCGGCTCCAGGTGCTGGTAAACGAAGGGCATGTGGACGGCTGGGACGATCCACGAATGCCCACGATCTCGGGGTTGCGCCGGCGCGGATACACACCCGCCGCCATCCGCGACTTCAGCGAACGAATCGGCGTCACCAAGAAGGACGCCGTGATCCGCATGACCGTGCTGGAGAACTGCGTGCGTGACGATCTCAACGAACACGCCCCGCGCGTGATGGGGGTACTCGAGCCCTTGAAACTCACCATCCGTAACTACCCGGAAGACCTGGTGGAATGGCTGCCCGCGGCCAATCACCCCAACCGACCCGAAATGGGGAGCCGTGAGCTGCCCTTCTGCCGCGAACTCTACATCGAACGCGCCGATTTCATGGAAGATCCGCCGGCCAAGTTCTTCCGCCTGGCACCGGGGCGGGAGGTCCGTCTACGCTATGGCTATCTCATCACCTGCGAAGAAGTGGTCAAGAACGAGGCGGGGGATGTGGTCGAACTAATCTGCTCCTACGACCCGGCCACACGGGGTGGCACCACACCCGATGGTCGAAAAGTGAAAGGCACACTGCATTGGGTCTCGGCTCGGCACGCCTTCGACGCCGAGGTGAGGCTCTACGACCGCCTGTTCCGCGTCCCCAATCCCGGAGCGAACGGGGACTTCCTAGACGATCTGAATCCCGAATCCATGCGCGTGCTCACCGGCTGCAAACTGGAACCCGGATTGTCCACCGCCGAACCCGGCCAACACTTCCAGTTCGAGCGCCAAGGCTACTTCTGCGTGGATTCCCGCGCCTTCGCCCAAGGCAAGCGTGTCTTCAACCGCACCGTCACCTTGCGAGACACCTGGGCCAAGATTGAGCGTCAGCGGCACTTGCGCTGACCCGGCAACCCGGCACCCTCGCTCGGAAGTATGAAGCCGGGGCCTCCTGTCACCGACAAACCAAATGAAAAACAAAAAGCCCCTGCATCCGACTCGTGGATACAGGGGCCTGAATGAAAAGCCTGGCGGTGACCTACTTTCGCATGGGGAGGCCCCACACTATCATCGGCGCTGAGCGGTTTCACTTCCGAGTTCGGAATGGGATCGGGTGGTTCCCGCTCGCTATGGCCGCCAGGCAAACCGGCTGCCGCATCCAGCCGACGGGCTGGATGCCCCAATTCGGAAGGCATCAGCATCTGCATGTCGTTGCGCTGCCGCCACCCGCGCCCGCCTTTGCAGGCCGCTTGGGTGTTATATGGTCAAGCCTCACGGGCAATTAGTACTGGTTAGCTTCACGCATTGCTGCGCTTCCACATCCAGCCTATCAACCTGGTCGTCTTCCAGGGCCCTTCAGGGATCTCGAGGATCCAGGGAGACCTCATCTTGGGGTGGGCTTCCCGCTTAGATGCCTTCAGCGGTTATCCCTTCCGTACATAGCTACCCGGCGGTGCCACTGGCGTGACAACCGGAACACCAGAGGTACGTCCACTCCGGTCCTCTCGTACTAGGAGCAGCTCCCCTCAAGTCTCCAACGCCCACGGTAGATAGGGACCGAACTGTCTCACGACGTTCTAAACCCAGCTCGCGTACCACTTTAAATGGCGAACAGCCATACCCTTGGGACCTGCTTCAGCCCCAGGATGTGATGAGCCGACATCGAGGTGCCAAACACCGCCGTCGATATGGACTCTTGGGCGGTATCAGCCTGTTATCCCCGGAGTACCTTTTATCCGTTGAGCGATGGCCCTTCCATACAGAACCACCGGATCACTAGGACCGGCTTTCGCCTCTGCTCGACGTGTCTGTCTCGCAGTCAGGCACCCTTATGCCCTTGCACGAACCGCGCGATTTCCGACCGCGCTTAGGGTACCTTCGCGCTCCTCCGTTACTCTTTGGGAGGAGACCGCCCCAGTCAAACTACCCGCCATACACTGTCCCCGACCCGGATAACGGGCCTGGGTTAGAACGCCAAACATACCAGGGTGGTATTTCAAGGACGGCTCCACCGGAACTGGCGTCCCGGCTTCGCAGCCTCCCACCTATCCTACACAGGCATGCTCAGCGTTCAGTGTAAAGCTGTAGTAAAGGTTCACGGGGTCTTTCCGTCTAGCCGCGGGTACACTGCATCTTCACAGCGATTTCAATTTCACTGAGTCTCGGGTGGAGACAGTGGGGCCATCGTTACGCCATTCGTGCAGGTCGGAACTTACCCGACAAGGAATTTCGCTACCTTAGGACCGTTATAGTTACGGCCGCCGTTTACCGGGGCTTCGATCACGAGCTTCTCCCCGAGGGGATAACCCGATCACTTAACCTTCCGGCACCGGGCAGGCGTCACACCCTATACGTCCTCTTACGAGTTTGCAGAGTGCTGTGTTTTTAGTAAACAGTCGCAGCCCCCTGGTCACTGCGGCCCCCAGCAGCTCCGGACGCGAGGTCCTTCACCGCCAAGGGCGCACCTTCTCCCGAAGTTACGGTGCCAATTTGCCTAGTTCCTTCACCCGAGTTCTCTCAAGCGCCTTGGGATTCTCACCCTGCCCACCTGTGTCGGTTTGGGGTACGGTCTCTTGCTACCTGATGCTTAGAGGCTTTTCCTGGAAGCATGGCATCGACCACTTCGCTCCCGTGGGAGCTCGTCATCACGCCTCGGCATATGCCGCTCCGGATTTGCCTGGAACGACTGCCTACACGCTTGAACCGGGACGACCAACGCCCGGCTGGCCTAGCCTTCTCCGTCCCCCCATCGCAGTAACAAGAGGTACAGGAATGTTGACCTGTTTCCCATCGGCTACGGCTTTCGCCCTCGCCTTAGGGGCCGACTAACCCTGCGCCGATTAACGTTGCGCAGGAAACCTTGGGCTTTCGGCGAGGAGGTTTTTCACCCCCTTTATCGTTACTCATGTCAGCATTCGCACTTCCGATACCTCCAGCGGACCTCACGATCCACCTTCGCAGGCCTACGGAACGCTCCCCTACCATGCGTGCAAGCACGCATCCGCAGCTTCGGTACATGGCTTGAGCCCCGGTAAATCTTCCGCGCAGGCCGACTCGACCAGTGAGCTATTACGCTTTCTTTAAAGGGTGGCTGCTTCTAAGCCAACCTCCTGGCTGTCTTAGCCTTCCCACATCGTTTCCCACTTAGCCATGATTTGGGGACCTTAGCTGGCGGTCTGGGTTGTTTCCCTCTCGACGACGGACGTTAGCACCCGCCGTCTGTCTCCCGTGATTGCACTTCCAGGTATTCGGAGTTTGCC